>CAMFDG010000001.1 GCA_945949045.1 uncultured Lachnospiraceae bacterium
GAGGCATTAACTCGCACACGGTTTGGAATAAATCGAGTGTCTGTCATAGACGGGCACCGCTGCGGAAGTGTTCGTCTGGCGAATGTACACAAACTTGGAGCCGAAATCCGATACCGGACAAATCTATGCAATTTGCGCTGACTGTTCCGAAGCCCATTGTCGGAGAATCCAGGCAGCCGGCGGAGCCGTGCGAAAATCCGTGCGGGAAGTTTGGGTTAGTCGTGCAGAAATTCAATGGAGCCGGCAGAGAGCTGCCCGATCCGGACTAAAGGATAAACATCAAAGCCCTGGGAAACAAGCTTTTCATGACCCGGCTGGAAGGATTTCTCAATGAGCACTCCAACACCGGCGATAGTGGCATGGGCCTTGCGGATCAGACGTATGGCTCCCGTGGCTGCCTCTCCGTTGGCAAGAAAATCGTCAATGATCAGTACATGGTCATTCTCACCGATAAACTTGGAAGAAAGGGTCAGCTCGTAGCTGGTTCCCTTAGTAAAGGAAGCAATCTCTGTCTGGTACAGATGATCATTGAGCACCTTGGAGGGCTGCTTCTTTAAGATGATCAGAGGAAGGTTCATGCACATGGCTGTCATAAGCGCCGGAGCAATGCCGGAACTCTCGATCGTGGCCACCTTCGTAATGCCCTGATCCTTAAAGTGCTCTGCAAAAGCCTCTCCAATGTGCTGCATCAGAACAGGATCCACCTGATGATTGATAAAACTGTCTACTTTTAAAATATCTTCGCTGACGGCGATGCCGTCCTTTTTGATTCGTTCTTCTAATTCCTTCAAAATGGTTCTCCCTTCGTAGTAAGATGATCTAAAATCAGTATATCATTTTACCGTTGGCATGTAAAATCTTTATTTATCATCTTATATCATTTTCATGTATGGTACTTGCTGACAGGCGGAAAAATAAGTAAAATAGTAGTTATGAAAATTACAATCGTATGCGTAGGAAAAATCAAAGAGAAATTTTACCAGGATGCCATAAAGGAGTACGCCAAGCGCCTGAGCCGCTATATCAGCCTGTCGATCCTGGAGGTGAAGGATGAAAAAACAAAGGAACAGGCCTCACCTGCCGAGGAGAAGCAGGTGAAGGATATAGAGGGGGAGCGGATTCTTAAGAATATCCGTGAGGATGGGTATGTCATTGCGCTGGCCATTGAGGGAAAACCCCTGGATTCTGTGGAAATGGCCCATAAGATCGACTCTCTCGGCCTTGGCGGGACCAGTCACATCTATTTTGTAATCGGTGGTTCTCTCGGTCTTTCTGAGGCTGTGCTGCAGAGGGCAGATTTTAAGCTCAGCTTTTCCCGAATGACTTTTCCCCATCAGCTTATGCGGGTGATCCTGCTGGAGCAGATCTACCGGAGCTGCCGCATCATCAACCACGAGCCCTACCACAAGTAGCCGGGTAATAGGACCTGCTGTGTTTTCATATAGTTTACTATGAAAAGCCATCAGTCCAATCAGAAACCGCATAATCAACCGGAATCGGAGCGCATTGTGGAGCAGCTTGGGCTGCCGAGAGATCTCTTCCTCGGTATGCCGGTTCTCTCTCTGCAGGGAAATCGTTTTCTCTGCATCGAAAACCACCGGGGCATACTTCAGGCAGGCCGCGAAAAAATTGTGGTCGCCGCTAAGCCCTGGGGAATCGAGGTGGCCGGGAGGGAGCTTTCCATCGTGCGCTTTACGAAGGATTACATGGAAATAACCGGATATCTGGAGCATATTTCTTTCCTGCTGTGATTCTTTGGCTGGTGCGGTTTATGAGAGGCTTTCTGGAACTAAAGCTGTGGGGGAGGAACTGTGAACGCTTTTTGAATCTCTGTGCCAACCGGGGGATTGCCACCTGGAGGCTGTCTGTCTCTGAGACAGGAGAGGTTTTTGCAAGCATCTATCTGTCCGATTTTTACAGGCTTCGACCGCTGCTTCGGAAAACAAGAGTAAGGCTTCGCATTGAAAAACGAGCCGGCCTGCCATTTCTGGTGCACCGTTATCGAAAGCGTGTGGTGTTTGCCGGAACCCTGCTTGCCATGATGGTCTGCGTTGCCTTTTTGTCCACGAGAATCTGGCGCATCGAGGTGCTGGGAAATTCGGCGATCGGTGAGGACGCCGTTCTGGAGTATTTGAAGCAGAAGGGCATCACCTATGGCATTGGCAGGGACGATATTGACAATGACGGTCTGGAACTGTCCCTGAGGCAGGACTTTGACCAGGTGATCTGGGCCAGTGTCTATGAAAAGGGAACCAAGCTGGTGGTACGTATTCAGGAGAAGCTGGCAGCGGAGAAGGAAACGAATGTATCCCAGACACCCTGCACGGATCTTGTGGCAAAGACAGATGCCGTGATCTATTCCATTGTTACCAGAGGCGGGATTCCTCTCGTAAAGGCAGAGGATACTGTGAAGGCCGGAGATATTCTGGTCTGCGGCAGACAGGAAATTCTGGATGATAATGGCGAAGTGAAGGAATATTATTACCAGAGTGCGGATGCGGATATACTGGGAATTTCCACTCTTTCTTATACGGACCGGATTTCACTGCAGCGGGTGGTGACCAAACCTTCCGGCAAAAGTCATGACCGCTATTTCCTGCGTTTTATGGGATACCGGTTTACGACGCCGAAGCTGTATGGGGACTTTGACTGCAGTGAAACCATTGAGGAAACCAATCAGCTTTGCCTTCCGGGAAGCTTTTATCTGCCGGTGTATGTGGGCAGAATCCGGGAAACGGAGCAGCTGCAGCAGATTGAGCAGGTGACCATGGAGCAGGCAAAGGAGGAGGCTCTTTCACATTTTTCCAGGTTTCTTTCAGATTTGGAAGAAAATGGGGTGCGAATTATCGATAAAAATGTTATGATTGAAAAGGAAAAAGATAACTATCATATATACGGGAGACTTAAGGTCTGCGAGGATATTACCGAGAGGGTTCCCACGGAGATCAAAGAGGCTCCTGCTCCGAAGGAGAACGAAGAGGAATAAAGCATGAGTTTAAATGAAGCAGCGCTTCAGATTCCGACGGAACACATGGCAAATGTGTTCGGTCAGTTTGATGCGAACATTAAGAAGATTGAACGTGCCCTTGGGGTGACGATTGTGGTAAGGGATGACCAGGTGAAGATGATCGGAAGCGAGTCTGCAGTGACCGGGGCCAGAGAGGTGTTTTCCCAGCTCTATGAGCTGTCAAAGAGGGGCAACGTCATCACTGAGCAGAATGTCAATTACGCCCTTGCCCTGCTGGCGGAGCACGAGGGCGGCCGTATGGTGGAGATCGATCAGGATGTGATCTGCCATACGGTCATGGGAAAACCGGTAAAACCCAAGACCATCGGACAGAAGGAATATGTGGATGCCATTAGGGATAGAATGATCGTTTTCGGCATCGGTCCCGCGGGAACCGGCAAGACCTATCTTGCCATGGCCATGGCCATTACCGCTTTCAAAAATGAGGAGGTTTCCCGGATTATTCTCACCCGTCCGGCCATCGAGGCGGGGGAGAAGCTGGGCTTTCTGCCCGGAGATCTGCAGAGCAAGGTGGATCCATATCTTCGTCCGTTGTACGATGCCCTTTATCAGATCATGGGGGCGGACAGCTTTCAGAAAAATATGGAAAAAGGACTGATCGAGGTTGCACCCCTCGCCTATATGAGAGGCCGTACCCTTGACAACGCCTTTATCATTCTCGATGAAGCCCAGAATACCACTCCGGCTCAGATGAAGATGTTTTTGACCCGAATCGGTTTTGGTTCCAAGGCTGTCATCACCGGTGACAAGACCCAGAAGGATCTGGCTCCCGGAACGAAATCCGGTCTGGACGTGGCTCTTCGGGTCCTTCGCAGTATTGAGGATATCGGCATCTGTGAGCTGACCAGCAAGGATGTGGTACGCCACCCGCTGGTACAGAAAATCGTACAGGCCTATGATGATTATGAGAAGAAACAGAACGCACACGCGAGAAAGACGAGACAGGAGAAAAAATGAGCCGGAAAGAAGAACCCAATTTATACAGGATCCTCTCGGTGATCGCAGTGGTATTGGCCACGGCGGCTGTCACCGCGGTTCTCTGTGCCCGGGGACAGTTTTACACGGATGAATGGCTCTGTATGTCCTTCCTGGATATTGTTTTTTTGTCGGTGTATATATTTGAACTGGAATATGAGAGAAGACAGGGGGAGCTTTCCTTTAACAGACAGACGAATTTTGCCCGTATCAGTGCCGGCTATGCGGTCTGTGCAGCACTGACTGCTGCCATGGTGTTTCTGCCGGAGGTGTTCCGCCCGGTGATGCTGATACCGGTGTTGATGTGTGCGGTTTCCACGCCGCTTCTGGCGGTTACCACAGGGCTGTTTTTGGATATTCTGACAGGAATTTCTGCCGGGGCTGATTTATACGCCCTTGCCGGCTTCTGCCTTCTGACCCTTCTGGGAGCGGTACTTGGACGGGCTCTGGAAAACAGGAAATACCGTATCTGCATTGCAGCGCTGCTTTTTATGATCAGTGTGATTGTTCCGGCCGTGTTTTATGAATTTGCCTATAAGCAGATGAGTCCAGGGGTATATCTGGGCGGTGCAGCTTCCGGTATTCTCGTGTCCGGCTTTGCTTTATTTCTTTATCCTGCTCTTCGCAGAGATAGTGAGGAGGAAGTGGAAAATCGTTTTTATGACATTGTGTCGGAGGATTATTCGGAGGTAAAGGCCCTGAAGGATTTTTCCCAAAGGGAGTACCGGCATGCGGTCATGGTAGCGGATATCGCCTACCGCTGTGCGAAGAACACGGGCTTAAACGAGGGATTGTGTCTTTCCGCAGGATTTTATTACCGCCTGGGTTTCTGGGTGGGAGAACCCTATATTGAGAACGGCGTGGACCGGGCTGTAAGCCTGTGTTTTCCCCAGAGTCTCATTGCAGTCCTGTCAGAATATTACGGCAGTAAGAAGCTTCCCTCGTCACCGGAGTCTGCTCTGGTGCATATGGTGGACGTGCTGGTTTCCAAATTGGAAAAGGGCGGACAGGAAAATGAGAAAACCTCCGGGGATCGGGAATTTCTGGTTTACCAGACATTAAATGAGTTGTCCGGAACCGGAATCTATGATCGTTCCGGCATGAGTATGAATCAGTTTTTGCGGGTTCGCGATTTTTTGGCAAAGGAGGAGAAGCTGAAGTGAGCTTTTATCTGGAGGAGGAATGCGAGATTCCTTTCGATTTTGATTATCGGGCATTGGCGGAGTCGGTGGTGTCTTTCTGCCTGACCCACGAAAATTTTCCCTACGAGGCGGAGGTAAATCTGACGCTGACAGACAATGAGGGCATTCATGAATTAAACCGTGAATACCGTCAGATTGACAGACCTACGGATGTGCTGTCCTTCCCCATGCTGTCCTATGAGAGGGCAGGGGATTTTTCCTTCCTTGAGGAGGAGAGTGACGATGATTTCAACCCGGATACCGGGGAAGTGATTCTTGGGGATATCATCATTTCCGTGGAGAAGGTGCTGGAGCAGGCCCAAAGCTATGGGCACAGCCCCAGGCGGGAATTTGCGTTTCTGATAGTGCACAGTATGCTGCATCTGTTGGGGTATGACCATATTGAGCAGTCCGATGCGGCGGTGATGGAGCCGAAGCAGAGTCAGATTCTGGAGGAGATGCAGATTACGCGGTGAAGTTTTTCCTAAATTGAAATAATAGGTTCCTTTGTGATCTCAATGCGAAAATGGAAGGAAGGAAATAAGAAAATGAAAAAGAAAATCGTAGCGGCTGCGATGCTGACACTTGCGCTGTTAGCGTTTACCGGATGTAAGAAAAAGGAAGAGCCTGTGGTTCCGGCGACCACGGAAGGCACAGAGCAGGTGATGGTACCGGAGACTCAGACAGAGGTCGAGGAAGTGGAGGACACCCATGAAGGGGAGGTAAGAAGCTTCTATACCGGAAAGTGGATCAATGAGAAGAAGGCCTACAACCGGCCGGTGGCGGTCATGACGGAAAATACTCATGTGACTCTGCCCCAGTATGGCGTCAGTAAAGCGGACGTGATTTACGAGTGTCCGGTGGAAGGCGGAATCACCCGCATGATGGCAATTTACCAGAATTACAAGGGCTTGGAAAAGGTGGGAAATGTCAGAAGCTGCCGTCTGTATTACGTGTATCTGGCGAAGGAATTCGGGGCAGCCTATTTCCATGCAGGCGAGAGTAAATATGCGCTGGATATTTTGAACAGCTCTTATATTGACAATGTGGACGGTATTACCGGCAAGGGCGGTGCTTTTTATTACCGGGACAACAGCCGTAAAGCTCCTCACAATCTATACACCACGGGGAATAAGCTTGCCAGTGCGATGAAGGAATATGGGTTTGACACGAAACTTTCCAAGGATTACGAGCCCCATTATCAGTTTGCTACAGAGGAAGAACCTAATCTGCTGAAAAACGGGCAGAAGGCTGCTGTGGTAAAAATGTATTATGTTGACGCGAAGCCCTGGTTTGTATACAATAAGAAAAACGGCCTTTACTACCGCTATGAATTCGGGGAGAAGCAGGTGGACGGACTGACCGGCAAGCAGCTTGCCGTGAAGAATATTATTATCCAGAACTGCAACAGCTCTCTGAAGAATCCAAAGAACGGAACCCTTGATATTGACGTGCTCTCCGGCGGGACCGGAAAGTATATCACCAACGGCCGTGCGATTGATATTACCTGGAAGCGGAAGTCCGAAAATGACATTACCCGCTATTACGATGAGAACGGCGATGAGATCGTTCTCAATCCGGGCAAGACCTGGGTGGAAATCTGTGAGAGCAGCCGTGCCTCCCAGAATGTTATTTACAGCACCAAAGCAGACTTCCAGAAGTAAATAGTGAAAGGTAATCGTCAGCCCATTTCCCGAAGGGAAATTTTGCATGGCTGACGTTCCAAATGTAATAGCCTGCGAAGCAGACTATTATGCAGCGTCAGCCCATTTCCCGAAGGGAAATTTTGCATGGGCTGACGTTCCCGAAGAAAGAAAAGATTGAGGATCAACACATGGGTAAGACAAAACAGGGCGGAACGAATTTCCTGGTACAGGGATCAATTCTGGCCGCTGCATCTATTATCAGCAGAATTATCGGATTAATCTATCGGATTCCGATGACAAATATTATCGGAGATGTAGGCAACAGCTATTACGGCTGCGCTTTTGATATTTATAACATTGTACTGATTATTTCTTCCTACAGCCTGCCGCTTGCAGTCTCGAAAATGGTTTCGGCCAGTGTGGCAAAGGGACAATATCGGACTGCCTATCAGGTGCTGAAGGGGGCTTTACTGTTTGGACTGGTCACCGGTGTGGCGGCATGTCTGATTGTCTTTTTCGGCGCGCAGTTCTTTACGGCAACCCTGCTAAAAACGCCATACAGCGTCTTTGCCCTGAAAATTCTTGGGCCGGCACTCATCGTGGTGGCAGTGCTGGGAGTGCTGAGGGGCTTTTTCCAGGGTCTGGGAACGATGATGCCCAGTGCGGTTTCTCAGATTATCGAGCAGATCGTCAATGCCATCGTCAGTGTCTGGGCTGCCTACGTCCTTTTTGGATACGGCAAGCGGCTTGGGGCAGTGCTTGGGGATCCCGATAATTACGCGGCTGCTTATGGAGCCGCAGGTGGTACTCTTGGTACGAATCTCGGTTCGGTGGCAGCACTTTTGTTTGTGCTGTTCGTGTTCTTTGTTTATATGCATGTGTTTAAGCGCCGGATGAAAAAGGAACGGGGCACGAGAGTAGATTCCTTTGGCTACACCATGAAGGTTCTGGTGATGACGATTATTCCGGTACTTCTCAGTACGGCAGTGTATAACATCAGCGGCATTATTGATCAGGGTATTTTTAAGAATATTGCACTTCTGCAGGGGTATACGGAACACAAGGTGGATGTCTGGTGGGGCGTTTTCTCCGGCAAATACAAGCTGCTGATCAATGTACCAATCTCTATTGCGTCAGCTATGGCAGCCTCTTCGGTGCCGACCCTGACGGCTTCCTTTGAGGAGGGAGATATGGATGCGGTCAAAAATCAGATCAATGCAGCCATGCACTTTGTCATGGTGATTGCATTTCCATGCACTATCGGTCTTGGCGTGCTGGGAGAGCCCATCTGTGCCATGCTGTTTCCGGGAACGGCGGATACCGCTCCGATGGCCGGCATGATGCTGATCGTGGGCGCTTTTGCCGTCGTATTCTATTCAATGTCCACACTTTCCAACGGATTGCTCCAGGGAATCGACCGCCTGAAGGTTCCGGTGGTCAATGCGGCGATCGCACTGGTGGCCCATGTGGTTCTTCTGATTGCACTGATGCTGTTTTTCCGGCTGAACATCTATGCGGTTGTGATTGCCAATATGTTTTTTGCCCTGCTGATGTGTGTGCTGAATGCAAGAGCAATTCATAAGTACAGCGGCTATCAGCAGGAGTATGTGAAAACATTCATAATTCCGCTGATTGCCTCCTTAATCATGGGAATTGCAACATTCCTGGTATATCGTGGGATATATGCACTTTTTAAGAGCAATATAGCTGCCACATTACTAGCAATTATCGCTGCGGTCATTGTCTATGGCGTTTTGTTGCTGCTTATGAAGGGAATTTCAGAGGAGGAAATCCTCCGGTTCCCGAAGGGAGCATTGCTGGTTCAATTGGTGAAGAAGCTGCATTTGATGAAATAGTGTCGTATGAAAAAATGGGCAGTAGAGAATTGAGTTCTTTCTATATGTCCATTTTTTATTTGGAACAGAAATTAAAATCAAAAAGTATTGCCCATTTTGCTCTCATTTTTCGTCTGAAATTCGATGCTTTGGGCGTGGGAAGTTTTAGTAATTTGTTTTTTACATCCCACTAAATGCCTAAAATGTGGGCGTGGAGAGTAAGCAGTTGGCCTATATGCCCAATTGTCTTTTTTTAGGATGTTTTAATCATGAAAATTGGGATGTAGGAAACAAATTTTTTCTCATATGTCCAATTTGGGAAATAAGACCGATTTTGCTATGTATACGGTCTCCATATATGAGCAAAATGTGAGTAATAAGGAATCCTCCCGCTATGCGGGTCCCTCCTTGTTACAGGCTGCGAAGCAGCAGAAAAGGCGTAAAGCACGCGATTTGACGAATCTATGAGGAGGGGCTGAACAGTTACGGAAATTAAAAGAAAACTTACTTCTGTAAATTTCAGATTATGGGCGGAAGAGGCTAGAACGTGTGTGTATAGCCCAAAGAGATGTGTCGTATGGCAGGAAAATGGGCGGTGCAGGAAGATTATAGTCGTATAGCCCACAGAAATGAGAAATATAGCAGGAAAATGGGCGGTGGATGTTGAATTACATGCATATAGCCCACAAGAATGCGAAGTACTGCAGGAAAATGGACGGTGGATGTTGAATTACATGCATATAGCCCACATGAGGAAGTTCATGGGGAAATGGAAAGAAAAGAAAAGAGAAGAGAACTCACGTAGTTAATTTCATAAATAGGTAGAAAAATTTGGAAATACTGTATTATTTTTTGAAATATGCAAATACTTCCTATTGAGAAAAAGGAAGGATTTTGTATGAAACGAAAAACCAGTATTTGTATTTTAATATTATTAGGTATCTTATTGGTGTTTGGGATTTGGTTCGGCCTGAGCAGAAGAGCACGTTCTAATGAAACCAATGAACTGCCTGTACCACAGACACAGGCAGACACAGAAATTCCAATAACCACAAGTACGCCATCCCCGCAGAATTATTCTTATATCGTCCGGACGGAGGATGCTATGCTTGTAGTTTATCAGGCGGACGGGCAGACAGTCTATATGGAGACCGGCATACGCACGGACCGCCTGAGTGAAGACATGCAGGAGAAAGCAAAGCGGGGGATTGGCTTTGCCACGCTGGAACAGCTCTATGATTTCCTGGAGAGCTATGCCAGCTAGTACTACTGACTGCTGACAGCTTTGTTATATTCTTCCTCGGAATATTTCGTAAGAATGCGTTCTTTGGGAATATCTAAGGAAATCATGTTCCGAATGGCGTCCAGACGCCCCTGTTCAAGTCCAAGTTCACGTCCTTGCTCAAGACCTTGCTCAAGACCTTGCTCAAGACCTTGTTCAAGACCCTGTTCAAGACCTTGTTCAAGACCTTGTTCAAGACCCTGTTCCAGTCCGAGTTCGCGACCCTGCTTAAGTCCGAGTTCGCGACCCTGCTCAAGTCCAAGTTCACGACCCTGCTCAAGTCCAAGTTCACGACCCTCACGGATCGCTTCTTCCCTTTCCAGGGTAATTTGTCTGTCAAAGGTATAATCCAGTTGTGTCACTTTTACCACCTCCGAGCGGTTTTCCCGCAAGAAATCTCTGAGGATATTTTCCCCTATGCAGCGATCGATGGCCAGATTAATAGCTGTCTCCAACGTACAGCCTTTGTTCTCGTCATGATATTCACGGACATAGTCCACGAACGCCATGTATTCCCGTAATACCGGACATTTCTCTAGAAGTTCCTGATTGTGTCCTGCATTGATATTATAGACACGACAGGTCAGTTCCAATTCCGGATCCTCTACCTGATGATGAAAAGATTTCGACAGCTTCATGACCTGCTGATCCGGCTGATTTTTCGTTCCGTTGTAAAATACCGCAAACTTTGGTACCGGAATTTTAATTTCGGAATAACCGTAAATGTTACGATTCTTCAACAAACGTTCCAGAATATTTGTAAAATAGATCAGACTGCGCACCGGCATATTGGGGCAGATCGTGGACTGGTGCTCATACACACTGAGATTCGAATCGAGAATGAATGAAGCATCATTCCGAACCGAAAGGGAAACTCCCTTATCCAGCGAAAAAATCTCCACCTCATCCGGGTTCGAATAATCCGAGCCATTCATGGCGTTATAAAGCTGGAGAGCGTTGGCCTTGTCCTCCATCAGCATCGAAAAAACATCACTTTTGTACTCTCTGTTTCCTGACATAAGATTCCTCCTTTGTGCAAACCGGCAGGAATCCTGTAATAAATATAGAAAGCCAGAGATAGAAAGGCCGTGGGCTGATATCCAAAATTCCTGCTTCAGTTGTTATGTGGTAATAAAAGCAAGAATTTTCGGGATATGTAAAATAAAAACCTAAGATATACGAAAGAACATGCAGCCCTACTGGCCATGCCTACTATGAAAATTTGCTTTGATAGTATTATAGCATCTCGGAAAAGAGAAATCAAGGAACATTGGAAATGGAAAATGGTATATGTTATACAATTCTGCCTGTCGAAATTTGTGATTTGTGCTCAAAACTTGACGAAAAATGTCAAAAACGATATGATATACACAGGAGTACCCTATGATTGTATACGAAAAAGAAGACATGAAAAAAACCAAGGAAGGCTGTTATCCCACATTGGGCTGCCTTTATAGCATTATTCCAAGGGATGTCCGGCTTCATATGGAGCGGGTAGGCGTGTATTCTGCGGTCTTTTATCAGTATCTGACAGAAAAATACCCGCAGCTTCTGGAACCTCTGAATCACGAGCTCGACGGACTGGTGCAGGATTTGTATACCCTGCATGATGTAGGGCGTGCCTTTGTGCCGGTGCGCTTTCAGAATAAGGCGGGAGGGCTCACAGACGAGGAGTACGAGCAGGTGAAGCAGCATACTGTTCTGACGGCCTATACGCTGGACAGTGTGTATCAACTGCCTTTTTCCGATTCGGTGAAGCTTCGTCTCTTCAATATTTCTATGTACCATCATGAACGATGTGACGGCAGGGGGTATCCCCTTGGTATTGCAGGTGACTCCATCCCACTGGAGGCAAGAATCTGTTCCGTGGCCGATGCTTATGACGGCATGACCAGCTGGAAACCTTACCGAAAGAGCATGGGGAAAGAAAAGGTGAGAGATATCATCCTCAGTGAGGCCGGAAAACAGTTTGATCCGCTGCTGGCAAAGGCCTTTGCAGAGTGCATGGACCGGATGCCCACCAACATGGATGCAGACTGGGAGGCACAGGCAGGACATTATTTCATCAGATAGGAATACGTAAGATGCGTGGCAGCTTAGGAATCATTGACTACATAACGAGAAACCGGATCGGGAAAGCGTATGGCAGGTTTTAATAAGGAAAAAAAGCAGAAAACTGGGAACAGTCAAAAACCGAATAACGTAGACCGCCATTATCGGAGCATGGAGCGGAAATCCAAATTCTGGAACAAAATCGATCCTGCAAATCGCTTCCGGCATTGGTATCTGGGCGCGGCCAGTGTGACCAGAAGCCTTTTCCGTGTGGTAGCGGCGTGGCAGACAATCATCATTTTGACCTCTGCCCTTGTGATCGTATACATATTATCCGCTTTTTACACTGGAAAAGGAGAATTTGTCATCAAATTAGACCGTCCGATGGCTGATGAAGGCTTTCTTCTGTCGGAAACCAACGATTTTAGCGATTATCTTGTAACTTTACGAGACAATGCGGTTAATAATGCGACAAATATTTCGATATATGATATACCGGATAATGTCATGGAGGTGGACGGCAAGCACAATGGGGCCAACTATGTGGCCTATACCTTTTATCTGAAGAATAAGACCACGAAGGAGCACGATTACCATTATGAGCTCACCGTGGAAAGCACCTCAAAGGATGCGGACACCGCCACCTACGTGATGCTGTTTCAGAACGGCAAGCAGCAGATTTTTGCAGAGCAGAATAAGGCCGGTTATCCGGAATGCCTTTACAGCAAGTGGGAGTTCCCTTTTATGGACTATGCGCTGGATAAAAACTGTCAGACTGTGGTCAAGGATGCCTCCAAGGCCCATGTGACGGAGGAGATGATCAACTACCACGAGTTTACAAAGATCGAGGGCCTCTACCAGCTGGAGACGGTTCCCTGGGAATCGAAGGATCTGGTCAGTATCGGAAGTAGACAGAATATGAAGCCCGATGAGACCGATAAGTACACCGTGGTGATCTGGCTGGAGGGAGATGATCCCGACTGTAATGATGAAATTCTGGGTGGACATGTGGAGATGCACATGAAGTTCAGCTACTAAAGAAGGTATCTTTTCAGATTCCATCGGGAATCTGATTCAATATAATACACTTTAAGAAAGGATGAATGGTATGGAAAAGAAACAAGAGACAAAGAAAACAAAAAGCCTGACACAGAAGGCGAAGAAGATTCGCAGCATTATTATGATGTCGCTGCTGTGCGTGCTGATGATGTCGGCGGCTACGTATGCTTGGTTTACGTTGAGTAATACGGCGAAGGCAACTAATTTGACGATGACGGTTGGCGATACGACTGGATTGCAGATTGCAGAGGATAATAATGGATCAGCTGGGTCATTTGGGTCAAGTATACAGTTTGATGCTATTAATGGAAAACTTTTACCGGCGACAACGATTGATGGATATACTTTCATGAAACCAAAGTATGATGGCAACGGGGTTGTTAGTGAGGTTGAACCCATTGGGGAAAATGAATATTTTGAAGGAAAAACAAGTGATATAGACAGTACTACCTCATCATCTGACCCATCAGGTAATAAAAAAGAAGGATATTATATTCAATATAAGTTTTGGTTAAAATTACTTGGTGCAGATAATGCTACAGCCGACATCAAATTAGCAGAGGGAACCGGAAGCGCAGATGGAGTTTATAGTGACAGCAACAAGGATAATTATAAAGGCACTTATATCCTTTCAAAAGCAGTTGACGAAACAAAAAAGGTTCCGGGATCTGCTGCTGTAAGAATGAGTTTTACAACAGGTTCTACGACAACAGAAGCTGTTTATGAACCAAATACAGATATTGCTAATCCGGTTGGCTTAGTAAAGGGCGCCGATTATGCAGAAAACAAATTAGGTAGTGGTACATATCCAGTAGCATCAACAATTAAGCGTAATGCGGCTGGAACTGTGACAGATACCGATGGTAAAGTAATTACACTTACTGCTAATACAAATACTCTAATAACATTATATATCTGGATTGAAGGCACTGATGATCAATGTGTAAACCAGATCTCCGCTAAAGATATTATTGGACAATTAGAATTTATAAAACCGGAGACAACTACAGGAAATTAAGGAATAGTATTATTATCCAAACCACTTCTGATATAAACCTATATAGAAGTTTATCGGGCGGAGTACATAAATGGACGCATTTTTTAATTACTTTTACAACTTCATGAATGACGTGTTCGGCTATCTCTGGGCGATTGTAGTCGCAATTAAAAATGCGATTGTCGGAATCTTAGATATCAAGTTCTACATAGACCTCTTCAAGTCCTACAAGGATGACCTGACACCGGGCGGATGGGTGGCGGCACTTTTGACCCACATCATCATCCTGCTGATCTTTATCCTGCTGATCTATCTGATCGTGCGGGGCCTTCGGGTGCTGTTCCGGTTCAAGGTGCCGGTGGTGGAGTATGAGGCCATGAAGGACGAGGTCGTCACCTTAAAGCGCGAGGTCATGAAGGCCAATTATGAGAAGGACAAGATATTGGCCATGAAAGTCAGCGAGATGGGAATGGAGGTCAATCCGGACCTCCTGAACACGGAGGATCCGGATAAGAAAGGCGAGGAAGCGGATAAGGAAGAAGAACTTCGAAATGCCGCTGCGGAGAGTGAGAACAACCTGGACGACTTAAGTGACGAGGAAAAGGAAGCCCTTGCCATGGCCCAGGCCGAGGGCAAGCAGGTGAAAAAGGTGGAAGCCGGAGAACTTCGTTTCCCGAAGCTTTCTGCCGTGGATGTCTATTACAAATCTCCGGAATATCAGCCACCGCAGTTTGCCAACAACTACACGCTGGAAGAACTGTGTGCCACATTCCGTAATTTTGCGGCATCCAGACTGGGACTTTACTATGAGCTGGAGGTCATCCGGGAGGTATTTGCCTCCTTTGGCGCTGCAAAGATGCTGATCCTGCAGGGTATTTCCGGTACCGGTAAAACCTCCCTGCCATACGCATTGGGGCAGTTCATCAATAACCCCAGCCTGATCTGTTCGGTACAGCCCTCCTGGCGTGACCGAACCGAGTTATTTGGCTATTATAATGACTTTACCAAGAAATACACGGAGACGGATTTCCTGAAGACCCTTTACGAGTCCCATTATCAGGAAAATATCCGCGTGATCATTCTCGATGAGATGAACATTGCACGAGTGGAGTACTATTTCGCGGAAATGCTTTCCATTCTTGAGTTGCCGCGGGAGGATGAGCGTTTTATTTCCGTGGTTTCCAGCCGGGCGGAAAATGACCCGGACAAGATGATCGACGGAAAGGTATGGATCCCCAACAACGTTTTTTACGTGGGAACCATCAATAACGATGATTCCACCTTCGCCGTGGCAGATAAGGTGTACGACCGTGCGATTCCCATTGACCTGGATGACCGTGCCACCGTTTTTGAGGCACCGGATACAGAAGGAATGCCCATCAGCATGACCTATCTTACGTCTCTTTACGACAAGGCAAAGCAGGACTATCCCCTTTCTGAGGAGATGCTGATGCAGCTGGATAAGCTGGACGCGTACCTGATCGAGCATTTCCGCCTGACCTTTGGTAACCGTATTTTGCGGCAGATGAAGGATTTCGTCCCCTGCTATGTGGCCTGCGGAGGAACGGAGATCAACGGCATCGACTTTATGTTCGCAAAAAAGATTCTCAGAAAGTTTGAATCTCTGGGCCTTGGCTTTATCCGTGATGAGATTGACGGCCTGATTGATTATCTGGATCATGTTTTCGGAGAGGAAAATTTCAGAGTCAGCAAGACCTATCTGGCCCGTCTGAAGAAAATGAGCGGAGCATAATCAAAAAACCGATACAAATAATAAGAAGGCTTACAGCATGGTATACGACGACTACTCAGATGATATTTTAAAAGCATATGGGAAAATGACCGGGCAGGCAGACGGAAATATTGAGGACGACAAGTACTATAAATATTTCTACAATTTGCTGGAAACGGGGCGCAACTATGTCAAATATTCCTATGTCCGCCTCATCAAGGAAGTGGATGAGACCTGGGTCAATGCCATCGAGGAGGCAATGCCGTCGCTGCAGCATGTTGTTTTAAATCCGCGAAAATTCATCGAGGAGGAGCGGGAGGTCGTCAACATTGCCATGGCGCGTAATATCACGGCAGAATCCGTCAGACACCTGCTGGCCCACAGCAATTACATCGATGAGTACCGCAAGGACGGCACCGTGATTCCCAACAAGATTTTGAATATTTACAAGGAGGAATCCTTAAATACATACGAGAACCGCTTTATCTGCACGCTGATCGCCGAGCTGCAGTTCTTTATCAATAAGCGGTTTGATGCGATTTTTGAAGCCAGCAAGGATGAACTGGGTGTCAATTTTGAGGTAGATTCCAGTATTGACAACTATACGGAGACCATTGATTATTCCTTGCAGATTAAGATTCGTGACAAACAGACCGATACAGAAAATGAGTTTGAAAACAAAGACGTATTTGCAAGAATCATTCAGCTCCACCGGAACATCAATATGCTGGTGGGTACGGAATTTGTCGCAACCATGCGGCGTTTTCCACCGGTCAAGCATCCTATTGTAAAGACCAACGCCATTGCCAAGAACAGGGATTACAAGGCCTGTCACAAGCTCTGGAATTTTATTCACTCTTACAATCAGGTGGGCTTTAAGGTGGATCTGGTGAAGCAGGATCCGAACATTTCCAAATCCTTTGAGAAGGACATCTATAATTCCTTCGTCTGGAATTATGCGATGCTTCACAACTACATGGAAGAGTCGGATGTGATCGACATAAACCGTGAGTCCCGGAAAAAGGAACTGGATATGCCTGGCATCAGGCGTCTTCTGGAGGAGATTGTGGCGGGAACCGATATCCCGGACAATAACTTAAGAAAGCTGGTAGACACGGAGCTAAGAAGCATCCAGGCGCGCCGGAAACAGGAGCGGGCGGCCGCCGAAAAGGTGACGAAGCGCCGAAAGAAGAATAGTAAGACAAATGCCAAGGATACGAAAGGACAGCAGGAGTAACATGAAGAAATTTGCAGCAATCCTCAGGGACATCGGATTTGTTTTTTTCAGTGTATTCATCCTTTTTATGATTTTTCTGATGTCCTCCGGAAAACACGTATCGATTGCAGGGTATCAGGTGCTTCGGGTGCTGACCAGCAGTATGGAGCCCACGATATCCGAAAACACCTGTATCATCATAAAAAAGGTACCGGTGGAGGATCTGAAAGTAGGAGATGTGATCACTTTTACTTCGGACGATCCACAGATTCAGGGGCTGTACAACACCCATAGGATCCATGATATTGTGGAGGAAAACGGGGAAACCCTCTATGTCACCAAGGGTGATGCCATCGACGCGGTGGATGCCTATCCGGTGCACCAGAATCAGGTGGCGGGCATTTTCGTGCGGGAGTTTCCCGGCGGGCGGCTTCTGGGCAAATGCTTTGTGGCGCTATCCGACAACAAGATTTATTTTCTGGTGATCATCCTGCCTTTAATGATCTGTCTGCTGTCTTATTTCTGGCAGATTATGGGAATGTTCCGGAAACCGGAGGAGGAGCTTACTGAGGAAGAGGCTAATGAAGATCCTGCGGAAGGGGATTCCGGGAAAGACGATTCCACCGAAAGGGAGGAAAGTGTTTCATTAGAAAACGCCTCTGAGGAAGAGTATGATGAGGATGATGACGTTTTTGTCATCACCGACGAGGATCTTAAAAGAATTGGATTATCGAAGGAGGAACTTGAGGCGGAAGTCAGGAGAGAACTGACGGAGAGGCTGAAAGCCTCAGGATTTATCAGAGAGACTGATAGTTCGGATGAAAATCACGACTCTGTAAAAGGAGAGGCCATGGATGAATCGGAAGGCAGCTACCGATATACCGACGAGGATTTCCAGGATAAGGATTACAAATACGATTTTACGAAGGATAAAGAGTGAACACAGGACTGATGCTGAATGGGAAAGAAACACCGTGAAACATTAAAGGAAAATTTCACAAAGAACTACCTTCCCCAGCTTAGGGTGCTTTTCCAGGACTGGGATATCAAGGTTATGTCCTACGTCATGCTGGTGATCGTGATGGTTGCCATGATTGCGGCAACCGTGGCGTGGTTTACCCATATGTCTTCGGCGCTGGCGGCGGGACTTGGGATTACCACAGCCTCCAATGAATCTTTAAAGGTGGAGGTAAAGCAGGAGAAGAATACTGCGGCGGCAGAAAACAGCCAGTTTGTTGAGGTCAGGGAAGGCGAAGAGGATACAATTCTGGCGGATCTTGAGATGCCGGTGTTTGATAATGTGGAGTCTTATGAAGCTCCTGTAAATGCTGCATCAGGTGGTTCCACAGAAAGTTCTACACAGACAGTCAGTAAGCTGGCACCGGGAGTGTATGGATCGGTGACGATTCGCTTGACGGCGTTGCGGCCGGAGGTGGATCACTATAAGATTACGCCATCGGTGTTGATGACGTATGTGGATGGAACGGTTTCTTCGGGTATATCGGCTTCCGGAAGCGAAGAGAGTACCGGAACTGTTACTGGAGAAATGAAAACGCAGCTGGAGAATCTGGTGAAAGGGCATATGTTGTTTTTTGAACAACGTGTGAATATTACGGATAGTTCAACTGGGAAAGTTATAGTAAATGGTGAGGAAAAGGAAATTTCTGATTACGTTCATTGCGATAAATATATATTTTATAATATGAATGCGGACAATAAGTTGGCGCCATTAAGCGATAATAATCCGTTGACCGGTGCACTCTCATGGAATTCTTCAACAAATGAAGGAAACTCTGAGGCGGTCACTCTATATTGGTACTGGCCTTATGAATACACAAATTTAAGTTCCGGTATCCAAAGTACGATTCAGTTGTCGGGTACTTCTTCAGACGACAGAAAACTTTATTTTGATCAAGATCGGATGCAAGAAATGAGTACCGGTATTCAGTGGACAGAAACTCAGTTATACGACTATGCGGATACAAAAATTGGTACCTACGTCAAAAGTATGAAACTGCATTTTGAGGTGGAAGGTTATCATGAACAAGGACAGGCAGAACAAACGACAAGTCCATAATGATTATTATAAACGTGGCTGTCAGATGATCGTTGCCATGGCACTTGTGATGATTCTCATTCTGGTGCTGGTTACCTATGCCTGGTATACCTTTCTGCTGAAGCGGCAGGTCAATTCTGAGGAACGGGATGTGATGCAGCCGTATTATCTTTATCTCGTGGATAAGAATGGGACCGATGTGCTGAATCTGACGGTCGGGAACCTGCATCCGGGGGAGACAAAACAGATTGTGATCGGTGTGACGAATCAAAAGCCGAATGGAGCCAGTGGTTCTGGTTATACGATTGCAAAGGATTCCCAATTCAACTATGAACTGGAGCTGGCGCATACAAGTAATTTGCCGTTAAATTATACAGTATTTGCTGAGAAAGATGATGCAACGGGAGAGAATTCCCGTACTCTTGAATGGACAGATAAAAATGGTACTCCGGTAAGTAAAACATTCGAGAAACTTTCAAGAAATGAAAGTACTTCAAGTACTGTAAGTAGTAAGAATAACACAGAAATGTATTCCGACAATGTTAGCAATACTGTCAATCTTGGAACATATGACATTTATGATAAAACATCCGGATCAGATTTTCAGCTGAATTCTAAGGTTGAGAATAACAATGTTGTTTTTGATTTAAATTATTACCTGATTGAACTTTCCTGGCAGGAGGGCATTCAGTTTTCTGATTATCTCAAAGAGACGGACCTGATGTACGTCATTGTGAACGCTATGCAGCTGGAACCACAGGAAAATGAGACAACAACGACTTCTGCAGAATCGCAGTAAGTTTTTTATAATAGATTTTTATCAATATATACCGTTATGAGGTTGGGAGATTAGATTCATGGAACGAATGAAGGCTATCAAAAAGAATCGAAAACTTCATAAGAAATTTTACAGGGCAATGGGAGGTTTTCTCATTACCCTTGTTCTGCTTTGTGCGGCAGGTGGCAATCTGTTTGCAAAGTACTATGCAGGGCAGAAGAATAAGGGCGTGGGGGTGGCGTCCAGCTTGTATTTTTCCAGTAATGTGCTTAAGAATGTGGCTTCGACAGAGGATACAACAGATTATCCGATGATATTTAATAAAGAGGCATGGAACGGAACAGATGAATGTGAAATTGAAGTAGATATCCGTAACTATGCGAACCAGCTGTTGTATAACGATAAAAATCTTGACATTACTTATCAGATTTCTTTTCAACTATACAATACTTCTGATGGGGGAAACTATACCGTTTCCTATGATGGCGAAACCAAAACAATCACAACTGAGGAAACGGCTGCTGTATTTACGGACCGTCTTCTGCAGGGTGGAAAGCAGAATCAGGATCAGTTTGTAGTCTCTGTGACGAGACCGGAGAGCGAGAGCAGCAATTCCAAATACCGCTCTGTTGGCATTCTCGTTACGGCAACTCCGGTATCCCCATCCTTTGTAGTAAATTCTGCTAAGCTGGGAGGTATTCTCTATGCCAGTATGCTCTCAGCATCCTATTCGCTGGATTGTAATTTTAATCAGGTGAATGAATCTCTGAGTAATTATTCCGGGTTTCCCTGCACCATCTCCTATACACCGGGGGAGGATCAGGCTGCCCATGAAATCAAAATCCGATGGAAGGATAATCTGGAAATTGATCAGTTTGATCCCTACTATCTGAAAGCTAAGAGTAACAGCCAATTTGGGGATGAAACAGTGGATGATGTAGCATGGCATTATATAATCATAACCATGCAGCCGTATTCCACAATCCAGATTGCCTTTTACCGGTCCTCCGGATTCGATGACAGTACGGTAACTCTATCGGAGTGTGTAAAAGCAATCGATTTAAATCATTTTTCTGAAGGGAGTGGTAACTGATGGATAGAAACAGAATGAAACGAGTAATTGCAGTGATGTTGACCATCGCTATGTTGCTCTGCGAAAACGGAGAGCAGGCATGGATTATGGCAGCTTCTGTGGATACAAAATCAAATACAGAATCTGTTTTTGAGAATACAGAATCGGATTCTGCTGCTGTTTCGGATGAATCAGAAAATAAATCTGTATCTGGAACAGAGGATCCTTCAGATACGAAATCAGAGGATACTAATAATTCGGTTGAAACGAATACAGATGAGTCAGAGGCAGAGAAAACACAGGAGAATGAAGCAAAGAATGATACTACTGCGACAAATAGTGGAGCTAGGTCTTCAGAGAGTATAATAGCTCTTCCTGTCAATGATGATGGAACATTAGGTACTATATCGCAGGGAATCCTTTATTTGATTAATGATTATAAAGGATGGATTGCCCTTGCAAACTATAGTAAGGAACATGATTTGTCAGGATATCATTTCGGCTATGATCTTATGAATGGAAATTCTGAAACCTATGACTTTACCTCTACAGATGCTGACGATTTCAAGGGCATAGGAAGTCCAGAGCATCCATTTGCAGGAGAACTGAAATCAACTTACACGTCAAATACCATAACCTTAAAATTAAATCAGCCGTTGTTTACCTGCCTTTCCAGTAAGGCAGCAATCAGCAATATTAAAATTACATCTAGCGAGGAGTCCAGTGCAGGTCTTGCAGAGGTCCTGAAAGTAGAGGATGATGGACGGCAGGTATCCTATACAGATATCACGATTGGCGGTTCAGTAGGGTACAACAACTTAAAGAGCCGGGCTGGTGGAATGTTTGCACAGATTCAGTACTCTACCGGTAATGAACTCAAGATTCGAGGAACAAATGTATCCGTCAGCGCATCTGTGCAGGGGCAGACAGCCGGTGGATTGATTGGAGAACTTCAGGGTAAGGGTAGTACAGAAATCTTTCTGGATGGTTTTCAATTTTCTGAATCTCAGGTAAAAGGAATTACAGAAAATGATTTTTCATCGGGAGAGGGATGCGTCGGTGGTCTGATTGGAAATGTGAAAGGAACGACAGAGGATGCTAAACTCACCCTGTCGACCACAGGTGGTTCAGCCTATACATATCAGCGGTCAGCATATACCTGCAGTGGAAACAGCAGATATTGCGGAGGTTTCTTTGGCCGCGTGAATAATATGGATATTGATGTGAAATGTCCGATGACCTATGTCGGGAACATGAGTAATGATGGAATTATGGGATATGATGCGGGGGCGTTTGCCGGATGTATCGAGCAGTCAACGGTAACTCTGTATCGTCAGGTGATTTGTCAGGATGTAAGGCTGGATCATCCGAAGGAATATCCTTCAGGCTATGACTGGACAGGGTATGGAATTGGGCTGTTTTCTGGAAATCTCATAGGCTCCAAAGTATGTGTGGCTGATACATACCAGCAATCTGACAGTAGTGTTGAAGCAGAGCCGGCTGTACTTATTAAAACAGCTGAAATTGAAGATAATAATGGTAGTGATATTGCAGATAAAACTCCTAATTGTAATAATACAGGAACTTCTAATGCATATAATTTAGGATGTCTGATTGGAAGAGTTGAGAATTCAGATTTGTTATTTTCTGAAAAGCATCCCTGTACCATTAAATCGAATAAACTGGATTATTGCCAGGGAAATATGGGAGGTGCTGTGGGTTACTTTTCAGCATCGGAAGGTACACATCAGATTGAACAGGTTATTTTTGCAGAAAAAAATCTTGCAAATCTAATGAACCGAAGATCCGGATATACCGGAGGTCTGGTTGGACAGATTTATCTCTCCAGGGCAGGAAATGTCCAGGTCAAAGACTGTGCGTTCAATGGAAAGCTTCGATTTGCGTCTTCGGAGATTACCAGTGATGGTTCTGTAGGAATTCTGGTAGGCGGTGTTCTGTCAGACAGCGCTGCATCCGGCAAAATCATCTTTGACTCGGATTCAGCCCATAATTTTGACATATGGGCCATTGATTCCAATCAGCTTTATGCCTTTGGCGGTGCTATTGGTAAAATGGATGCCAATTTTGAAATTAGGGATACCACTATTTCTTCAAGCACAAGCGGTCTCAATTTTACGGGTTCAAATATAAATATAAAACCCGATTATTTTGGAGGACTTATTGGAGCTGTTCAAAATACCAGCACTGGAACAAGAAAAGGAGTAATTACAAGCAGTGATGGAAAATCCGTAAAAGTATGTGCTTCGTTAAGTGGTGGAAAAATCTCGAAAGCCTATGGTGGTTTATTCGGATATGTCGGACAGAATACAGCAATTTCCCTCTCCGGTACAATTACAGAGGAGGGGCAGAAAGCCTATTTATACAATCGTAAATATCCATCTTATGCCGGCAGCATTGTTGGAGAACAGGAGAATTCTCTTGTCTATATGGAGCCGGAAATTAAATTTACGCCATACGAACAAAATTCCTTGGATGAAGTTGGAAATTATGGCGGAGTCATTCGAAATGATTATTGGGATAAAACCAGTGAAGAAAATAAAGGAGAACTTTTAATCCAGAATTATCAGGTTTCCGGAACATTGAGTGAAACAATCAATTCTACCGGCGATCTGCTTCGTCTGGGAATTGCCATGAATACACAGGGGCAGTTTCTGCCAGTGAGAAATACCTCTCAGGAATCAGCGTCCCTTACCAATTTAGATCAAATTCGATGTGCTACATATACACTTCCACTGGCATCTTATGATCTGACAAATACCGGGCTTTCCTGTCTGTCAAGAAATGATGATACCGGTACAAAGGATACACCATTTAAGGGCTCTTTGAAGGGAACAAATAGCAGTAAATCCGTTCTTAAGTACACGGTTACAAGTCATAACCAGCCTAACTGTGGCTTGTTTGCTTCCGTTGATGGGGGAGAAACAGGAATTAGTTTTGAAAATCTTGATGTACAGTACAGCATTGCCTTTGCACAACAGAAATTTGCAGGCGGAAATAATGACACATCAAAAAGTTGTCAAAAAGAGTACGCAGGAGGTCTTGCATCGGTTGCAACTGGAAATATTACGGTAAGTAAAGTATCCGCTTCCGGTAACCTGTCAGATGTCAGCAACAGTGACTGGGACAATAACAATAAGGTATTTGGTCGTTATAATAAGGACACAAATAAATATGATAGTAAATCAGATGATTACCTGGGGGGAATCTTCGGAAAGTATACAGGGACAAATAATGGAACTCTCACTATCGATCAGTTTTCCTGCAATACTAATTTGACCTATCAGGACTATACCCATGTGATGGGTGGGGTGATTGGTTATGTAGATTTGGATCAATTGGAAACAGGCGAAAGCTGTGCTATTCAGATTACTGGGACTGAAACAGAACCGGTTTCCTTATCCGGTCAGATTAATGCTCAGAATCTTTATACTAATACCAACGGCAGCACTTTTCCCATTCGCACAGGTGGTCTGATTGCTCAGATTGGAAAGACGCGTTCTGCTTATTATAAAGCAAAGTGTAACCTGACGATTCAGAATTTGAAGGTGGATGGTCTGAAGGTGTCTGAGTCTTCGGTATCCAGCGACTCTGAAATTGGCGGACTTCTCGGATGGAACTGGGTGGATGTAAATGTCGAACTCGCCAACGGAAAAATTGGAGAAACAACCGATACAGGACTATCTGTCAATGCACCATTTGGAGGCCTGATTTATAGTGTCAGTGGGAAGATGGTGATTGATCAATTATCCATAGGTTCAAATGTGACCATCGATGCCAATAGTGCAGATGGTGTGGATCAGTGCGGCCTTCTGGTCCGGGATGGTCAGTATCTGTACCTGGATCTCAGGGATATCACTGGAACCAGCCAGGTCAATCCTTCTAATTACAATGGAACCGATTATGATGAACTTGTGGGCTTTACAAAAGGCGGAGATGACAGTGACCATGGAGGGATTGTATCCATTGGACGCAAGGAAGATAAATATTACCTCGGTCGGAACAGTAGTACATATGAAAGCTTTAAAAGCAGTCATATTCAGAATACCAATACCCGCTATTATTATGATCTGAATAAGCTGTCTTGGGTTGATAGCAAAAATGCTAGTAAGAATGTAGATATTAAGATATTAAATAGTGCCGATGCCATGATGCGCTGGCATTTATTGCACTATGCCAATGCCTATCTGCGCGGTGTGATGGATGCAGATTATGCTTCGGATAAGTCCCCCCTGCCGGACAGTTATCAAATCAGTGGTGGAACAATTGATATGACCGGATATAGTTTTTATCCCACTCCGGTTAAGAATGAAACTTATACTGCAGACTCTGGTGCTGTTATTCAACTGAATGCGAGAGCACTTAAGGAAGAAGAAAGCGCATTAGCATTGGAAAAGAAAAAATATCCGGAGACTTCCAGTTGCGAGCATTACCAGATGCATGCAGGGATATTTGGCAATGTATCCGGGCTTACTGTGACCGGACTTACCTTAACCGGTTCCTTTAGTGTGCAGACTTCATCCTCCCAGACAACAGCCGGTGCACTGGTGGCAGGCAGTATCTATGGAATTGAAAATGGTACGGATGCAAACGGTAAAACGCTATATCAAGACATAACAAATACCTTTCACAACATCGTACTGAAGGATTTATGGTGTGTTTCCTCACAAGCGTCCCTCAGATACGAGGCTCCGATTGGTCTGATGATTGCAGACGTATCCTCCGGGGCCAAAGTAAAAATGGATGGCATCAGTATGTCCGGTTACACCGATGCTGAGGTAGAAGCGGGGAATAAAGCAGCCAGCGCCCTGATCGGCAATGTCGGGGGAGAGAATGCCACCTATATTTCCCTCAGCTTTAAAAACATGGATATTGCGGATGCTGCCGAGGGTAAAAGTAATGATGCTTTAAAATCATCAAAAATGGATGAGGCGCTTGCCATGGCGTCCTTTATCTATTCCTACAACTTTGCAGAAAACTGCAGCGGAATATATACCTTTACCTATGAGGATTACCTGTATGGAAGATGTACAACAGACGCCGGTAAGAATAATGTTGTCACTTTGGGACAGGAATTAGGTAGTAATGGCGGTAGTCCCAATTATGCCCAGGAAGAATACTATGATAAAGACTATTTTGTAGGATATCTGGAGTCCGGTGATGATGCGCATAAAATTACCTTTGACTGTGGCAATTACCTGCCGTATGTGTATTCAACAGTAAAAAAGATCCTTGTGAATCCGAAAACCGGGCATCTGAATGAAGGCTGTGGAACTTATGAGGATCCTTATGTAATTTCCACCACCAGACAGTTAATCACTTTGTATCGTTACCTTTATGAAGAAGATAAGTTTAGTGAGATTCTGGCAAACGGAAAATGGAGTGTCAATCCGGTGGGAGATGATGCAAAATGCTGTGACAAAACGAGCAATGCAACATCAGGTCATGGAGAGGCTATTGTCTATACGGGATCAAATAAGGATCAGTTCCCGTCACAGGAAAAGCTGAGCCAGGCCTATTATCAGATCACTGCAAATCTGGATTTGTCTTCCTATCCGGAATTTACCGGATTTGGGAGAACGGATCTTCCATTTACCGGAGTTTTTGTGGGAAAACAAATACCGGAAACAGATCCGACATGTCCTACGATCACCATGCCTGATTTTCCTGCGTCAAGCGAAATGTCAAATTATGGATGGATTCAGTCCGCAAAAGGATGTGTCGTAAAGGATCTTGTGATTGCCTTCCCGAATCCCGTTACCATAAATCAGCAGGTCACAAGGGAAAATGCGCAAGGTACAGAAGAAACGGTGGATGAAGGCGGTGTCGGTGGTGGCGTCATCGCAACGGTTTTAGGTGGAGAAAATGTGATTGATCATGTTACCGTAACCGGAAAAAGTGATGATATCTCCTGCTTTACCCCGAAAAACAAGAAAGCTATGATCGGCGGTTATGTGGGAATCGTAAATGCCGGCGGTGTTCTCCTGAGAAATATGGCAGAAGCACGGCTCAGTAACTTTACGGTCAATATTTCTACAGGCACGTATGATCAATATCCCTATGTCTGTGGAATCATTGGAAGAGTGTATAATGGCTATGTGGTTTATGATGGAGGAACAGATACCATAACGCCTCTTTTTAAGAACTTGTCAGCAATGTATTCAAGTACTTCATCATTGGAGCAGAGCCGTTCCTATGATATTATTAATGGTGCATATTTGATCAATAACGCTGGATCAGATCCAATTACATGGAATGCAAGTAATGGTTACGGAAATATTGCAAATGCCGTTCACCTTCAGGTCCTTTCCATGGGATTGAATGCCGGATTACTCAATTATGGACAGACGGGGCTGGATTCATTGTATGTGGGCTACAATGCGAAATCCAGACAAAGAAGCGGTGATTACCAGTATGTTGGTCAGGTATCAAATTCAGACGATTCGATTGAAGCCAGAAATAATGTCATTATGTATGATAATGAAAACGGAGCTACGGATACCTGTGCACCAAAGTATCACAGTTATCTCTCTCAATTTTTTAAATGGGAGGATATGATTCAATCAAACGGATCCAGCCAGGATCTAAACCCGTATAGTTCCGTTACCACTTTTCAATTAAGTGGAAGTACTTATGATCTGTCGGTGTTTGGGACTGCATTTCGAGGACTGGGGGCACGATATTTTGAACAGGAGGATACGAGAGCTGACGTATTTCATGGTAATCTGACCGGCCCTGACACGATTGCAAAGATTACACTTGACATGCAAGTTGATGACATTCACAAAGATACGGTTCAAGATGTAGCAGACGCTGCCTTTTTGAATAATGTGATCAGGCCTTCTGACAAAACGCAGACTATTACAATCAAAAATATTATATTGACTGGAAAGGTTTGCAATCAATCAAGGGATGATGAGATAGCGTCCAATGGAGTGGGAACCAAAAATGCAGCTGCTTTGATTTCGACATTGAAATATGTAAATGTGACCTTTGACAATGTTACGCTTAATACAATGCAGGTTGCATCGCAAAGGTATGCGGGCGGATTCATTGCATGTAATAATAACCCATCGGGTAAAACATATTGCGTTTCGTTTATAAACTGTAATATAAAGGGAACAGATGATTTGAATTCCACAAAAATAACCGGTTTTGCAGATGCTGGTGGTTTGATAGGTTATAGTACAGGTATTGTACAGGTAAATGTAGGTTCAGATTCAACTGGAACTTCATCATTCAAATCTGAATTGAATGATCTGGATGTTGAAAACAATTCTGATCCTGCATCAAATGGTACTTTACTTAGTGATACCGTATCTAAAAATACCGGAGGATTGATTGGTACAATCTTGGCTGATTTTACGATACAGAATATTCAGGGTACACATATTACAGTAAAAACAACTGGGGATAAACAGAATGTGCAGATAGGAGGCATGATAGGAAGGGCTGGGAAGCCTAACGAGAATAGTTATAATTACAGCTTCCAAAATATTAGTTTGAAAAATCTTACGGTAGAGAATACTTTTGATAATGGTAAAAATAGTTACAATGGAAGTAATGATGATAGAAAATATATCATTGCAACCGCAGGAATTATTGGAACTGTAGGCGGAAAATTAATATTAATAAACATCGTAGTTGGTAGTGATGTGAATAGTGATAAAGTAATTATCCAAAATGACGGCGACAAGGTTCCAACACATAATGCATTTTGTACTGCAGGATTTGTGGGAAGGCATCTGAAGGGTGGTCAAATAACAGCTACGGATTGTCATATTCTTGGGACAAATAATGGTGGACAATATACGACTTTGATTCGAGGTCAAGGGAGTAGTACTGCAGGTTTATTTGGAAATAGTTATACTATAGAGGGCACGAATTTGTCTGTTGAAGGCGTAAACATTGATGCCTCCCGATTTGCAGGTGGAATTGTCGGTTGGGGAGAAAGCGATTCTACATGCACATTTCGTCAAATTTCTGTTAAGAATTCTTCTATTAAATATGCGAGTGAAACATCTTTAGGAGATGCAGGTGGAATTGAAGGACATGCAAGTGGTAAATTGAATTTATATGGTGTTACGGTAGATTCTGTTGATATTGAAGCTAAATGTGGAAGTATGGGTGGCTTTATTGGGTATTCTGGATTAAATAATGAAATAAATATTTCCACCTATACAGACACTAAAAATAACACATATACAAATACTGTATCAAACTGTTTCATTAAAGGGTCAAAGGTTGGTGGTGTCATTGGCTGGGCTGATATTAGAAATATTACTGTAGATAACTATTATAATGATATTACTATTACGTACAATAAATTGATTTCAACAAAAGGGAAAACTCTTATTAATTGGGGCAATTCAACTGAGACTAATGGGTATGCTGGAGGCTTTGCCGGAAAAATTAATTCGTCAGATACACGCAGTCATCTGAAAGCTGAGAATTTAAAAATCCAGAATAATTTTATTGCCTGTTATGATTCAGGTAAAGCAAATACAGAATTAGGAGCAGGTGGAGTCTGTGGATACATGAATTCGGAATCCGTATTCTATCATGTGTCTCTAAAAGATAATGCAATTGGTATAATGAATGCTAATAATGAATTGCCGGATTTTAAAACGACACCGATTCGGGGTAATGGCAAAGGATTACGGGATTCTTTATATTATGTGGCAGATCAAGCTGCGAACGGAAAATTGAATCTGGTAAAACAAACAGGAACAATCGTTCCGGAAAAGGATTTTTATCAATATTCGTATTTGGAAGGAGCTGTACTTGGGCAGGTAGTTGGAACAGATAACAGAAGAGCAGAGTTTATTGACGTTCATATCTCTTATACTGATGCTGATGAACGTCCGGTATCGGATGTGGGAGCGGCGCACAATGCAAAATTGCAGTCCAATAATGATATGTATAGCAACTATCGTAAGCAGTGTACATTATTATATGATGGCAGAATGACGGATGTCGAAACAGAAACAATTTCCACTAAATTCGGTATAACAGGCACATCCGATTTTAATACCGATGTTCCTTATGTTTTCGGTAATATTGAAGAAATCATGTCTGCATATACGGATACCTCAGATACTGCAGACAGACGAAAAGCGTATCGATTGGATGATAATTATCAGGGTAGAGTTGATATTTCTTCTGGCGAAAATAATCAGAATTTAAAGACTCAGAATGTTTTTGCCAACACCTATAAGGATAACACTGGCTATAAATCACCGTACAAGGTGGGAGATACACGACTTCCCATGATTGTATTTCGATCATCCGAGAATGGGACATTGGATCAGGTGCTACAGACTTATATTAACATTTTGACCAATAATTCCGGAGGTCTGAACAGTTATTTAAATCAGCATAAAGACACGAATCTGGCAACGATTCTCAGCGTGACTTCTTATGCAATGAAGCTGGAAGATGGGAGTATAACAGTGAATTCGGATGCAGCCCCAAGTGTAACTGTCACATCATCTCCATCGAATGGAACGGGCAAAGGCAATACGACATATAGTTTTTCGTCTACAGTTGGGGATGAGTTAACATCAGAAACTTCGGGAACATTTACTCTGATTCGAATCGAATATGGATGGAACTACAGTGGTAAAGATGATAGGACTGTCCATTGGACACTGGATATTCCCGTATATATTGAAAAACGATTACAGGTCTATAGCAACATGAAAATGCTGGAGGGGATTGAGTATAATATTCAAAAAATTAAAACCAATGGAAAAAATGAACTGAGCAGTACGATTGATAACAAAACATCAATGATTCTTTCTCAGGGATCCAGCTATAGTATTTATGCAGAGTACATTTATGTGGACAGTGAGAAATTCAGTTCTGTAAAAATTTCGAAAACTCTTTGTATTGAGTCGGCAGGAAATACTTATTTTTCCCCGGGAACAAAACTCACACTGATCCCTTTGGATGAAGGAGGCAAAGCGTATTATTACGCTGTTCCGGATAATCAGAAAGAGTTAAAGGAAATTGCATTTTCAGAATTTAAGGATGCAAATAATAATTATTATGAGACGAAGGAAATAATTGGTGATAGTAAATTAAAGCATGATAATTTTGAAGATCTATGTGGGACAACTTATACCGGAAGTTCTTTGGTTGAACATTTTGTAATTCTTGCCGATACCTCAGAGACTCAGGATGCTGCAAGCGGGTCAGATATACAAAACAAACTTTATTCGATGCATGTGAAACCCTTACAGCCTGAAAAACTTGAAGATGAACAGGCAAAGAAGCAGTATAATGCACTGTTTTCCAGAACAGATTACAGTGAGCACTGTTATGGGTATATCAACGAAATACCGGGTATAACCTATAAGATTAATAAAGAAACATCATCTGAAAGCAGCAATAGTAACACATATTTGGAGGCTGGCAGTAAAATTACGCAGGATGGAAAGGTTTGTACGCATTTACAATATGATCTCAAAGCTATTTCAACCTATTGGGATTCTGTAAAGACTACGGATAAGGTTTATCTGGATGTGGGATTTTCTCTTGCAATTAGCGGAAATGGTTCCGATACCTTCCAAAAGATACCACTTCCGAATGGGACTAATATTATTCTGGAAAGTGGAGGTAATAGTGTAACCGTTCCGGCAGCTTCCGGGCAGTCTACCGCCTATTATTATCAGAGTATGCGTAGTGTGTCCGGGCATGGGGATTCAAAGATTTGCATTAATGATTTGGGAAATAATACCTCAAACCAGATTACACTTTCCTTTGATTTCTCCAATGCGGATCTGTCATCTCTTGAAGCGTACAGTAGCAGCGATTTCTACGTGGTTGCCCAGTTAGTGGTTACAAATGACATGGACCTGCCGTCTGCCGGAGATATCAAGGATACCTGGGAGGCAAAGGTTGGCGCAGAAATGAAATCCGACTTTGGTTTTGCTCTGGACGTAGATGATTTGACAACCCTTGGTATGAATCAGTACTCACCGGAGGAAAGCGACAGCGGTGTAGTTTCTTATACAGCAAATATCGCATTCCCGGAGAATAACATCAGTGGTTTAGAAAGTAAATATTATACGATTCTCTATCAGGTGGAGGAAAAGACATCCCAGAAGGGCGCAGATGGTAAGCCTGCTTATCAGCCATATTCCGGAGATAATGTGTCATTATATCTAGGTAAATTTAGTACAACGGAGGATGCGTTAAGCGTTGCAAAGTCTAGCGATAATTCTGTAACATCCGGCAATGGTCTTGTGGCTGTAACTTATCAGTTCGGTACGGACCAGATTACGGGTGGTGCCGATCTTCCAGATGGAAAGACGGTTTCCGGAAATGATAAGATTGCTAAGGTAATCAAAGCTCATTGTACACTGGTTGCTAACTGTTCAGGACTTGATATGACCAACTACCGCGTAAAGGCATACCTGTTGGTAACAGATTCTTTACCTACGTTAACTACTTCCGGTAATATTTCAAGCAATGAGAGTGAAAGCTCCGCAAGTACAACTTTATCCGGTACAGACAGTTCGGAGGGCTGCCTCAAGCATTACTGGCTGCGAGATGGAAACTGGCCCACAATTTCAGATTCTGTGTTAAACTCAGATCTGAAGAGTGACTACTTCGTATTCACAGTAGCCAAGATCAAGACATCCATGTAATAATCAATAAGCTCCTCGATGCTATTCGGGGAGCTTTTGTTATAGGTTATATGGGAAAGCATCCGCTAAGTACTGGAAAATTGCCCCGGGGGAGCTGCTTTCTTTTTACGTCTCATTCAGCATAAACGCGATCAGATCCAGATCCTTCTCCAGATCCTCAAAGGTCGGGTAATATTCATTGCTCTGGTACACCCGCTGTACCATGGAGTGGTTCAACTGGTCAAATTCACGCAGGTCCACGGGCTTGCTGAAGAAGTATCCCTGGGCGATGTCGCTGCCAATCTCACCGAGAAGATTGGTCTGCTCTAAGGTTTCTACACCCTCGGTGATGACGGTAAGGCCGACTTCCTTTGCCATGGCGATGAGATACCGGAGGATGGCCATACCTTCCTCGGTATCGCTGTTCTGGTTTAAGAAAGAGCGGTCGATCTTGATGCGGTCAATAGGGTAGTCACGAAGCAGGTTCAAGGGGCTGTTCATACTACCGAAGTTATCGATGCAAAGAGTGTAGCCGTGTTCCTTTAAGGTGGTGATGATCTCCTTGATCTGGGGTCCGCCGGAGGAAATGCCCTTCTCCGGAAGCTCCAGGATCAGAAGATTCTTATCAATCAGATAGTGGTCGCAGAGCTCATCCAGATAGTCGATAAATTTCGTGTTTTGAAAATGAATCTTGGACACATTCATGGCGATGGGCGTCGGGGTGATCTTGTTATCCATCCAACGGCGGATCGTTTTTAAGCATTCCTCCCACATGTAGTAATCCAGCTTCTGCACGAGATTCGTGCTCTCGAACAGTGGAATGAAAGCGTAGGGGGAAAGAATGCCTTTTCCGGGGTAATCCCAGCGCACCAGCGCCTCGGCGCTGACGATGCGGAAGGTCTTCAAATCCACCATGGGCTGCAGATACATAAGGAATTTGTGTTCCTCCAGAGCCTGCTCCATTTCGCTGCTCATTTTCTTATTCTGGGAGAGATCTGCCTCCAGCTCCTCTGTATAGAAAACGAAATTGCATTTTTCCGGGTCCTTCACGAAACGCTGGGCCAGCATACAGGCATTGATCATCTGGGTAATTGGCTGCTTCTTGTCAGTGATATGATACACACCGAAGGAGGTCAGCACCTTAAAGCTGTCACTGTAGGCTTCCATCAGTTTCGTAAGCTCAGCAATCAGGCCCTTAATATACTCTTCGGAACTATTCTTCACAATCATGCCCAGAAGGTTAGAGTAAATATGTGCAAAGATAAATCGTTCCCGCTGGCCGATATCCCGGAGGGTGTGGGCGGCATGAATCACCACGTTATCGCCCTCGGTGGGGCCGAAGAGCTGGTTGATCTTACCGATGTTCTGGATATTTAAGCAGATCATGGTGCAGTCTGTCCCCGGTTCTTCCTCGAAGAGCTTGTTGGCCTCATCGATAAAGAAATCCAGATTCCCTATCTTGGAAATGGGATTGGTGTAGGCAACCTTGTTCAGTTTTTTCAGTGTGTTGTTATTCAGGTCCTGTTCTTTTTTCAGATCTGTTTCCAGCTTCTCGATTTTATCGCTCCGGTATTTGTTGTAGGAGCGGTACAGATCCAGCCGATAGATGAGGATACCGATCAGCACAAGCAGGCCTGCAATGAATAAAAATTTAATCATATTCTAATGATAAAATCCGAGGTGGGAAAAGTCAAGATTTTTGACACCTAAAACTACTTATGTTAAAATACAGTTTAACGTTTACAGGGTATCCGTAGGATATTTTTCCTTTGTCATGCTTTGATTATTGCAGATGTTGTATAAAAAGGATACCAATCGCAGAACTCCAGGAAGGAATCGAATCTATTCATGGGACAGCCAGTGGAAAAAAAGAATCATAAGAAGGCATCCGGCATCTATGATGTGATCGTGATCGGTGCCGGGGCCTCCGGCATGATGGCGGCAATCACCGCGGCAAGGCAGGGAAGGCGTGTGCTGCTTTTAGAGCATATGGACAAGCCCGGTAAGAAGCTTCTTGCCACCGGAAACGGCAGATGCAATTATACCAACGAAGATATGGACTACAGCTATTATTATGGGAATAAGGAATTAGTTCCAAGTATCATGCGGTATTTTCATAATTATGATACGGTCAGTTTTTTTAAAGAGATCGGCATTTACCCCCGCAAGAAGAATGGGTACTATTATCCCTTTTCCGGGCAGGCCCTGTCTGTGGTGGAGGCGCTGACGGCAGAGTTAAAACGGCTTTCGGTAACCCTTGTGGTTTCCTGTGATATCCATGGGCTGAAGCCGGATTCCAGGGGCTTTTATGTGCAGACCTCCACGGGGAACTACCGGGGGAAAAATGTGATTGTGGCTACCGGCCTTAAGGCCTCGGAGAAGCTGGGCAGTGACGGCTCCCTGTTTCCCATCATAAAGGGACTGGGCCATCGCTTTGTACCCATTCTTCCGGCGCTCTGCGGATTTGAGGCAAAGGGTATGAATTTTAAGCGGGTTGCCGGTGTCCGCACCCAGGCAAGCCTGTCTCTGGTTACCGATGGCTGCCGAAGCAAGTTGGAAGAAGAAGGAGAACTGCAGCTGACGGATTACGGGGTCTCGGGGATCCCGGTATTTCAGATCAGCAGCAACGCTTCCCGTGCCCTTTATGCGGGTCGTAAGGTGGGACTGGAGATTGATTTTATGCCTGATTTAACCCACAGTATGCTGGTGGAGGAACTGAACAGGCGCTTTGCGAGAGACAAAGGACAGCGTACACTTTCACAGTCCCTCTGCGGTCTGTTTCACCAGAAGCTGATTCCGGAATTTCTGAAGAAAGCGGGTTTTCATCCGGAGGCGGATGCGGGTTCCCTGGGACCTTCCGAAGTGGAGAAGCTGGCCACAACGATTCTGCGGTATCCGGTGGAGCTGACAAAGGTGCGGGACTTTTCCACCGCCCAGGTGTGCACGGGTGGAATCCGTTCGGAGGAGATCGACATCCATACGCTGGAGTCGAAGCTTGTGCCCGGACTTTTCTTTGCGGGGGAGATTCTGGATGTGGACGGCATCTGCGGCGGCTACAATCTTCAGTGGGCCTGGGCCAGCGGCTACGTGGCGGGGATGTTGGGGGCACCTGTTCACTTTGAGTGCCACATGTGCGATTCCGATAGCACAGATTAAAAAGCCAGGCTGCGCCTTTGTTTTTTACCTGCACTCTCGAAACCGCATACTCATTCATTGCACCAGAAACTTTTTGGGCGTACTAGATATGCAGCGTCGTTCCATTTGCCAAAGGGAAATGATACATGGGCCGATGTTCAATTGAAGTGAGGAAATCTTTATGATTAAAATAAATCAAATCAAGCTTCCGGCAGGGCATAAAGAAAAGGAACTGGAGGGACAGATTCGTAAAATCCTGCGGCTTTCCGATAAGGATTCCTTTTCCTATGAGATTCTGAAACGATCGCTGGATGCCAGAAAGAAACCGAATCTTTTTTATGTATATACGGTGCAGGTGAAGGTGGACGGAGAGGCGCAGGTGCTGAAGAGAGTCCATCATCCGTCGGTCTCTGTAATGAAGGAGATTTCCTATGCATTTCCATCCTCTGACGGACAAGACCGAAATGCGGATCCGAAGCCTGCGGGCGCTAAAACAAATTCGTCCTTTTCGAAGACGGAGGGTACGAAAAAACTGCAGCAGAGGCCGGTCATCGTTGGCGCCGGTCCGGCGGGGCTTTTTGCTGCATATCAGCTGACGGAGGCAGGATATGCTCCCGTGATTCTGGAGCGGGGCAAACCTGTGGAGGAGCGGAAGGCAGATGTGGAGCACTTCTGGGAGACGGGGGTGCTTGCTCCCGATTCCAATGTGCAGTTTGGGGAGGGGGGTGCCGGTACCTTTTCCGATGGAAAACTGAATACAGGGGTGAAGGACCCTTCCGGTCGTAATCGTTTCGTATTGGAAACCTTTGTAAAATTTGGTGCACCGGCGGAGATTCTTTATGACAATAAGCCCCACATCGGTACGGACATTCTGGCCTCTGTGATTGCGAATATGCGGAAGCATCTGATTTCCAGGGGAGCCGAGTTTCGGTTCAGCTGCTGCGTCACGGATCTGGCGGTGGAGAGCGGGCGTCTGCTGGGCGTGTATGTAAATGAGGAGTTTCTGGAAGCGGATGTTGTGATCCTTGCCCTTGGGCACAGTGCCAGAGACACCTTCCGGATGCTGAAAGACCGGGGGATACCCATGGAGTGCAAAAACTTTGCAGTAGGCTTTCGGGTGGAACATCCCCAGAAGATGATCGATCATGCCATGTATGGGGATTGGAAAGGCAAGCCGCTTCCGGCAGCCCCCTATAAGGTAACTTCGAATTTCCCGGGCGGCCGCGGGGTGTACTCCTTTTGTATGTGCCCGGGCGGCTACGTAGTGAATGCCTCCTCCATGACAGGCGGCACCTGCGTCAACGGTATGAGCTATTCCGGAAGAAATGCCGCCAATGCCAATTCTGCGATCATTGTGTCGGTGACCCCAGCGGATTTTGGCGGGGATGACGCCCTTTCCGGCATGGTTTATCAGGAGATGCTGGAGCGTAAGAATTTTTGTCTGGGTGGCGGTAAGATTCCCCAGCAGCTTTTCGGCGATTTCCGGCAGAATGTGGTAAGCTCAGCCTATGGAGACTTTTCCTCCTGCACCAGGGGAGAGACGGTGTTTGCCAACCTGCGGGGACTGATGTCCGAGGAAATGGAACAGTCCTTTATGCTGGGCATGGAGCATTTTGCCAGAGTAATTCCGAATTTTGACCGGAAGGATGCGATTCTCTCCGGGATGGAGACCAGAACCTCTTCGCCGGTTCGTATCCTTAGGGATGATACCGGTCAGAGTGTGGTCCGGGGCCTTTATCCCTGCGGGGAGGGGGCGGGCTACGCCGGCGGAATTATGTCGGCGGCCATCGATGGGTTAAAGAGCGCTTCGGCGGTTATGGGGAAATGGTCGCTGTGAACAACTTTTTTTCCTATCGCCCACAGAAAAATGAATCCAAAGTACAAATAGGATGAAAAAGGGGCGGTAGCGGCAGCTTTTTCTCTATACGCCCATTTGAGCAGCCGCACCAATTGAAAAATGAGAAAATATGGGCGCATACGAAAAAATATATTTTCACCGCCCATAATCCGCCATTGAGAAAGAGAAAAGACAAAAATGGTGGGCGCATAGCAAAAAAGTTGTCTCGAACGCCCACAACAGTAAGTGATAGCTGCGTAGCTGCTGAAGGGTACAGGATTTCACAGAAAAATAATATTCCCGATGTAGATTTTATGGTAAAATAGTACCCGGATTTGAAAGATGCACCGATCAAGGCAGCATGAAAAACCGAAGGAAACGCAAGTAGTTTAAGAATAGATACAGAAAGGATAAAACCGTGCAGGAAGTATCTCCCATGATGCAGCATTATCTGCGTACAAAAGAACAATATAAGGATTGTATCCTCTTTTACCGTCTCGGAGATTTCTACGAGATGTTTTTTGACGATGCCAAGACCGTTTCGAGGGAACTGGAGCTGACACTGACCGGCAAAAGCTGTGGACTGGAAGAGCGGGCGCCTATGTGTGGCGTCCCCTTTCATTCGGCGGATACTTATATCAACCGGCTGATCAAGAAAGGGTATAAGGTAGCCATCTGTGAGCAGATGGAGGATCCGAAGCTGGCCAAGGGCATTGTAAAGCGGGAAGTGATCCGCGTGGTGACGCCGGGCACGAATCTGGACATGCAGTCTCTGGATGAATCGAAGAATAATTATCTGATGTGTATTGTTTACGCGTCCGACCGCTACGGAATAGCAATCGCGGATGCATCTACAGGAGATTATTTCGTGACGGAGGTGGACAGCGAGCGTAAGCTTTTGGATGAGATGAACCGCTTTGCCCCCTCGGAGATTATCTGCAATGAACCATTTTACATGAGCGGCGTGGACATCGATGATATGAAGGAGCGCCTGCAGATTGCGGTTTCTGCGCTGGATGCCTGGTATTTTGGTGATGAGCTGGCAAGGGAGACTTTGCTTTCCCATTTTCATGTTCAGAGCTTAGAGGGGCTTGGAATTGCAGACTATGACAGCGGTGTGATTGCGGCAGGGGCATTGTTAAAATACCTGTATGAGACACAAAAAAATTCCCTTTCCAACATCCTGACCATTCATCCCTATTCGATTGGAAAATACATGATCATCGACAGCTCTACCAGGCGAAATCTGGAACTGGTAGAGACCCTGCGGGAAAAGGAGAAGAGAGGTTCTCTGCTGTGGGTTTTGGACCAGACGAAGACTGCCATGGGAGCCAGACTTCTACGAAGCTATGTGGAGCAGCCCCTGATTGACAAAAAAGAGATACTTAAGAGACAGGATTTGATTGCCAGCTTAAATCAGCATGAGATGACAAGGGATGAGCTGCGGGAATATTTAAATCCGGTATATGATTTAGAGCGTCTGATCACAAGGATTACCTATCAGACGGCCAATCCCAGAGACCTGATTGCTTTTCGCGGTTCTCTGGAGATGCTGCCGGGCATCCAATCTCAGCTGGAGGACCTGGATGGGGATTTGGCGGAGGAAATCCGTGTTGATTTTGATTGTCTGACGGACCTGTATGAGCTTTTGAAAGATTCCATCAATGACGAGCCGCCGATTTCCGTCCGGGACGGGGATATCATCAAGGCAGGCTATCATGAGGAGGTGGACAAGTTAAGGAGTGCTTCCACCGACGGGAAAAAGTGGCTGGCAGATTTGGAGGAGACGGAGCGCGAGAAAACCGGTATTAAGAATCTTCGAATTAAATTCAACAAGGTGTTTGGCTATTATCTGGAAGTGACCAACTCCTTCAAGAACCAGGTGCCGGACTACTATATCAGAAAACAGACATTAACCAATGCAGAGCGTTACATTACACCGGAGCTTAAGGAACTGGAGGATACGATTCTTGGTTCCCAGGACCGGCTGGTGGGTTTGGAATATGATCTTTTCAAGGATATTTTGAGAACCATTGCAGACAATGTGGAAAGAATCCAGCGCACGGCAAAAGCCATTGCGAAGATTGATGCTTTTGCTTCCCTTGCCCTGGTGGCCAGCCGCAATAATTACTGCCGGCCAAAGATCAACGAATCCGGTATGATTGACATCAAGAGCGGACGTCATCCTGTTGTGGAAAAAATGATCAAAAACGACCTGTTTATTGATAACGATACCTATCTGGACAATGGCAGCAACCGGATTTCCATCATCACCGGACCGAACATGGCGGGAAAATCCACCTATATGCGGCAGACTGCACTGATTGTGCTTATGGCCCAGATCGGAAGCTTTGTTCCGGCGGCCTCCGCCAACATCGGCATTGTGGACCGGATTTTTACCAGAGTCGGTGCATCGGATGATCTGGCCAGTGGTCAGAGTACCTTCATGGTGGAGATGAACGAGGTAGCCAATATCCTTCGGAATGCCACCAGCAAATCCCTTTTGATTCTGGATGAAATCGGCCGGGGAACCAGTACCTTTGACGGCCTTAGTATCGCCTGGGCCGTGGTGGAATACATCAGTAATCCAAAGCTTCTGGGGGCAAAGACATTGTTTGCCACCCACTACCATGAGCTGACGGAGCTGGAAGGCAAGCTGGACAGCGTCAACAATTACTGTATCGCAGTGAAGGAAAAGGGAGACGACATCGTATTCCTCCGAAAGATTGTCAAAGGCGGTGCTGACAAGAGCTACGGTATCCAGGTGGCCAAGCTGGCGGGACTTCCGGAAATGGTCATTGAGCGGGCGAAAGTCATTGTAAATCAGCTTTTGGCCAATGATATTACAGAGACGGTACGAAGCATCTCTGTCGAGACCTCAGCCGCTTCCGGCGGGAAAAAGAAAAAGGAACATCTTGACGAGGTGGATCTAGCCCAGATGTCGTTGTTTGATACCGTAAAAGATGACGATATCATCAAAGAACTTCGTGAGGTGGACATCAGCAATATGACGCCCCTTGATGCGTTAAACAAACTTTACGAACTTCAGAATAAAGTGAAAAACAGATGGTAAATGTGATAAGTTCCAAGGGAGAAAAAGATATGGGAAAAATCGAACTTCTCAGTCAGGATACAATTGATAAGATCGCTGCCGGCGAGGTCATTGAGCGCCCCAGCTCCGTGGTGAAGGAACTGGTGGAAAATGCCATTGATGCCGGTGCCACAGCCATCACCGTGGAAATCAAAGAGGGTGGTATCTCATTTATTCGGATTACGGACAATGGCAGTGGAATCGCAAAGGAGGATATCCCCCTTGCATTTTTGCGGCATTCCACCAGCAAGATCCGGAGTGCGGAGGATCTGATGTGTGTCCATTCTCTGGGCTTTCGCGGCGAGGCATTGTCCAGTATTGCGGCGGTGGCCCGGGTAGAGCTGATCACGAAAACAAGGGAGAGTCTTACCGGTACACGCTACCTGATCGAGGGTTCCAGGGAGATTTCCAAAGAGGAAATCGGCGCCCCTGAGGGAACTACTTTTCTGGTGCGGGATCTCTTTTTTAATACGCCCGCCAGACGAAAATTTTTAAAGACTGCCCAGACCGAGGGCACTTATATCAGTGACATGCTGGAGAAACTGGCGCTGTCTCATCCGGATATTTCCTTTCAATACATCAACAATAACCAGACCAGGCTGCACTCCTCCGGAAACGGCAGCAGAAAGGATCTGGTCTACCATATCTACGGGCGTGATATTACAGCAGCCCTGCTGGAGATAAATTATACCGGAACATGGTTCTGTGTTACCGGCTTTCTGGGTAAGCCCCAGATTAACCGGGGCAACCGCAATTATGAAAACTATTTTATCAATGGACGGTATATTAAGAGTACACTGTTGTCCAAAGCGATTGAGGAAGGCTATAAAAGCTTTCTGATGCAGCATCAGTATCCCTTTACGGTCCTTTATTTCACCTTTCCGTCGGAGACACTGGACGTGAACGTGCATCCGACAAAGATGGAACTGCGCTTCGACCATAACAAAGAAGTGTACGGGGAACTGGTGGAGGCGGTTTATGCCGTGCTTTCCCACAGAGAGCTGATTCCGGAGGTGCCGATTGAGGAGAAGAAGGAGAAAAAGCTTCCGCCGGTGTATAAGGAGCCGGTGCCGGAGCCTTTTGAGAAAAGGCGGATCAATCAGCTGAGGAGTCGGACGGAAGCAGTTTCGAACCAATTGCAGAACAGGTATGGTGAACAAAACCTATATAAAGCTGCGGAAACGATAGCAGAATATGGTGTTCCATCAAAAGAAGTTCATGCCCCTGAAACCTCGGAGCAGCTGACGCTGGAATCTGTTTCCCCGGAATTCCTTTCTGAGGACGCAAGAAAGAAGCACCGTATCATCGGTCAGCTTTTTGCCACATACTGGCTGATTGAGTACGAGGATAAGCTCTATATTATGGACCAGCATGCCGCCCATGAGAAGGTGCTCTACGAGCGGACCATGGCCCGTCTTAGGGAGAAGGAGTACACCTCCCAGGCCATCAGCCCGCCGATTGTCCTGAGTCTGAATGCCAGGGAGGAGAATGCATTAAATACCTATCTCCCCCAGATTGAAGCACTTGGCTATCAGGTGGAAAATTTCGGCGGCAGAGAGTACATGATTTCGGCAGTGCCGGACAATCTGTTTCATATTGATATGAAAGATCTTTTTATTGAAATGCTGGATGATTTCTCTGCCATGAATGGCAGACAGGAGCCGGATCTGATCTTAGAGAAGGTGGCCTCCATGTCCTGTAAGGCGGCGGTGAAGGGCAACCATGCACTGAGTCTGGCGGAGGTGGATGCGCTGATTACAGAACTTTTGACGCTTAAGAATCCCTTCAACTGTCCCCACGGCAGACCAACGATCATCTCCATGACGAAGAGCGAGATTGAGAAGAAATTTAAGAGGATTGTGTCATGAAACCACTGGTAATTCTGGCGGGACCTACCGCCGTTGGTAAAACAGAGCTGTCCATCCGGCTGGCAAAGAAAATCAATGGAGCGATCATTTCTGCTGACTCCATGCAGGTATATAAATATATGGATATCGGCTCCGCCAAGGTGATGCCGGAGGAAATGCAGGGGGTACCTCATTACCTGATTGACTGCTTAGAGCCTGCGGAGTCCTTTAACATTGTTCGCTTCCAGCAGATGGCAAAGGCGGCTCTGGATACCATTTATGCAAAGGGGCAGATTCCCATTGTGGCGGGGGGAACGGGCTTCTATATCCAGGCTCTTTTGTATGACATAGATTTTTCCGAACAGGATTGTGATGAGGCCTACCGGAGGGAGCTGGCCGATTTCGCCAGGGAGCATGGCAACGATGCGCTCCATGAAAAATTGAGAGAGATTGACCCTGTTTCCTACGATACGATTCATGCCAACAACAGCAAACGGGTAATCCGTGCGCTGGAATATTATCATATTACTGGAAAGCCTATTTCAGCCCATAACGAGGAGGAACATCAGAAGAACTCCCCATATAATTATGCTTATTTTGTGTTGACGGATGACCGGAAAAAGCTTTATGAGCGGATTGACCGCCGGGTGGACCTGATGATGGAAAAGGGACTTGTAGAAGAGGTAAAGGCATTGTATGATAAAGGATACCGGCGCGACATGGTATCCATGCAGGGCCTTGGCTACAAGGAAATTCTGGATTACCTGGAAGGCAAATGTACTCTTGAGGAGGCTGTCTACGTGATTAAGCGGGAGACCAGACACTTTGCCAAGCGGCAGCTCACCTGGTTTCGACGGGAGAGGGATGTGATCTGGCTGAACCGGCCGGATTTTGCCGGAGATGACTCGGCAATTTTAAATCAAATGCTGCAGATGCTATACGAGAAAGGAATTATACATGCGTAATTTGTTAGAAGAACAGTATGAAAAGCTGGGAATTTCAAAGAAGGTATATGATTTTGGAGAGAAAATTCTTGCCGGTCTGAAGGAACGTTTTGAAGGGATCGATGAGACCGCGGAATATAATCAGATGAAGGTGATCGCTGCCATGCAGAAAAACCGGGTCTGTGCGGAATGCTTCAATATCTCCAGCGGATATGGGTATAATGATCTTGGAAGAGATACTTTGGAAAAGGTATATGCAGACTGCTTTGGCGGAGAGGATGCCCTGGTGCGGCCGCAGATCACCTGTGGAACCCATGCGCTGGCGCTGGCCCTGATGTCAAATCTGCGTCCGGGGGATGAACTGTTATCTCCGGTGGGGAAACCCTATGATACCTTAGAGGAGGTCATCGGCATCCGGCCATCCAAAGGGTCACTGGCAGAGTACGGCGTTACCTACCGTCAGGTGGATCTGCTGCCGGACGGATCCTTTGACTTTGAGGGAATCAGAAATGCGTTAAACGAACGGACGAAACTGGTGACTATTCAGCGTTCCAAGGGCTATCTGATGCGTCCGACCCTTTCTGTGGAGCAGATCGGGGAGCTGATTTCTTTTATTAAGAAAATCAAACCGGATGTGATCTGTATGGTGGACAACTGCTATGGTGAATTTGTAGAGGAGAGAGAACCACTGGCTGTGGGTGCAGACATGATGGTAGGCTCCCTCATCAAAAATCCCGGAGGCGGCCTGGCCCCCATCGGCGGCTATATCGTAGGGAAGAAGGAGTGTGTGGAAAATGCCGCATACCGTCTGACCTCACCGGGGCTTGGTAAGGAGGTGGGAGCCTCCCTCGGCGTGATCCAGTCTTTCTACCAGGGACTATTCCTTGCGCCAAACGTGGTCAGTGCAGCGTTAAAAGGGGCAATCTTTGCTGCCAATATTTATGAAAAGCTTGGTTTTAAGGTCATTCCGGACAGTACGGAAAGCCGGCATGATATTATTCAGGCGGTAGAATTTGGAAACAAAGATGCGATGACTGCCTTTTGTGAGGGAATTCAGGCAGCTGCCCCGGTGGACAGCTACGTAACTCCCGAGCCATGGGCAATGCCGGGGTATGACAGCGATGTCATCATGGCCGCCGGAGCTTTTGTACAGGGTTCCTCCATTGAGCTTTCTGCAGACGGACCGGTGAAACCGCCGTATGCCGTTTATTTCCAGGGAGGTCTGACCTGGCATCACGCAAAGCTTGGCATCCTTATGTCTTTGCAAAAACTTTATGAACGAAATCTTGTTAATATCGATGAGATGTGATAAAATAAAATGAATTTTCGATGTGGCTTCGGGAAAGTAGAAAGGAATTTTATTGAGTCACACAGCTATGAAAAATTTACCGGAGTCGGAGAGGCCCTATGAGCGTTTTCGGACTCTCGGTGCGCAGGCTCTGTCAGATGCAGAGCTTCTTGCCATTATTATAAAGACGGGAACTAAGGACATGACTGCTTTGGAACTCGCCAGGAATCTTCTTTCGGAATGTCAGGGTAATCTGTTGAATCTGTATGAGCTGTCCTACGAGCAATTCCAGAAGCAAAAAGGAATCGGTCCGGTGAAGGCGGTGCAGCTGAAGGCCGTGGCAGAACTGTCGAAACGCATTGCGCGAACCGGCCGTGGATACCAGCTTTCGTTAAGTAATCCGGCTTCCATTGCGGAATACTATATGGAGGATTTAAGACACCAGAGCAAAGAAGTGTTTCTTGGGGCATTTTTCGATGCAAAATGCCGTTTCCTCGGTGACAGCCAGATTACAACAGGAAGTCTCTGTTTTGCTTATGTTTCCCCGATGGAACTTTTTCGGGCAGCGCTTCTTAAGAATGCCCTTATGATTGTGGCACTGCACAATCACCCCAGCGGAGATCCGAAGCCAAGCGAGGAGGATGTGAAGCTGACGAGGACCCTGCAGGAGGGAGCGAAGGTTTTAGGGCTGACTCTTGCGGACCATATTATTATCGGAGACAGATGTTATTTCAGCTTTCAGGAAAATCATTTATTAGAATAACGGTATTACAACACAAAGGGAGAGGTCAATGAACAACAATATTTACGGTATCGATTTCGGTACATGCAATTTCAAGGTATTCTGCAAGGCGGCAGGCGGCAAAATTCTGACGGAGAAGAATACCATTGCTATTATCAACAAAAATCAGATTTACGCATACGGAGATTCTGCTTACGCCATGTATGAGAAGGCTCCGGAGACCATCAATGTTACATTTCCGGTTTCCTCCGGTGTGATCGCGGACTATAATTTCCTTCAGACAATGATTTTTGACTATCTGGAGTCCAAGATGAAGGGAAGAGTGAAAAATGCGGAATTTCTGGTGACTGTTCCGACGGATATCACGGATGTTGAGAAGAGGGCCTTTTTTGAACTGTTTTATAAGAGCAAATACCGTCCGAAGAATGTGATGCTCTGTGAGAAGCCCATTGCAGATGCTGTCGGGCTTGGCATTGATGTCAACGAACCAACAGGCGTGATGGTGGTTGATATGGGCGCGGATACCATTGAGATCTCTGTGATATCTCTGGGAGGACTGGTTTTAAGTGATCTGATGCACTTTGGATCTAATCGTCTGGATGAATCCATTATCAGCTTCATCCGCAGAGAGTTTAATCTGGTGATCGGCAAGAAGACAGCAATGTCTCTTAAGGAGGAACTGGGAAGCGGTCTTCCGGGTCGTACCGAGACGATGGTTGTAGTCGGTCTTGATGTGGTCAGCGGTCTTCCGGTAGAACGCGAAATCGGTGCAGAGGTGATCTATGAAGCCATCAAGGGAAATCTGGAGTCCATCTGTGCCTCTGTGAAGCTGATTCTGGAGAAGACTCCCCCGGAGCTTGCAAAGGATATTATCCATGCAGGTATCTACATTACGGGTGGCGGTTCTAAGATCAAGGATTTAGACCAGCTTTTTACCCAGATCACCAACATCAAGGTGAATACCTGTGAGGACCCGGAGGAGAGCGCAGTACGCGGCCTTGCCAAGATTGCAACGGATTCCAAGTACAAGAGGATCCCGTTTTCCATGAAAAACAGTACGCTCAAATAATCATCGTTTATAGAGGATTTTATGAAAACGTTTCGTAAATTTCGCAATAATAAAAAGCGCTTGTCAAGTAAATATGTTCTGATGATCCTCACAGGCTTTTGCGTGGTCACGATATTCACAAGTCTTGTGTTTAATATTTCCGGCGGACCTTTGAATACCGTGGCAGGATATGTTTTTGTACCGATGCAGAAGGGAATCAATGAGGCGGGGGGATGGATTTCTGACAAGGCCCATGATTTTAAGACTCTCGGCGAAGTCTTAAAGGAGAATAAGGAGTTAAAACAACAGGTGGACGAACTTACGGTTAAGTTGAATACCACCAAGCTGGAGCAGTATGAGCTCGAGAATTACCAGAAGCTTTTGGAATTGGATAACCAGTATAAGGAATACCATAAGGTTGCTGCGAATGTGATTGCAATGGATGGAACCAACTGGTTTTCCCTGTTCACCATAGATAAAGGCAGTAAGCAGGGAATCCAGAAAGGAATGAACGTAATCTCCGGAAGCGGTCTGGTAGGTATTGTCACGGATGTGGGGCCGAATTATGCCAAGGTTCGAAGTATTATCGACGATTCCAGCAATGTCAGCTCCATGGTGCTGACCACGAAGGACAACTTCAACGTCAGTGGCAGCCTGATGTCCATGAATAAGGATAAGCTGCTTCCTTTTTCGGAGCTGCGCGATGAGGATGACAAGGTGCAGATCGGGGATCCTGTGGTGACTTCCCGGGTTTCGGACCAGTATCAGCCGGGAATTCTGATCGGCTATGTTTCCAGTGTTGAGGATAATGCCAATAACCTGACAAAATCCGGCACCATTACGCCGGTGGTTGATTTTCAGCATTTGGAGGAGGTTCTTGTCATTACCGATCTTAAGAATACCGGCAGAGAGCTTTTAGATGAGGAGGACACACAGGAGTAGAGGATATGCGAAGAAAAATCGTACTTTTTATTATTATAGCAGTCTGCTTTATTCTTCAATCCACGGTATTTCAGTCCCTTGCGCTGGCTAATATCACTCCGAATCTTCTGATTATCGTGGTTTCGTCCTTCGGATTTATGCGTGGCAGGAAGGAAGGACTTTGGATTGGCTTCTTTTGCGGACTGCTTGTCGACATATTTTTTGGTTTTTATCTTGGCGGTTATGCTTTACTTTATATGTATATCGGATACCTGAATGGTTTTTTCCAGAAGCGGTTTTATCCGGACGATATCAAGCTTCCGATGATTTTGATCGGATCCAGTGACATTCTGTGTAATCTGGTCACCTATATCATGATGTTTCTGCTTCGAAGCAGGTTCCATTTTTGGTATTATCTGACCTTTGTGATTATACCGGAGTTTGTCTACACCATGGTAATTACCATCTTTTTATACTTTATCCTTCTTAAAATCAACCAGAGTCTGGAGGAGCATGAGAAAAGGAGAGCAATAAAATTTGAGTTATGATATTAAGGAGTTTCTGAAAAAATTTTTCAGCTCCAGGCTGTTTGTTCTGGCTGCGTTGTTTATCGTTTTATTTGGAACGATCCTGGTGCGGATCTTTTCCCTCCAGATTGTGAATGGTAAAACCTATCAGGAGAATTTTTCGCTGAAGATCCAGCGATCTCAGGCGATCGATGCTGCCCGTGGTAATATCTACGATGTGAATGGAAAGCTGCTGGCCTATAATAAGCTGGCCTATTCTGTTTCTATCATCGACAGAGCAACCTATGCGGATACTGAGACCAAGAATAAAGAATTCAACGCTGAGCTGGCGGAGCTTTTAACTGTTTTTGAACGCAATGGAGATACCTTCGTCAATGACTTCAAGATTGATCAGAACGAGGATGGTACATACAGCTTTAATGTGACAGGAACTGCGCTGGATCGTTTTCGTGCTGATGTTTTCGGGGCCGCCTCCGTGGACACGCTGGAATACAATGAAGATTATGGCTTTGACGAGGCGAACGCCACTGCAGATCAGATCATGAACTATCTTATGGATAAGAAGCAGTTTGGTGTCAGTAGTGAGTATCCGGCCAAAATTGCCTATGAGATTGTGGTAGTACGCTATGCCCTGAATGCAAACCGTTTTGCCCAATACCGTTCTGTAAAGATGGCGCGGGATGTATCCGATGAAACCGTTGCCTATGTCAATGAACATATGGATACGCTAAACGGAGTGTCCATTAACGAGGACATGGTGCGTAAATACAATTACAGCGAATATTTTTCCTCTATCATCGGCTATACCGGCCGGATTTCAGATGAGGAATATAAAGAGCTCCATGAAAAGGATGATACCTATACTCCCAACGACACCGTGGGGAAGGCCGGACTGGAGCAGTATTATGAGTCCTATCTCCGGGGAAAGAACGGAGAGGATACCTTTTATGTTAACAATGTTGGACGGATCTCCGAGGTCATCAGCCATACGGATTCCGTGGCAGGGGATGATCTGTATCTGAGCATTGATGCGGATCTTCAGAAGGCCGCCTATCTGTGCCTCCAGCAGGAAATTGCAGGTATTGTTTACTCCAATATTAAAGCGGGTAACATCCCGATCATGGATGTTTATACGGCGCTGATCGGCAACAATGTGATCGATATCGATCATTTTCACAAAAAGAGAGCCTCTGAGACAGAGAAGGATATATACAACAAGTTTCTTTCCAGACAAAAAGCTGTTTTGTCATCTATCAAGAATGAGCTTGTCTCGAACCCAACCGCCCTTAAGGATATGTCGGATGAAACTCTGGATGAGTTCACCTACATTATTTCCCATCTTAAGGAGGAAGAGATCCTGCTGAGCAAAGAGATCGATGAAAATGATCCTACTTATCAGAAGTGGAAAAAGCAGAAGATCAGCCCCAGGGAGTATCTGAAATATGCTATCACCCAGCACTGGATCGATATCAGCAAGCTCACGGTAGATGAGAAATATGCGGATTCTTCAGAAGTATATGATGCACTCTGCACATATATTCTTGAACAGATTGAACAGGATAGTGATTTTTCCAATATTATATATCAGTATATGATAAAGCGTGGAGAAATATCACCGAGAGCGTTGTGTATTGTGCTTTTTGAACAGGGTGTGCTTGATTATGATGATACTGCAGTGGAGAAGCTTAAAAACGGTACGATTTCTCCCTATGATTTTATCATGGACAAGATCAACAAAATTGAAATTACGCCGGCACAGCTGGCGCTGGAGCCCTGTACCGGATCCACGGTAATCACAGATGTGAAGACCGGCGAGATTCGTGCCATGGTCAGCTATCCCGGCTATGACAACAACAAGCTGGCGAACGGTGTTGACGCAGAATACTATGAGTCTCTCCAGAAGGACAAGTCCAAGCCCCAGTGGAATTATGCGACGCAGGAGCGTACGGCTCCGGGATCTACCTTTAAGATGGTTACCTCCACAGCAGGCATGGCGGAGAATATTATTACAACCAATTCCACAATCAATTGTACCGGTAAATTTACCGAGGTCAGCAATGAACCGAAGTGTTGGAAATATCCGGGAAGCCATGGGGAGGACAACGTCTCCGAGGCTATCCGGGATTCCTGTAATGTTTTCTTTTATACGGTGGGTTATCGGCTGGCCCAGAAGGGAACCGGAGTTTACAATGACAAGAGAGGTATTGATGAGATTCAGAAGTATGCCAGGATCTATGGACTGGACCAGAAGACCGGGTTGGAAATTGAAGAAAATACCTCTGAGCTTGCCACAGAGTATCCGGTTATGGCTGCAATTGGCCAGAGTAACAATAACATTACCACAGCGGCTCTTTCCCGCTATGTGACAGCAGTAACATCCGGAAAGCTGTACAAGTACCAGCTGATGAACCGGATCGTGGATGCAGACGGGAAGACAGTCAGGGAGTATCAGTCAGATTCCGAGGATATCTCCGGGACATTGAACACGGCCCAGTGGGATGCCATTCACTCGGGAATGCGTATGGTGGCGGAGACATTAGACAGCTTTGAGGGATTTGATATCGAGGTAGCCGGTAAGACCGGTACTGCACAGCAGACGGATCATGCAAACCATGCGTTGTTTGTGGGCTATGCACCCTATAAGAATCCCGAGATCACGATCGCCACTCGTATCGCCAACGGCTATAGCTCCCACAATGCAGCAGCTGCAGCCCGCAATATGATTGCCTACTATTATGATGAAATATCTCTGGATGATATCCAGAAAATGAAAGCATCCGGTATTAACGGAGGCTCCAACAACAGAGTCACCGATTAATCATATATTACCTAACATATTTACTAACAGGAGGTTTGTTTCATGGGTGAAGCGATTGTTTTCACTTCAGGAAAAGGCGGTGTGGGCAAGACTACAACGATTGCAAACATCGGAGCAGGACTTTCACGGTTAGATAAAAAAGTGATCATGCTGGACACAGACATGGGACTTCGGAATTTGGATGTTGTAATGGGAATGGAGGATCAGATCCGGTATCATCTTCTGGATCTCCTGGAAAACCGGTGCAGGCTGAAGCAGGCCCTGATCCGGGACAAGCGTTTTCCGAACCTCTACATGATTCCCGCAGCCCTGCGCTGCGAAAGAATCAGCGATTATGAGACAAAGCTGTATACATTGGTTTCGCAGCTGAAGCAGGAGTTTGATTATGTATTGATCGACTGCCCGGCGGGAATCGATGACGGCTTTCACTTTGCTGTATCTGCCGCAGACCGGGCGGTGGTGGTGACTACGCCCCACATCTCGGCAGTACGGGATGCTGCCAGAGTGCTGTATCTTTTGGAAGGAATGAATCTTTCCCGGGTGGATTTACTGATCAATTCCTACCATGCCCGCATGGTGAGAAAGCATGACATGCTTTCCGACCAGGATGTGGAGGATGTTCTGGGGATGAAAAGCGTCGGTGTGATTCCATTGGATGACAAGGTGATCGTCAGTCAGAACCAGGGCGTTCCTGTAATTGCATTCCGCTCAAAGGCAGCCAGGGCTTTTATGCAGGCTGCGGCTGCGATTGACCGGCCAATGGTTTACCCGGTGGATTTAGACAGTGTGGATCCGGCGGACACAGACAATTCCATTTTGTTAAAGAGCGGAGGGTGTGGTTATGAGGCATAAGCATAGAATCGAAGGAACCGGACAGATTGCAAAGGAGCGCTTAAAGCTCATGGAGGAGAAAGGACCCTTTGATCGTTCTCCGGCCCTCATGGAACGAATGAAGAAGGAAATCTCGGATATCGTATCCCGGTATTGTGAGATTGCTCCTGAAAACTACGAGATAAAAGTGATTTTAAAGCAAGACAGGAAAAGAGCATAGGATGTTAAAACAATACAAACTTAGAAATTACCATTTTCAGCTGATCATCAGTATTATGGCGCTCAACATCATTGGTATTCTTCTGATCGGAAGTGCGAAGCCCTCGGTACAGAAAACACAGATTTTGGGATTTATTGTTGGCGTTGTGGCGATGATTGTGATTTCGCTGATGGATTATTCCTTTATTCTGCGTTTTACATGGTTGTATTATATCGGCATGGTAGGTCTTCTGATCCTTGTCATGACGGGACTGGGAGACGACAGCCATGGAGCCCAGAGATGGATCCAGCTTCCAGGCTTTCGGTTTCAGCCCTCGGAGCTTGCAAAAATTATCATTATTTTGTTTTTTGCAGCTTTCTTTGCAAAATACCGTGATAAGATTAACAATGTAAAGGTTTTGGGGATATCTTTTCTACTTGTTGCAGTTCCCCTGCTGTTGATTTATAAGCAGCCGGACCTTTCTACGACCATTGCTATTGCATTAATTTTCGCAAGCCTCTTGTTTATTGCGGGATTAAGTTATAAAATAGTATTAACGGTACTTGGGGTTGGGATTCCGATTGGAATTGTAGGAATAACATTGATTGTCCGTAAGGCTTTATCCGGAAACGGAAGTGATGATTACCATTATGGAAGAATCATGTCATGGCTTTATCCGGAGGACAAGCGCTGGGCCGGGGTAGCCATGCAGCAGAGAAATGCGATTATGGCCATTGGTTCCGGTCAGCTTTGGGGAAAGGGATTAAATAATTCCGTAGCCACCTCCATGAAGAATGCCAACTATATCAGTGAGCCCCAGACAGATATGATTTTTGCTGTAGCGGGAGAGGAGCTTGGCTTTGTAGGGCTTCTTGTTATCGTGCTTCTTCTTCTGTTTATTATTCTTGAGTGTATTTTAATCGGTCGAAGGGCTAAGGACCTGCAGGGCAGGCTGATCTGTGTGGGGATGGCTGCTCTGGTTGGTTTTCAGAGTGTGTTTAATATATTTGTTGCTACAGGACTGATGCCGAACACCGGTATTCCGCTGCCGTTTGTCAGCTATGGTCTGACATCGCTATTGTCACTGTATATGGGTATGGGGTTTGTATTGAATGTAGGATTACAGCCGAAAAAGTATTAGGGGGTATTTTTATGAATATTGGATTAGTAGCACATGATTCCAAAAAAAAGCTGATGCAGAATTTCTGTATTGCTTATCGGGGCATTCTTGCAAAGAATGAACTTTTTGCCACCGGAACAACCGGAAGGCTGATTGAAGAGGTGGCAAATCTTCAGATTCACAAATATCTGGCAGGGCATCTTGGAGGCTCTCAGCAGCTTGGAGCACAGATTGAGCACAATGAGATCGATCTGGTGATCTTTCTTCGTGATCCGCTCCGGCCGAAGTCTCACGAGCCGGATGTGAACAGTATTGTCCGTCTTTGTGACGAGCACAATATTCCGCTGGCAACGAATCTTGCCACCGCGGAGCTTTTGATTAAATCATTAGACAGAGGAGATTTGGATTGGCGTGAGATGTACAAATAAGATACGGACAGGACTGCTATGTTTTTGCTGCATAGCAGCCATTTTTATGAACGGATGCGGGGCAGAAAAAGTAGTACTTGAGCATCCCTACTCTCTGTATGAGACTAAAACATCAGCAGAGACGTCTCCTTTGTTTGCAGAGGATCTGTGTGTGACGGAGAAGATCAATTTTGGGACGGATCAGGTGCAGTCCACCGTTGCAGAGGCAGCCGGGGTATTTAATACCACCACCAAAGAGGTTACCTATAGTCAGAATCTTTTTGACAGGATGTATCCTGCCAGTACCACTAAGGTATTGACAGCTTATATCATTTTGAAGAATTGTAAACTGGATGATAAGGTGACGGTCAGCAAGGACGCAGTGGCCAATATGGCAGGTTCCTCTGTCTGTGGCATCGCGGAGGGAGATACCCTTACGGTACGGGATTTATTATACGGGCTTATGCTGGTCAGTGGCAATGATGCTGCGAATGCTCTGGCAGAATACTATTCCGGGTCTGTGAATGCCTTTGCCAAAGAGATGAATGAGGAGGCTAAGGCTTTGGGCGCCACCGGCAGCCATTTTGTCAATGCCAACGGGCTTCCGGATGAAAAGCATTATACCACGGTTTATGATATGTATCTGATCTTTCAGGCAGCAATTAATCTGCCGGATTTCGTATCCATTATCAGTACGCCTTCCTATGATGTGACCTATACCAGCGGAAACGGGGAGTCCGTCACAAAGACCTGGAAAAATACGAATAAATATCTGAACGGAGAGGCAACGGCCCCGGAGGGCATTCAGGTGATCGGTGGCAAGACCGGTACAACCAACGCCGCAGGCTACTGTCTGGTGCTGCTTTCTACCAATTCCAGGAAGGAGAATATCATCAGTATTGTATTTAAGGCGGATGGACGTTCCAACCTGTATATGCTGATGAATCAAATTTTGGAAGGCTTTGCGAATTAGTGATTGTATTTTATGCGTGTGTATACTATAATCTTATTAGAATAACTAATTCTGATATTGCTACAATATCAAATTTTCAGGAGGAAATGCCATGATCGAGATCATTTGTGGAGAAAAAGGTAAAGGAAAGACAAAGGAGCTCTTAAACAGAGTAAATAATTCCATTGCGACAGCTGCCGGAAATGTTGTTTATCTGGATAAGAGCCAGAAGCATATGTATGAATTGAACAATAAAGTTCGTTTAATCAATGTGATGGATTATCCAATTACAGACTGTGATGAATTTTTAGGTTTTATCTGTGGAATTATTTCACAGGATCATGATTTGGAGGAAATGTATCTCGATAGTTTTCTGACAATAGCATCCATTGAGTCAGATGTTGATATTGTGAAGGCAATAGAGAAGCTTGATGTAATCAGCGAGAAGTTTAAGGTTCGCTTCATCTTAAGTGTATCCAAGAACAAGGATGATCTGCCGGAGTGTGCTAAGGCAAAGGTGATCGTAGCATTATAATTTATCATTACATATCATTGACGTAGTTGAGGGCTGCCAGAAATGGCAGTCCTCGTTGTATTATTCGTCTTCCAGAGATGAGCGGATTCTACCGTAAAAGCTGATGATGTATAATCCGCTGAGTCCGACAAGTGCATAGATGACACGGGAAAGCCAGCTTCCTTCTCCAAAGAGGAAAGCTACAAGATTAAATTGGAAAAATCCAATCAGGCCCCACACGATGCATCCGATGATTGCCAATGTCAAAAGACAGTTATCAAGCCATTTCATATGATTTTACCTCCGTTATTTATTTTATACTTATATTCCCATAAAATATAAAAAATATACATGGTCGATTCGGTTGTATTTAGGATGCAGAAATGATAAGATAGACAGAGAGTTTATTGAGATAAATGAGGTGAAATTTTGTCTGGAAAGCAGAAAGTGATCCGGATGAACCGCACGCACGGCATGAATATCGGTGTGGTGGTTTTCCTGATTATTATTATTTATGTTATTTTCAATCTTTTTTCTTATCTGACCTCCAATCCGGTGGCGGAATATGAGGTAGGGCAGGGTACCATCGCGATGAATCATGTTTACCGCGGCCTTATCATCCGGGATGAGACGGTTGTAAATGCAGGGAAAAGCGGATATATCAATTATTATCTGAAAAACGGTTCCAAGGCGTCTGTCAACGATATCATTTTTTCCATTGATACGAATGGAGATCTCTCCAATAAAATTATGTCTCAGGCTTCCGATGGGACTCGCCTTGAAACCGCAGATCTGGAGGAGATTTCCGGTGAGATTGATTCTTTCCGCAATTATTACGATTCGAATTCCTATGCAACGGTTTACTCCTTCAAGGATGAGCTTTCCTCCCGGCTTGGACAGACTCTGGGTGTCAGTGCGCTCAAGAAGCTTTCGGACGTTGTGGACGACGCAAAGGCAAACAACACCTTTTATCAGGTGAAGTCCGAAAAGCCCGGGCTCATTGTCTATGAGACCGATGGCTATGAGAATATTACCGCTAAAAGTTTTACGCCGGAGCTACTGAAGGCTTCGGAGTATAAGAAGCAGTCCCTGGATGATCGGACAGAGGTAAAGGCAAATGATGCCGCCTATAAGAGAATCAACAGCGAAGCCTGGTCCGTCATTCTCCCGGTTTCGGAGGAGATAATCAAAACCCTCAAGGATAGCGAATATGTAAAGATTCGTTTTTGCAAGGATGACTTTTCCCTGACTGTACCATTTACGGTTTTAAAAAAGAACGGAGGATATTATCTTAATCTCTCTTTGAAGACTGCCATGATCCGCTATGTGCATGACCGCTTTGCAGACGTTGAGCTGGTGGTTTCGGAGAAAACGGGACTTAAGATTCCAAACACGGCGATTACCACCAGAACTTTTCTCAAGATTCCAAAGAAATATTTTTCCGGTGACGAGGATTCCTCCAGTCCCGGAGTGTTCCTGATTGGAAAATCCGGGAAAATCGATGATGCGGAGCTAGTAAGACCAACCATCGTCTCCGCAGATAAAAATAATTATTATATTGATGATGAATCCATTCAGGCGGGAGATGTTCTGCTTCGCAAGGACTCCTCGGAAACCTATACCGTGGGGAAAGACACCGGAAAGCTGACTGGTGTATACAATATCAATAAGGGATATGCTGTGTTTAAGCAGATTGAGATTCTTTCCCAGAATGAAAATTACACCATTATTGAGCCAAAGACGGATTACGGAATTGCGTTGTATGACCATATTGCATTGGATGGCAGCAAGGTCAAGGATAATCAAATGGTAGTGAAATAAAAGGAGCAGAAAGATGGCGGATAAAGTAAAGCTTGAAGAAAATTTAAAAAATGTGGAAGAAAATATTATGGCTGCCTGCAAGCGGGCAGGGCGGGACCGCAGCGAGATTACGCTGATTGCTGTCAGCAAAACCAAGCCTGTGGACATGCTGCAGGAGGTTTATGATCAGGGAATTCGTGAGTTTGGTGAAAACAAGGTTCAGGAGCTGTGTGATAAAATTGAGGTGCTTCCAGGGGATATTCACTGGCATATGATCGGGCATCTGCAGACCAATAAGGTGAAATATCTTGTTGGGAAGACCGCGCTCATTCATTCGGTTGACAGCCTGCATCTTGCGCAGGAAATTGAGAAGCAGGCGGCAAAGCAGGAAGTCATAGTGCCGATTCTGGTGGAAGTCAATATTGCTGAGGAAAAAAGTAAATTCGGAATACATAAGGAGGAGGCCTTCGAATTGGTGAAAAGCATCGCTTTGCTTCCTCATCTTCGGATTCAGGGATTGATGACGATTGCTCCCTTTGTGGAGGATCCGGAGGACAATCGTCTGTATTTCCGGCAGATTCATCAATTATCTGTTGACATCAAAGAACAAAACATAGATAATGTACGTATGGATGTTTTGTCCATGGGAATGACCGGAGATTATACGGTAGCCATTGAAGAAGGCGCTACCATGGTCCGGGTTGGAACCGGTATCTTCGGAGAGAGAAATTATAATATTTAAGGTGGTAGAAAATGGGTGTTATTGATAAATTTTTAGATTTTATGCGACTGAATGAGGATGATTACGAGTTCGATAATGAGGACTATGAATTTGAGGAGGACGATTATCCGGAGGAGAAGGTGAAGAAGAAACCTTCCCGTAAAGAACAGCACAAAGAAGAGCCGAAGAGGGCGGAATCCTTTGAACCGGCCAGTGAGAAGCGTCAGAAACCGCAGCAGAGTAAAATTACTCCAATCTCAAAGAATAGAAAGCAGGGACAGCAGGGTATGGAAGTATGTGTGATCAAACCGAGCACAATCAATGATGAACTTGAAATTGCCGAGACATTGCTCAATGGAAGAACCGTTGTCATTAATATGGAGGGCTTAAGCGTGGATCTCGCCCAGAGAATTATTGACTTTACCTCCGGGGCGACCTATGCAATGCACGGAAATCTCCAGAAGATTTCCAGCTATATTTTCCTGGCAACACCTAACGGGACAGACATTTCCGGGGATATTCAGAGTGTATTGGATTCCTTTGATCTTCCGGGCTTCGAGATGTAATTGATATGGACGAGCAGGAACTGGTCAAAAAGCGGCTTCTGGATTTATCCAGACAGGCGGACAACCGGCAGTTTGTCACTTTCAGCGGTTTTTTGAATCTTAACGAACAGAATATTTATCACAGCCTTTGTAAAGAATTCTTTACACGAACAGAGCTTTTTGGAGGCTATGACTATGCAGAGCGTCAGATGGTTGCCTTTATCCCTGATGCTCTTTGTTATGGATGGAATTATCCAATTTGCTGCATCGAAGCCAGGCCATTGTACCCAAAATTTGCAGAGGGTTTCAATCATCGCGATGTTTTGGGAGCAGTGATGCACCTTGGCATTGAGCGCAATCGGATCGGCGATATTTTATGCAGCAACAAAAGGGCATATATTTTCTGCGAGGAGGGAATCGGAACTTTTATTCTGGAAAATCTGACGCAGATCCGGCATACCATGATGCAGCTTTCACTTATGAGGGATTGCAGCAAGCTTTCCATTCAGCCGGAATTTGAAGAACATGAAGACATGGTAGCTTCCAACAGGATTGATGCTATCATCGCCAGAGCCTATCACCTGTCCCGCTCTGAGGCAGCTGCCTATATTGCGGCGGACAAGGTCTTTATCAATGGAAAAAGCGTTAACTGCAATTCTGCTTGTGAGAGTGGTTCTATCGTATCTGTAAGAGGCAAGGGACGCTTTGTCTTTGAGACAGACCAGATTCTCAGCAAAAAGGGGAAGCTGCGGGTACGTTTTCAGATGTACCGGTAACGGGATTAAGGCTGTCAACGCTTGTAAAAAAGAATTCATTTTTTAGGAAAAGAAAAGGAAGAACACATGGAACATAAGAATCGTAAAACAGGTAAGATCATGGGAATCAGCCTTTTATCAGTGGTGCTGCTGGTCATTTTGGATCAGTTCACAAAATATATGGCTGTGGCTCACTTGAAAGGCCGTGAGCCTTTTGTCCTGATTGATGGTGTCTTTCAGCTCCGTTATCTGGAAAATCAGTCAGCTGCCTTTAGCTTTGATCCGGTTTCACTGGTTCACAGACTGTTTCACATTGCCTATTTTGATGCTAATCCGGCAGCTTTTTTAGCCTGCAAAATGACATTCTTTGTAGTATTGACGCTTGTGGTTCTCGTTCTTTTGGTTGTGGTTTATCGAAGAATCCCCTGGAACCGTCATTTTCTTTCCCTGAATTTGACTTTGGTTGGTTTCGGTGCCGGTGCTATCGGTAATTTGATTGACCGGATTCTTCGTCATTATGTGGTGGATTTCTTTGATTTTACGCTGATTGATTTCCCGATTTTTAATGTGGCAGATATCTATGTTACCTGTGCAGCAATTGCACTGGTGGTGATTGTGGTTTTCTTTTACAAAGAGGAGGACTACGAGGTGATTTTCCCTCCAAAGAAGGGTAAGAAGGAGTAGCAGACAGCTATGAAGACAGAACAGTTTGAAGTACAGATGGATCAGGAGAATACGCGGCTGGATAAATATCTTTCCATGATTTATCCGGATTCCTCAAGAGCTTCTTTTCAGAAGCTGATCAAAAACGGCGACGTTCTGGTCAACGGTCGTGTTCAGAAGGCCAGCTATCTGATTCATGCGGAGGATCTTGTGTCTGTCAGCATTCCTGAAGCGGCCTCGACCGCCATTGTTCCGGAGGATATTCCTCTGGATATTTTATATGAGGATGAGGATCTTCTGATTGTGAATAAACCCAAGGGAATGGTGGTACATCCCTCTGCAGGACATTACTCCGGTACGCTGGTCAATGCTGTCATGTATCATTGTAAGGATTCTTTAAGCGGAATTAACGGCGAAATTCGACCGGGAATCGTCCACCGCATTGACAAGGACACCACCGGCTCTCTGATCGTCTGCAAGAATGATCAAAGCCACGTAAAAATAGCAGAGCAGATTAAGGAGCATTCGGTGAATCGGATCTATGTGGGGATCGTCTGCGGAAATCTAAAGGAAGATGAGGGCACTGTCGAGGGCGCCATTGGTCGACACCCCACACAGAGAAAAAAAATGGCAATAAACGAAAAAAACGGCAAGCCTGCCATTACGCATTTCCGCATTCAGGAGCGATTCAGCAATTTTACTTTCGTCCGGTTTCGCCTTGAAACTGGCAGAACCCATCAGATTCGTGTTCATATGGCCAGTATTGGACACCCGCTGCTGGGGGATGAACTTTATGGCGGTGCACGGTCCGGCTTTCAGCAGCTGCAGGGACAGACCCTGCATGCAGAGACCATTGGATTTATTCATCCTTCCACCGGTGAATATATGGAATTTTCTGCGCCGCTTCCAGACTATTTTGAGAAGCTTTTAAAGCAATTTCGTAATCATTTGTAAATAATATTGAAATCCAAGGTGCTTTTTTATATAATATGTATAGAATCATGTGAGTTTTACAGGACAGGGAGGTTACATATTATGGGGAATCAGATTTACACCATCGGACGGGAATTGGGCAGCTGCGGTTATACCGTTGGCAAGCTTCTTTCCGAGCGATTAGGTATCAAACTATACGATAAGGAATTACTTGCACAGGCGGCAAAGGACTCCGGTTTTTGTCAGGAAATCTTTGAAAAACAGGATGAAAAACCCACTAATAGCTTTTTATATTCCCTTGTAATGGATACCTATTCCGGGGGCAATTATTCTTCGGCACCGTTTCTGGATATGCCCCTGAATCATAAGGTATTTCTGGCTCAGTTTGACAGCATTAAAAAGATTGCCGATCGTGAATCCTGTGTGATCGTAGGCCGCTGTGCGGATTACGCACTTGCCTCCCATACAGATGTTCTGAACGTGTTTATCCATGCTGAGATGGATGATCGTATCAAGAGAATCAGCAAGCGTGAGAATATCACTGAGCATAAAGCTAAGGATATGATTCAGAAAAGTGATAAGCAGCGTTCCAGCTATTACAATTATTATACCTGCAAAAAATGGGGAGATTCCCGCAGCTATGATCTGTCATTGAATACCAGCAAGATTTCTCCGGAACAATGTGTGGATATGATTCTTTCATTCCGTGAGAAGATGCAGACAAATAAAGCTTGATATAAAAGAAAATATGCGGAGCTGATATCGTTTTTATGCGCGGTAAGGCTCCGCAGGTTTTCAACATAGAAACTATTCGTTAAAGTTGCGTTTTGCGAATAGATGAATAGATCAATCGGCCTCTCTTTATTTCAGTTCTTCCGAGTCCAGCACTATGGTAAAGGGGCCATCATTTGTCAGTGTGATCTTCATGTCAGCGCCAAAAACACCGGTTTGTACATTGGGTATCTGCTGTCTGCATTTCGCAATAACATATTCATACAGCCGGTTCGCCAGCTCAGGATCTCCAGCATGTACAAAGGAGGGACGATTTCCTTTGCGGCAGTCTGCATATAATGTAAATTGCGAAATCAGAAGCAGCTCGCCTGCTACATCTTGAAGCGAAAGGTTTGTTTTTCCGTTTTCATCGCTGAAGATACGCATACCCAGCAGTTTTTTAATCATTTTGTCAGCAATCTGTTCGGTATCTGTCTGAGAGACTCCAATCAGGACACAAAAGCCCTTTTGTATTTGTCCGGTTATGGTATGATCCACCTCGCATTTGGCTTGCGTTACTCGCTGAATAATAAATTTCATTCGTATATACTCCTCTTCTTTTTGAATCAGTATTAGTATATCGGATTTTGTACTGAAATTCAAATTTCTTGTCCGAAAAGTATAAATATAGTATAATTGATACAATAAATTTTCGAAGGAAGGAATAAAAAGGATCATGAAGCTCCAGCAATTATACAGTTATGTTCGTCAGGCTGTTGACGATTATCATATGATTGATTCCGGTGATCGAATTGCGATAGGTGTCTCCGGTGGGAAAGACTCTCTCGTACTGCTCTCTGCTCTCGCCGGACTTCGAAGATTTTATCCGAAGAAATTTGATCTTATGGCCGTTACTGTTGATCTTGGATTTGAGGGATTTGATGTTACTCCGGTTCAGAATTTATGTGAACAGCTTCAGGTACCTTATCATGTTGTTCGAACCGACATTGGGAAAATTGTATTTGATATAAAAAAGGAAAAATCTCCCTGTGCTCTTTGTGCAAAAATGCGAAAAGGTGCACTATATCAGTATCTCATGAAACAGGGGGTTTATAAAGTGGCATATGCGCATCATATGGATGATGTAATTCACACCATGCTGTTATCTTTGATTTATGAAGGACGCTTCTCTTCCTTCGAACCGGTGACCCATCTGGATGGTACAGATATTTCAGTCATTCGTCCACTTATTTATGTGTCTGAAGCTGAGGTGATCGGCTTTAAAAATAAGTATCAGCTTCAACCGGTGAAAAACCCATGTCCGGCGGACGGTACGACACGAAGGAGCTATGTAAAAGATCTTCTACAACAGATAAATCGGGATAATCCGGGGGTGAAAAAGCGGTTATTTCATGCAGTCGTAAATAGTAATTTGGAAGGATGGCAGAAAGATGACAAAATCGAAGGCATATTATGAAGAGGTTGATGTGAAAAATGAACTTCTTTTAAGGGAACAGCTGGATGCACTCCCACCCTACTGTAAGCAGTTTTTTATTGCAATCGAACCGGAAACACAGTCCAGAACAAGGCTTGCCTATGCCTATGATCTGACCTGTTTTTTTCATTATCTTCACGATAATAACCCGATCTGTAAGAAAATGGACATTAAGGATATTCCCATCAGTATATTAGATGAAATTAAGCCAATGGATATTGAGGAATATCTTTATCATCTTAAAGTCTATGAAAAGGACGGAGTTGCCCACACCAATGAGGAGCGTGGCATCAGCAGAAAGCTTGCTTCTCTCCGCTCTTTTTATAATTATTTTTTTAAAAATGAATTGATTGACACCAACCCGGCTGTGAAAGTCAGCATGCCTAAAATCCACGAAAAAAATATCATCCGTCTCGATGTTGATGAGGTAGCGAGACTTCTTGATGAGGTGGAATCCGGGGAGAATCTTACGGAGCGCCAGCAGAAATACCATGAGCGCACAAAAACGCGGGATTTAGCCCTTCTGACGCTTATGCTGGGCACAGGAATTCGTGTGTCGGAATGTGTTGGACTGAATATTGATGATATTGATTTGAAGAATAACGGGATTAAGGTACATCGGAAAGGTGGCGCAGAGGTCATTGTTTATTTTGGAACAGAGGTCAGGGATGCACTCTGTGATTATCTGGAGGAACGAAATGGAATCACTGCTGTAGCCGGTCATGAGGAGGCCCTGTTTCTTTCACTGCAAAATAAGAGAATCTCAGTCCGGGCTGTAGAAAATTTAGTAAAAAAATATTCTAAGCTGGTGACAAATTTAAAAAATATCACTCCCCACAAACTGAGAAGTACCTACGGAACATCTCTTTACCGCGAAACCGGTGATATTTATCTGGTGGCAGATGTACTTGGTCACAAGGATGTCAACACAACAAGAAAGCACTATGCAGCCATTGAGGATGACAGAAGACGTAAGGCTGCAAAGTATGTCCATTTACGCGAAGAGGATGATGAAAAAAAAGAGGATTGATCAAAAAGATCAATCCTCTGCACTAACCTCATCTATTTTTTCCTGAATGCGCTGTTTTACTAAAGCAGCAATATCCGTTGTCTTCATGTCCTTATATTCCTCGTAGGTAATCGGTTTAAGATAATGAACATAGGTAGTAATAGGCCCAATATGAAAACTGTTGAAGACTTTATAGGAGTCAATAAGGGCAATGGGAATAATGGGAGCCTTTGACTTTAATGCGATTTTAAAGCTGCCCGCTTTAAAATCGCAAACCTTATTTTTATTGTTGAATTTATAACCGCCCTCCGGAAAAAGAATGTATTTCTTACCGGCTGCTACATCTTTTGAAACCTCGTTGATGATTGTAATTCCCTGTCTCGGGTTATCTTTTTCCAATCGCTTTGCCTGAACCAGATCGCAAAATTCACGAACCAGAATCGTATGAGACTTGCGCTTGTCCATAACAAAGGAACAGGGCTCTTTATGTGTGTACATGATTCCAAGAACATCATATTTTCCCTGATGATTTGGATACATCATGTAACCACCCTCTTTCGGCAGATTCTCAAGCCCGGTTGCAACTGTTTTGATTTTGCCGGTTTTGTTCATCAGGTATATCGCATGATGAACAAGCGCATAGCGCTGCTCTACGGAATACTTTTCCGGGTGATTTGCACGCCTCCTCATGTTGGGGATAAAATACGGTGCACGATGCAGATTCATTAATATCACATAAAATAACTTTAACATATCACGACTCTCCTATTGCAATATTATAATGCATCGGGAGATTTTTTTCAACAGAGTGCATGGATTCCCTCTGAATTCCTCTGAATTCCCCTGTGAATTTGAATTAAATGTGAATTCTCAAGCTGTTAACGTTATTTTAATTCTGTTGAGTAGTAGGCAATTGCTAAAGTATCTCCGCTCTTCAAGACAGTGCTGCTGGAAATATGATTCAGCCGGCAGGCTTCTTTCATAAAATCCTGACGTGACATAACACCATCGATCACATAATCGTCTGCAAGATTCCAAAGCGTATCTCCGCTCTCCAGGGTAATACAAGTATAATATTTATGATAGTCCGCCTGCTGACCGGAACTTGCAAATGCACGAATACTGCTTCCGAGTAAAATAAATAACGAAACCAGAATAATTCCCATAATAACGATAAAATGCTTTCTCGCCCTGCTCATAATGCTACCTCCCTGTAAAACAAATACTCAAAAATGAGTCCTTATAAGATTGTCTGATCAGATAGAACAACCGTTCCAAACATTTGTTTGCATTCATAATATAACTCACGAACAGATGTTTGTCAAGAGGTTTATCGAACAAATTTTCGGAATATATGTTTGCTTTTTGCCAGTCGATATGATATGATTGAGATAACTTAAGAGAGATGGAGGTATTTTTTATGTCATCCTATGGGAAGATTACCGATAAGCAGCGTGAAATTCTTGAATATATTAAGAGTGAAATTTTAAACAGAGGTTATCCGCCTACAGTAAGGGATATTTGTGAGGCGGTTCATCTTAAATCTACCTCTTCCGTCCACTCCCATCTGGAGTCGCTGGAGAAGAACGGTTATATTCGCCGCGATCCCACGAAGCCCCGTGCCATTGAGATCGTTGACGACAACTTTAATCTGACACGAAGAGAGGTTGTTAATGTTCCGATGGTCGGCCGTGTTGCCGCAGGACAGCCTATCCTTGCGGTAGAGAATATTGATGCTTATTTTCCGATTCCTTCGGAATTTATGCCGAATGAGGAGTCCTTTATGTTAAAGGTGCAGGGAGAAAGCATGATCAATGCGGGGATATTTGATGGAGACCATATACTTGTGGAGAAATGCAATACGGCTCATAACGGAGAGATGGTAGTTGCGCTGGTTGACGATTCTGCCACGGTTAAGACCTTTTATAAAGAGAAGGGACATATCCGTCTCCAGCCGGAAAATGATACGATGGATCCCATCATTGTTCCGGATTGTAAGATTCTGGGCAAGGTGTTCGGTGTTTTCCGTTTTTTCCGGTAAAGAAAAGGTGATTGAAGTGTATAAAACTACACTTCAATCACCTTTCCATCCCGCCAGATTCGTTCCAAATCATAGAAGAGGCGGTCTTCTCTGGAGAATAAATGGACAATGATATCCTGATAATCCATCAGAATCCATGTAGAATTTGCGTTTCCCTCGATCTGCTTTGCACGGATTCCATCTTCATACAGGGCCTCGTCCACGGCATCCTTCATGGCAGCGAGCTGATTGGTGTTGCTGCCGTTTGCGATAATAAAATAATCTGCAACCGAGGACACTCCGGTAATATCAATGACAGTGACATCCTCGGCTTTTTTGTCTCTTAAGGCTTCTGCCGCCTTTTTTACAATGTTTAAAGTATCACTCATAAATGCTCCTTTCCATACGGTCTGTAGAACTCATAGGTAAGCTGGGTGGAAGGATCAATACTTCCCTTCCGTCCGCTCAGATAATGCAGCGTATCAAAGAGGATTTCTGCAACGCACTGGTTTAGATCATGAAATGCAGTCTGGCGGATTGTTTCAAGGCGTGGAGCCTCGTGACGCATGGGTTCGATATAATCCGCAATATAAATAATCTTATCCAGCATATTCATGTTTGGCTCACCGGTAGTATGAACCTTGATGGCGTGTAATATTTCCGGATCCGTCACGCCGTAGCTGTCCTCTGCCAGAACCATCCCCGCCTTTGCATGCAGAAGACCAGGGTTTTCCCGTTCGATGGGGGTGATCAGTATATCATGCTTTTCACACAGACTTATTTTCTCCGACGTGGGCAGGCATTTCGCACAGTCGTGCAGCAAACCTGCCAGCATGGATTTTTCATAATCATATCCATGAGCCATTGCAAGGCTTCCAGCGGTGAACATGACGCCGATGGTGTGCTCATAGCGGGCTTTATCCAGATCTTTTTTTAATTTTTTCCGTATTTCATGTAATTCCATCGTTAACTTACTCCATACAAATGTTTTTCATGAATATAGGCAAGAACCCCCGGGGGAAGATCATTTCCGTTGATACAGCCGGTTTGCAGCTGTTCTCTCAGTTCTGTAGAAGAGATCGGATATTCGCTGCAGTTTACAATTCGAATATCACAGGGAAATTGTGCCTTAAGTGCCTGTATTTTCACTTTCATTTGTTCGATATGAAACTGATCTCTCGGTATAACCAATATGGTACAAAGAGAAGCAATGATCTGCGGATGGCACCAGTCTTCAAAATAGTCTAGAGAATCTCCACCCATGATAAAATAGAAATCATCGGTGGGATACGCTTCTACCAGCTTTTGTAAGGTACGATAGGTATAACTGCGTTCATTTGAGTCAATTTCTAAGCTGTTGGTGTAAAGCCAATTGTATTTTTCGGCTGCTATCCTACACATCCTAAGCCTGTCTTCTGCCGATGTCATATTCTTCTCGTTTTTATTGGGAGAATGTCCTGCAGGGATCAGCCAGATCTGATCCAGTGCAAAGGCTTCATGGGCACAGCTTGCCATATAAAGATGTCCATTGTGGATCGGATCAAAGGATCCGCCTAAAATTCCGATTTTCATTTCTTTTATTCCGGAAGCTTAATCCTTGGATTCTTTTTCGCCTTGCGGTAAAAAATCATTTTCTTTCCAATCACCTTGACAACCACTGCGTGGGTGCGCTCACCGATCATCTCTGCAATTTCCTTTGGATCATCAATGCAGTTCTTTAAAACAGAAACCTTGATCAACTCCCGTTTCTCCAGAGCTGCATCCAGGGCTTCAATGATTTCCGGTGTCAGGGAAGCCTTACCAATCTGAAAAATCGGATCAATATTACTTGCAAGACTGCCAAGATAGGCTCTCTGTCTGCTGTTCATAGAAACATATCCTCCTATTTATAATAATCAAATGCAAGGTCATACATTCGAACGGTATCTCCATCTTGAATCCCCATCTCCTCCAGCTCCTTAAGAATGCCCTGTTCCCGGAGGAACTTCTGGAAGAAAAGGAACCCCTTTTCTGAGTCCATATTGGTATAACCAAGCATTTTTTCGATTTTAGGGCCCTCTACCACGTAGGCGCCGTCGGAATCGAGGGTGATTTCATATGGTTCATCTTTGAAGAAACCAAGTGCAGGATCAAATTCCTGCTCATAAATGGTTGCCTCCTTCGGACATTTTTCAAGAAGCCCCCGTACATGAAAGAGAAGCTCCCGTACTCCCTGACCGCTGACAGCGGAAATCGGATACACTGCAATGTTCTCCTTTTCAAATTCCCTGCGGAGAGATGCAATGATTTCATTTTCGTCACCGTAGATTGCATCAATCTTGTTGGCCGCAATAACCTGTGGCTTCTTTAAAAGCTCCGGATTATAGGCCTCAAGTTCATGATTGATGGCATGAATATCAGCAATTGGATCCCGACCCTCGGTACCGGCTGCATCTACAATGTGGATGATAACCTTCGTCCGCTCAATATGGCGTAAGAACTCATGACCTAAACCAACACCCTCCGAGGCACCCTCAATGAGTCCCGGGATATCTGCAATGACAAAGCCGTTGCCATCCTCCATGTCCACAACCCCTAAATTCGGCTGCAGAGTTGTAAAATGATAATTGGCAATCTTCGGCTGCGCATTGGTCACTCTGGACAAAAAGGTCGATTTTCCCACATTAGGAAAGCCTACAAGTCCTACATCTGCAATCACCTTAAGTTCCAGAAGGACCTCAATCTCAATGGCTTCCTGCCCCGGCTGCGCATATTTCGGAGCCTGCATGGTAGAGGTGGCAAAATGCTGGTTGCCAAGACCTCCCTTACCACCATGAAGGATCACTTTGCGTCGATTATCTCCGGACATGTCGGCAATGATCTTGCCGGAGGCTGCATCCTTTATGATGGTGCCCTCCGGAACCTTAAGAATCAGGTCAGCTCCGTTTTTTCCATGGCAGTTGCGCTTTCCTCCCTCTTCTCCCGGTTCAGCAGCAAATTTTCTGCGATGTCTGAAATCCGTGAGTGTATTTAAACCGTCATCGACCTCAAATATGACGTTTCCTCCACGGCCGCCGTCTCCTCCATCCGGTCCGCCATTCGGAACGTATTTTTCCCGGCGGAAGGAAACATGTCCATCTCCGCCCCTGCCTGATTTGATAATAATTTTGGCACGATCTGCAAACATAAGAACTCCTATTATATAAGCAAAACCCCGGCTTTAAAGTCGGGGTTTCTACATTACTCGTTATCTACCGGATATACAGATGCCTGTTTCTTGTCACGACCTACACGCTCGAAACGAAGAATACCATCTACCTTTGCAAATAAAGTATCGTCTCCACCGATACCAACATTTACGCCAGGATGGATCTTTGTACCACGCTGTCTGTAAAGAATATTTCCAGCCTTTACGAACTGTCCGTCTGCTCTCTTTGCTCCTAATCTCTTGGACTCGGAATCACGGCCGTTCTTTGTAGAACCAACTCCCTTTTTATGAGCAAAAAACTGAAGGTTCATATTCAACATGTCCTACACCTCCTTGAAATCAATAATGAGATATTCATTCCCATAATTCGTTTGTATTCCCTGCAAGCCCAGAACCATGGATACCAGCAGAACCGATGTGTCGTGATCTGCCTTCTTTTTCAGTTTAAAATCTACAAGGCCGGTTTCCTCATCGGTCTTAAGATCATATTCTGAAGAGGTCAGTGTTTCAATGGAATTGATGGCATTGACCACAAGAGCGGAAACCCCTGCACATACAATGTCGCTTCCGTATTCCGCATACTCGGCGTGACCAATGCAGCGAAAACCTGTCACACTTTCCTGGTTCTGAAAAATCGTTATAGTGATCATATAACAATTCCTATCGATTATCCATTAATCTTTTCAATCTTAACCTGGGTAAACGACTGTCTGTGGCCGTTCTTCTTATGATAGCCGGTCTTTCTCTTGTACTTGTAAACGATTACTTTCTTCGCTCTGCCCTCTTTGATGACAGAAGCCTCAACAGTTGCTCCGGCAACGGTCGGATTACCAACCTTCATATCGTCTCCGGATACTGCTAATACCTGATCAAAAGTAACCTTCTCACCAGCCTCAGCTCCAAGCTTTTCAATGGTAATGATATCGCCTTCGGATACTTTGTACTGTTTACCACCTGTTGCTATAATTGCGTACATATGGCACCTCCTATTTATCATTACTCGCCAGTTACGGTGCTGCAAGCGCAGACTTCTACCTCACTGTGCGGCATACTAGAGTATCATAGCATAAGCTAATAGATCCGTCAACACTTTTTTGGCTTTTTCCATATGTTTTTTAAATTCCATCGTATATTGACAGATAGTATCTATTCAGAACCCCATGCAAATTAAACAAACAGATTAGTCATACTTTTTGATTGTTAAATGATGCTTTGGGCGTGGGAAATATGTCCGGTTTTGTTATGTATACGTTCTCCATATATGAGCAAAATGTGTGTAATAAGGAATCCTCCCGCTATGCGGATCCCTCCTTGTTACAGGCTGCGAAGCAGCGAGAAAAGGCGTAAAGCGCACGGTTTTACGAATCTACGAGGAGGGGATCTGAACCGTTAAGACAGATATATTAGGATAAGGTCTCTCTTAAGGATTTATACACCTTTTTTCTCGTCAGTTCCACCAGCCCCAGCCTGGTGATATCCACAAGCTTAGCAGGTACTGTATCCTGTTTTAATTCCTCGCGGATCACGTGAACCAGTTCTTTCTGCTGCTGTTCGCTTTTCATGTTAATGAAATCCACAATGATCATCCCTGAAATATTGCGAAGCCGAAGCTGCCTCGCAATCTCCTTTGCAGCCTCCAGGTTGATAGAAAATAATGTTTCCGGCTTTCTGGACTGGTTTTTTCCGCTGTTCACATCGATTACTGTCAGCGTCTCGAGAGATTCGATAATAATATTCGCACCGGAATCGAGCCAGACCTTATTCCCCAGCAGTTCTTCCATGCTGCCCCGCAGATGATACAGTGTAGACAGGCTTACTGTATGATCCTGATAGTACTTTAAAATTCCCGATGTCACAAGCGCAGGAATAAAGGCTGCTGTTTCTTCATATAGTTCCTGCTGGTCCGTTAGGACCTGATCAACCTTACGCAGGGGTGCTGCCTTCAAAAAGGAAAGATATCCGGGGATATTCCGAAAAACAAGATCCCCGGGTCTTCCACAAACACCTGTTTTCATCAGTGTATGATATTGGACCAAAACCTCAAGAATATCTTTTTCAATTTCTGACGGTCCCGCTTCCCCTGCATTGGTCCGCATTACCAGTCCATATCCCTCTTCCTCGTGTCCCTGACAGAGGTTCTCCATAATGGTTCGAAGTTTTTCGGAGCTGTTTTCGTCCAGTTTATGAGAGATTCCCAGGCGGGTATTTTCTGTCGTCAGAAAACAGTACCGGCCATGAAGGGTCAATCTTGTACTGACCGTTGGATCTTTGGTCTTCACTGCTTCCTTTACCACCTGTACAAGCAGCTCATCTCCCTCGCAAAGACCGGGTTTTTTAGATTGTTTTCTGGTATAGACAGGAGAGATCACATCATTTAAGGGAAGGTAGCATTTCTGTCCGTCTGAAATGCGGACAAAAGCAGCATTGATGTTTTGCACGATCTTTTCAACGTAGCCCACATAAATCTGACCAATCAGAGATTTTTCTTCCGGTTCGAACACCTGCAGTTCCTGCAGCTTTCGCCGTTCATCCAAAAGCATATAGGCGGTGTATTGACTCTGTCTGTGTTCGATTCTGGTAATTACAATTCGGTTCATTAGACGATAATTCCTTTATATAATCTCCGTTCCCAGCGCATCCAGTGGCAACAGATTACCGGAATCATCTCTTGTATAAACTTCCAGACGGTGAATCTGGATGGCATTCTCATGATAGGGAATCCCCATGCGCTCGTATATGCTGGAAACAACCAGTTCCGGTTTCAGATTGTCAGTACTTCCTGTGGAAACCTTCAGAAAAAATACCGGCTTTCCCTCCTGCTCCTCAACATAAAAATCATAAACCAAGGTTTTTAAGTCAACCTCCCGTTCACTCTTTTTCGTCTTTTTCGTAATGGTAAAGGCAGGCTGCTTTAAAAATTCCTTTTCCACAATTTGTTTCCACTCTTCTGCACTGTAAGGACTTTCGTATCCTTCCTTATAACTTAAAGCATAATCGGCCGCGGTCACAAGGGACATGGCTGTTTTTGCGGTATCCGGAAGCTGTACATAGCTTACGACCTCAACGCCTTCCACCATCACTGCATTCAATGCTGCAACCGCCAAAGCAGAGGACATTGTAGAATTCACCTCAATGTCAAAGTACTCACTATCGCTGGTAAGACCTACTCCCAGCGGTGCCGCAAAGGACATGATCTGGTGCGGGGAAAAACCTTCCGAGTATTTGATGTCGATATCTGCCCGGCGCATGGCTTTCTGAAAATGCCGCATCATGTCCAGATGCCCGATAAATTTCATCACGCCCCATTTACGGAATTTAATTCTGATTTTCAAAGCAGACACCTCCTCCAAATTGTCTTGCACCGCAGCCGGAACAGCGCATTCTGCAGTTCGGGGTCACACTTTCCGAAAGCGCAGTTTTCCATTCCCGAAGAAGAAATGCCTTTGATACTCCCACATCAATGAAATCCCATGGAAAAATCTCCTCATCTCCCCGGGGACGTTTCGTATAAAAATCAATGTCAATGCCACAGGCATCAAAAGCTTCCAGCCACAGATCATAGTAAAAAAACTCATTCCAGGCATCAAAAAATCCGCCGTGTTCATAGACATAAAGAATTGCCTTTGCAATTTTACGATCCCCTCTGGCAAGAATTCCCTCCAGCACGGTCACATCGGGCTCATGCCAGTTGTATCGGATGCTCTTGCGGTTCAGCTGTTCCTTCACATGGTCGTTGACAATCCTGGCCCGGTCAAGATAATCCTTCGGTTCCAGCATGGTGGCCCATTGGAACGGCGTAAAAGGCTTGGGAACAAAAAAAGAGGTGCTGATGGTAATCTGGCACTTACCATTTCGCTGTTCTTTGGGAACCGTATCATAATACAGAGCGGCTATTTCATTGGCCAGCTCCGGGATGGCTCTCATATCCTCCTCAGTCTCCGTGGGAAGTCCCAGCATAAAATACAGTTTTACCTTGTTCCATCCGCCCTCAAAGGCCTGTTTTGCACCGCCAAGAATATCATCTATCGTAAGACCTTTGTTGATCACATTTCGAAGGCGCTGGGAACCTGCCTCCGGTGCAAAGGTTAAACTGCTCTTTTTGATATCCTGGACCTTGCTCATGATATCCAGCGAAAAGGCATCAATGCGAAGAGACGGCAGGGAAATATTAATATGTTTTTTATTACATTCCTCGATTAAAAAATGAATCAATTCCTCCAATTCGGAATAATCCGAGGAGCTTAAGGAACTGAGGGAAATTTCTTCATGTCCGGTGGATTCCAATATATTCCGTGCCAGCTCCTTTAAGCGGTCCAATCCCTTTTCCCGGTTCGGACGATAGATCATGCCGGCCTGACAGAAACGGCAGCCTCTGATACAGCCTCTCTGGATCTCCAATACGGCACGGTCCTGGGTTGCCTTGATAAAAGGTACAACAGGCTTATTCGGATACACAGATTCCGTCAGATCCATATCCACCTGCTTTTTGATTCTAACGGGGATATCGTCATATAAAGGGGTAAAGCGGTCAATGGTGCCGTCCTCCTTATAGCTGACCTCATAGAAAGAAGGCACATAAATCCCTTCGATTTTGGCAGCCTCATGTAAAAACTTTTTACGGGAATAGGAGCTGCTCTCCTTCATACTTTTGTACAGATCAAGAAAACGGTTGTACTGGGTTTCTCCCTCACCGATATAAAAACAGTCAAAAAATTCTGCAATAGGCTCAGGATTGTAGGAGCATGGACCGCCCCCCAGCACAATGGGATCGCTGTCGGTGCGTTCCGATGCCAAAAGCGGGATCTGAGCAAGGTCCAGAATCTGGAGAATATTGGTGTAACACATCTCATACTGAAGAGTCATGCCCACAAAGTCAAAATTTTTAATGGGTTCCTGTGACTCTAAACCAAACAGCGGAATGTTCTGTTCTTTCATGATTTTGTGGAGATCCGGCCATGGAGAGTATACCCGTTCGCACCAGGTGTCCTCTCTTCGGTTAAACATATCATAGAGGATCTGGATTCCCAGATGGGACATACCGATCTCGTAAACATCAGGAAAACACATCGCAAAGCGAATCTGCGATGTGTCCTTGACAACGGAGTTTAACTCATTCCCGATATAGCGGGCAGGCTTTTCCACCTGCATTAAAATTTCATCACTTAAAGCAAGCTTTCTCATAAATACCTCGTTCTATTGTCGAACCTCGTTTAACGCTGGGACAGTTCGTTGGTAATCTCCTCCCATGTAACACCCTTTTCCACCATCAAAACCATACAGTGATAAAGGAAATCGGATATCTCATACTTGATCTCCTCCGGGTCCGGATTCTTCGCAGCGATTATAATTTCCGTACATTCTTCTCCCAGCTTTTTTAAGATCTTGTCAATGCCCTTGTCAAAAAGATAGTTCGTGTAGGAACCTTCCTTCGGGTGTTCCTTTCGATCCTTAATGATCTCATATTCATTCTCAAATACCTTGAGAGGATTTTTCTCCACATACTCTTTCTGGACAATATGGTTGAAAAAGCAGCTGCGGTTTCCGGTGTGGCAGGCTGCTCCCACCTGGGATACCTTTGCCAGAATGGTGTCGAAATCACAGTCGGCGGTCAGGGACTTCACATACTGGATATGTCCGGAGGTCAGGCCCTTCGTCCAAAGCTCCTGCCTGCTTCTGCTCCAGTAGGTCATTTTACCGATATTGATGGTGGTATAAAAGGCTTCCTCATTCATGTAGGCAAGCATCAGCACCTCATCCGTACGGTAATCCTGTACGATGACCGGAACCATACCGTCAGAGTTCAGTTTCAGATCCGACCAGTGCAGATCCGGATCAAAATTGTCCATCTTGATCCCATCTTTGGACAGTGTGGATTTGAGCTTCATCACATCCGTGGAAGGATCGTTGATGTATGGGCCCGCAATGCCCCGGATCTTTTCACTCTTCAGAAGGCTGACCACATGGTCGTAGTTGAATTCCGGCAGTGTCACCACATAAGGAATATTCGTAAGGTTTTCCAGAGCATCCAAAATGTTGGGATTAAGTACTAAAACCTCGTGGAAGGTATCCTCGATGATCTTCTGGTTCTTAAAAATAAAATCCACATTGTTGACAGATACCAGAATCCGGTCCTTTCCAAACCGGGCGCTGGCCTCTCCGGCAAGCCCGACGCTGGAAGGCTTCGAGGCATTTAAGATCACCTGAAGACACCCGGCATAAAGAAGCTTCTTAACGTCCTCCAGCCGGTTAATGTTGCCGCCGGCACATACCTTAATCTCAAGATTTCGGTTAATGTTCTTAATTGTTCCGATATTTTTTTCGTGCTCGTCATCATCGGTGGACAGATCAAAGATCATAATCTTGTCTACCCCACTGTCGTTGTAGAGCTGACAGAGTTCATAGATATCAAAGTCCACCGGCGTAAAATCCTTCATGGATCTGACTGCTCTGCCGTCCTTTAAGTAGATCGTTGCGACAATGTTTTTTTGTTCCATTCCTTATAAACTCCCTTTCGTGGAAAGGATTCCCTGAATCCTTGGGTCAACCGTTACCGCCTCATCCAAAGCTCTGGCAAATGCCTTAAACATCGCCTCCGCCATATGATGATTATTCCCCTTGTTTAAAATCTTAATGTGAAGATTTATGCCTGCACTGTAGGAGACGGCATAGAAAAATTCCCGCACCATTTCCGTGTCCATGTCCCCAAGACGGTCTGCAGTAAATTCACCGTCAAATACCAGATAGGGTCTGCCGGAGAGATCCACAGCACACAGAACAAGCGTCTCATCCATGGGAAGAATACAGCTGCCAAACCGCTTGATTCCGCTTTTATCTCCGAGAGCTTCATGAATCGCATTCCCCAGCACAATTCCACAGTCCTCAATGGTGTGATGGCTGTCCACGTTCAGATCCCCTTTACAGGCCAGGTTAAGATCAAAAAAGCCGTGTCTGGAGAATCCCTCCAGCATATGGTTAAAAAAGCCGATTCCGGTATCAATAACGGATTTTCCGGTGCCATCCAGATTCAGGCTGACGCTGATATCGGTTTCTTTTGTTGTTCTTTGCTGTTTTGCTGTTCTGTCAGACATATCCTGTGCCTCCTATTCCCTATTTATTCTTATTTCTCAAAGCGGACGCGAATGGAATTCGCGTGAGCTGTCAGCTTCTCACATTCCGCAAATTGTTCAATATCCTCGTGAACCTTCTCAAGTGCCTCCTTTGAGTAGGAAATAATGCTGGACTTCTTGATGAAGTCATCTACAGAGAGCGCCGAGAAGAACTTGGCAGTTCCGTTGGTGGGAAGCACATGGTTCGGACCGGCAAAATAATCTCCTAATGGTTCTGAGGAATATTCTCCGATGAAGATTGCACCGGCATTGCGAATCTTTGTCATCACATGGAAGGGATCCTTTGTTACAATTTCCATGTGTTCGGAAGCAATTTCGTTCACCGCATCAATGGCATCCTCCATATTCTCAGCCACAAGAATATAGCCGTAATTATCCAGAGATTTCCGGATAATCTCTTTTCTGGAAAGCCCTGCCACAAACTGATCCACTTCGGCGGAAACCTTCCTGGCCAGTTCTTCACTGGTGGTAATCAAAATGGCAGATGCCATCTCGTCATGCTCCGCCTGAGAAAGCAGATCCGCAGCTACATAGCGCGGATTGGCTGTCTCATCAGCAAGAACCAGAATTTCGCTTGGTCCGGCGATGGAATCAATGCTTACATAACCGAATACCGCCTTTTTGGCCAAAGCCACATAGACATTTCCCGGACCAACAATTTTGTCTACCTTAGGAACGCTCTCCGTACCGAAAGCCATGGCTGCAATCGCCTGGGCTCCCCCTACCTTATAGATCTCATCTACCCCAGCTTCATGGGCTGCAACTAACGTTGAAGGATAAACCTTGCCGTCCTTAGCAGGAGGTGTACACATAATAATCCGGTCAACACCTGCGACCTTTGCCGGCAATACATTCATCAGGACGGAGGAGGGATATACTGCCTTGCCGCCCGGCACATACACACCGGCAATGGCAAGCGGTGTCACCTTCTGTCCCAAAATCACGCCGTCTTCTGTCGTAAACCAGGAATTCTGAGCCTGTTTCTCATGGTATTTCTTAATATTGACAAGAGACTTGCGGATGACGGAGAGAAGTTTTTCATCTACCTGTTCGTAAGCCTCCCTGATTTCTTCTTCGGTTACCAGAATATTGTCTTCGTTGATATCAGCACCATCGAACTGCTTCGTATAGGAGAAAATAGCCTGATTTCGGTTTTTTCTTACCTCATCAATGATTGCATTGACACGTCCCTCGAACTCGCCGTAGTTGTTCGGGCTTCTCTTTAACAGATTTTCTAAAATATCCTGCTTGCTGTCTGCTGTGAGTTTCTGTATTCTCATGATGTTCCTCCCTAAATAACCGTTTTTAAATCACGAATCAGCTTCGTGATCCGCTCATTTTCCATCTTCATGCTAACCTGGTTGACAACCACGCGGGCAGAAAGCGGACATACTTCTTCTAACACCGTAAGTCCATTCTCGCGTAATGTGGTTCCGGTCTCCACAATATCACAGATGACCTCAGAAAGCCCAACGATAGGAGCTAACTCAATAGAGCCGTTCAACTTGATGATCTCCACCGTCTGATGCTTTTTGTTGTAAAAATAGTCTCTGGCAATACGGGGATACTTGGTGGCAACCCGGATCTGCTCGTGGTGCTGCAAAAGGTCTAACGCACTCTCAGGGCCGCAGATACACATTTTACACTTGCCAAAGCCCAGATCCAGAACCTCATAGATATTGCGTCCCTCCTCCAGGATGGTATCCTTGCCGACAACACCGATATCGGCAGCTCCGTATTCCACGTAGGTCGGCACATCAGGACCTTTTGCAAGGAAAAAGCGCAGCTTCAGCTCCTCATTGACAAAAATAAGCTTTCTGGTGTCCGGATCTTTCATCTCCTGACAGGTGATTCCAATCTTTTCAAATAATTCTATGGTCTTTTTTGCAAGACGTCCCTTGCCCAACGCAAAGGTTAAATATCTTTTTTCTTCCATATCCTTCCAATCTCCTATGCCTGTTCATCCATAAAGTCAACCTTTGCAATATGGTTCTTCATTGCATAGTTGATATAATATTCCTTTTGCTGTCCCTCAAGTACCGGGATCAGGGTGACAATCTTTCCCTGTTGTCTCAGCTTCTGTGCCTTCCTGATGGCCGGTTCAATCTTTTCTTTCCGGTAGATAAGGAGAATGCTTTCCTCCGGTACGGTAAGAAAAATCTTTTGCCTGGAAAGGGCTGCCATAAGCTGGTCAACCACAATGGCAAAACCGATGGAAGGCGCATTTTTCCCAAAATAAGTCAGAAGCCTGTCATAGCGGCCTCCCCGCACTACCGGCTCTCCGGTACCAAAGGTGTAGCCTGCAAAAATAATGCCGGTATAATAATGATAGCTGCTGATGATTCCAAGTTCAAAGGAAATATATTTCTCAATGCCGTATAGCTTTAAGTAAGAGCCCAGCTCTTCCAGCTCACGGATGGCAGAAAGAATCCTGGGATATGCTGCCGCAAGCTTCTCTGCATCAGACAGCTCCTCCGCTGCCGTTTCAAAGCTTCCCAGCATCAGCATAAGCTCTTTCAGTTCATCAGACAAATCCAGCTGCTCTGCGAATTCCTCTACGCCAAGAAAATTCTTGTTGGACAGAAGACTGCGCAGTTGATCCTCCTGCTCCTCGCCAAGGCCGGCAGCCTCTACAATTCCCTGGAAAAAACGGGCATGTCCCACTGAGATCTGGAATTCCTTAAGACCGCTGCCGGTGAGGCAGTCCACCACCATGGCAAGAATTTCCGCATCGGCAGCCACACTGCCGTCACCGATCAGCTCAGCACCACACTGGGTGGTCTCCTTTAATCTTCCCTGATAAGATGAGGAATTGATAAAAGTGTTGCCCATGTAGCTGAGTTTAACCGGCATGTCCTCCTCGGTATAGTATTTCGCTGCACTTCTGGCAATGGAAGGAGTAAAATCCGGCCGAAGGACCAGAGTATTGCCCTCCTTGTCAAAAAATTTGTAGAGATCCCTGGAAGGAGTGGTGCCAACCTCCTTACTGAAAATATTAAAAAACTCAAAGGTTGGTGTCTGGATATCACGGTAGCCGTAGCGTTTCAGCACGTCGTGAAGCCGGTCCTGAAGAAGCAGCTTCTGCTTGCACTCTCCGTTATAGATATCGCGGACGCCATCCGGGGTGTGTAACATCTGGTCTGTCATAACTGTTCCTCTCTTTAATATACTTCTTTCACTTCTTCGTGGTAAAGTGATAATTCGCTATCAAAGCAAAAGCATTGCTATTATATGGGAAAAACCAAAAGATGTCAATCCCTTGTGTCTAAATCCTTCTGAAGGACAGGAAGATAAGGCACCAGAATGCCGGACTCTCTCGGAAGAAAAAATGCAGGATCCAGTTCCTCATAGCGGAAGCTCTTTCGTCCGCCGGCCTCTGCTCTGTCCCAGAAACGTTTAAGATCAATAAAGCGCAGATAATAGAATTCCTCCCGATGGGTAAAGGAGATCAGGATAAAGGCAATCCCCTGCTGCCTTTCAAACTGCGCCATAAACTTAAGCTGGTGTTCATGAATATTGGCAAGGGGAAAGGTGTCCGTATTACATTCCTTCGCATCAAAGCACACCGGAATCCCCTGGACTGCACCGATGTAGTCTACCGTACTTTTCTGGTCAAAATAAGCAAGTGTGATGTGTCTTGTCTCCTTGTCGATATTGATAGGGGTAATCGGCGTCGGTATCTTCTGGATCAGTGCCAGGCCATGCTCGGCATATTTCTCATTGGTTCGGTTCAAAAGGTCCTCAAGCGTCGATCCCCGAAGGCCTCTGGAATTCCATGTTGGCATGAAACAACTCTCCCTATTATACAATAAATTAAAAAGATTTAAAATAACAATTTCCTAAAGAAGCCTTTGAAAGATATCTGGTATCGGTGCTTTCATTACTCTGCCGTCCGGAAATTCCAGACGGTAAGCATGAAGAAGCTGATGGTTCACCTGAAGCTGTTCATAATAGTATCGGTTGGCTTTTGGATCACCGTACTTCATATCTCCGATAATCGGATGACCAATGGAAGCCAGATGTGCGCGGATCTGATGCGTACGACCGGTGATCAGGTGTATTTCAAGCAGGGTAACCGCTTCCTCCCCGAAAGCACGCGCCTTCAACTTTAAGGGCTTGTAAGCAGTTTTCACGGGAACAGAATCCGGTTTTTCCCTGTCCAGAATCCGTACCTGATTGGTGGACACATCCTTTGTGAGCCAGCCGGATAAACGAGCTTCCTCCGTAACTGCCCCCAGCACAACTGCACAGTAATACTTCTTTACCGAACGATCCCGCAGCTCCTCTGACAGTTTCTGCGAACCGGCGAGGGATTTGCCCATCAAAAGGAGTCCCGTGGTATTGCGGTCCAGCCGGTTGCAGACGGAGGGACGAAAGGTCAAAAGGCTCTCTTTAGAAACAGCGCCGCTTCGAAGCAGATAGCCCAGAAGATATTCATTGGCACTGAGATCCTCCGGCTTCGCCTTCTGGGAAAGCATATTGTATGGCTTATCTGCAATGAGGATATCCTCATCCTCATAAACAACTTTAAGCCCCTTCATGGGCAGTCCCTTAAGCTTAACACATTCATCTTCAAGACCTTTCGTATCCTGCATGAATTTGAGGAGTGTCTCATCACTGAAAAAAATTTTAACCCTCTGCCCTTTATGGAGCAGTTCTTTTCCATCTGCTTTTTTATCCTCCAGTGTGATATTTTTCTTGCGGAGCATTTTGTAAAGAAAGCCGGCGGATGCATTGGGCAGAAGTTTCTTTAAGTATTTGTCAAACCGCTGGTTTTCCTCATTGCTGCCAATGATAAACTCTCTCATATCCGGTTTCCCTTCTTATTTCTTTTTACTGTGAATGTTGCGGATTGTCTTCTTCTTTCGCGTTTTCCCGGCCGTAGATTTTTTTCGAACGGCATCCGGTCGTTGTTTTCCGGCGTTATGGTGTCTTGGGCGGATCAGGCATTTCTTATCATAGCCGATCAGATCCTCCCGGTGTGCCTTTATCAGAGCCTCATGTACCAGATCATAATTCTTCGGATTCCGGTATTGGATCAAGGCCCGCTGCATGGCCTTTTCGTGAGGGTTGGTGGCCACATAGACAGGCTCCATGGTTCTCGTGTCCAGTCCGGTATAATACATGCAGGTAGAAATCGTGGAGGGGGTCGGATAGAAATCCTGCACCTGCTCCGGCATATAGCCTAAATCCCGCAGATATTCCGCCAGTTCCACAGCCTCCTTAAGGGTAGATCCCGGGTGAGAGCTCATCAGATAGGGAACCAGATACTGTTCCTTGCCAAGCTTTTGATTCATATCCTTATAAGCTTTCACAAAGCTGTTGTAAACCTCCACCGGCGGCTTTCCGAGACGGCTGAGCACAGGATTACTGATATGCTCCGGTGCAACCTTCAGCTGACCGCTTACATGGTGTTCGCATAGCTCCCGAAGAAAGGTTCTGTCTTTGTCATACATCAGATAATCAAATCGAATACCGGAACGGATAAATACCTTCTTCACTCCCGGGAGTTCTCTCAGCTTTCGAAGCAGTTCAAGATAATCCTTATGGCTTACCTCAAGATTCTTACAGGGCTTTGGAAACAGGCACTGTCTGGTGGGACAGGCTCCCCTAGTCAACTGCTTCCTGCAGGCCGGAGCACGGAAATTTGCAGTCGGACCGCCCACATCATGGATATATCCCTTGAAATCCGGATCCTTAGTCATGATTTTGGCCTCCTGAACAATGGATTCATGGCTTCTTGTCTGGATGATCCGGCCCTGATGGAAGGTAAGTGCACAGAAGCTGCAGCCCCCGAAGCAGCCACGATTGCTGATCAGGGAGAACTTCACCTCACGGATTGCCGGAATCCCTCCTGCTTTTTCGTAGATCGGATGATAATTTCTCATGTACGGTAATGCATAAACCTCATCCATTTCTTCCGTAGTGAGGGGTTTGGAAGGCGGGTTTTGTACCACATAGGCTGCTCCACCATAGGGTTCGAACAGCCGCTTTCCGGAAAAGGGATCGGTATTGCAGTACTGGGTATAAAAACTTTGGGCATAGAGCCTCTTGTCAGCCTTGATCTCATCATAGTCCGGAAGCTCAATGGCATCATAGATGATATCCCGTTTCTTTGTTTTAAATACCGTCCCGTCAACAAAGGTAATATCTCTTACGTTCATTCCGGAATTGAGTGCATCGGCAATTTCAAGAATGGAATGTTCTCCCATTCCGTAGGAAATCAGATCCGCACCGGAATCCAAAAGAATGGAACGTTTCACCTTATTGGACCAATAATCATAATGGGCAAGGCGCCTTAAACTGGCTTCGATTCCCCCTATGATGATGGGGGTGTTCTTATAGGTATGGCGAATCAGATTACAGTAGACCACCGTTGCATAATCCGGACGTTTTCCCATGACACCGCCGGGGGAATAGGAATCCGTGCTTCGTTTCTTTTTGGAAACGGAATAATGGTTCACCATAGAATCCATGTTGCCGGCAGAAACCAGAAAACCAAGCCTTGGTTCTCCCAGAATGGAAATGGATGCGTCATCCTTCCAATCCGGCTGGGCAATGATTCCCACCGTATACCCGTGAGCCTCCAGAAGTCTGGAGATGATGGCGTGACCGAAGGAGGGATGGTCCACATAGGCATCCCCGCATACATATACAAAATCCAGCTGGGAGATCCCCCGCTCTTTCATATCCTCTTTAGAAATTGGCAGATAACCTTCATACGTCATGGTAAAAGCCCTCTCGTTTCACATTCCTGTTTTAATCGTTCCATTTCATTCTCCGTCAACAGACGGTATTCTCCCTTCGGAAGCTGTCCCAGCGTCAACGACCCCATGGATATCCGTTTCAAGTATGTGACTCTCAGGCCAATGGCCTGAAACATCCGCTTCACCTGATGATAACGTCCCTCTGTGATCGTGAGCTCTGCCGAATAAACAGGACCGCCGTCCTTTTCCATGGAGGGAAGTATACAAAGCTCTGCCGGAAGCGTTGGCCTGTCATCTCCAATGTCCACGCCCTGAGCAAAGGTCCAGACAGCATCGGCCGGTACCGGCTGATCAAGTTCTGCAAAGTAAGTCTTTTTCAAGTGGTAAGACGGGCTGGTCAGCCTGTGATTCAAGACGCCGTCATTGGTCAACAAAAGGAAGCCTTCCGTATCCTTGTCCAGCCTTCCCACCGGAGACAGTCTTCCGCGAAGCTCCTCCGGAAAATAATCCAGAACGGTCCTGTCTAAGGCATCTGTTCTGGCCGTTACACAGCCTGCAGGCTTGTGAAACAGATAATAGAGAAATCGGGTATAGTTTACCGGCTTTCCATCCATGCAGACGCGGTCTGTATCCGGATCAATTTTCAGCTCCGGTCTGACTGAGAGAAGACCGTTAACGGAAATCCGTTTGCTCTTCAAATATTTTTTTACTTCACTTCTGGTGCCAACTGAGGCATCTGCAAGAAACTTATCCAGTCGAACCATAAGATAACCTTTCCTTTGCATCTTGAATAAGCGTCATATGAGGGAATCTCTCCTCATAAAATAGTAGCATGAAAAAGACAGCCTGTATTTTATTTATAATGATTATGCTTTGTTTTTTCCTGTTCTGTCCAAAGGAGGCACTGGAAGGTGCAAGAGGCGGCCTGATTCTGTGGTTTACGCAGCTTCTGCCGGTGCTCCTCCCCTTCTGTATCCTCTCCTACATCGTGCTGGCATCAAAGCTTTTTCCGTCGGCCGGCGGTGCAAAGAAAAAGGCAGGAAAAATAAGCGGATTAGAATGGTATATCATTCTCTGTGGCTTTTTGTTCGGCTTTCCTATCGGCAGCAAGCTGGCTGCCGACAGCTGCCATGAGGGACAGATTTCCAGAAAAAACGCAGTGATTCTGTCCTGTTTTACCAACAACCTGAGTCCGGTATTTGTCACGACAGCCTTGCGGGAGCAGCTGCAGCTTCCCACGGGAGCACTTCCATATGTGCTTTTGTACGGGATTCCCTTTGCAGCCGGAGTGATCTGGCTGTTCATGGCCGGGGAGCCGGTATCTTTGCAAAAAAAATCGGCATCAAGATTCCGATTAAACATGCAAATCATTGACGCCGGTATCATGAACGGATTCGAGACCCTGATCAGAATATGCGGTTATGTTATGATGTTTTCCATCATTTCCCAAATGATAGGGCTGCTTCCTGTGGGAAACGAGCTGACAAAAATCATCCTGACCGGCTGCCTGGAGGTCACAAACGGCATTGGACTTCTGGCCAAAGCCAACCTGTCTTTGTCGATAAAATACCTGCTTGCTCTGGTATTTCTCTCCTGGAACGGTCTGTCCGGATTCTGCCAGACGGCCTCCCTCCTGAAAAGGGAACGACTGCCGCTTATGTATTATCTGAAAACCAAGCTTGTATTTGCTGCCCTGACCGGTACTATCGCAGCTATATTATTCTTCCGATGACTCCTCAGAATCAGAGATCTGATTTACCTCCGGCTCTACGGTCTCCTGCTTTGGCGAAGACGCTGCCTCCTCGTCTGCCTGCTCCTGTTCCTGCACCTCCTGGGGAACCAGCTGTGCGCGGTTCGTGGAAACAACTCCCAGGTATTCCTGAAGTGAGGAAAGAAGATTACCATAATGCGTCTTGGATTCTTCTATGGAGCCGGTAAGAATATCTTCAATGGCCTTAAGCTGTGCATCCGTATATTCCACAGCCCCCATACGGATCTGGTTTGCCTCACGGGTTGCATTGTCTAAGATCTCCTGGGCCTGCTTGGTGGCAATCATAACCACCTCGTTGGCCTGGGCATAAGCCTGCTGCATAATCTGATGCTCACTGACAAGCTCAGTGGTCTGCACCTGGGCCTGCGCAATAATCTGATCCGCCTTGGCCTGGGCATCTGCAAGAATTGCCTCTTTATTGCTGATGATCTTCTGGTAACGCTTGATCTCCTCCGGTGTTTTCGACCGAAGCTCTGCAATCAGTTCCTCAATTTCATCCTTGTTGACAATAATTTTGGAATTGGACAATGGAGAATTCTTACAGCTGCGGATGTACTCCTCAATTTCATCAATGATCTGTTCCATTTTACTGCTCATAATTGTATCTCTCCTTACCTGCACTCATACTTCTTATAGATCCGATCAATAAACTGCTCCGGCACGAAATTGGAAATATCTCCGCCGTAAGAAGCAAATTCCTTGACGATGGTGGAACTTAAATAAGAATATTTGAGGTCTGTTGTCAAAAAAATGGTCTCAATATTGGAATCCTGAACGTGATTCGCCTGGGCAATCTGCAGCTCGTACTCAAAATCCGTTACGGCACGCAGACCGCGAACAATGATAGTAGCGCCAATCTCGTTCATAAAATCCACCAGAAGACCGTCAAAGGATGCCACCGAAACATTGGGCATATCCTTTGTCATCTCTTTTATCATACTAACACGTTCTTCCAAAGAAAACAACGAATTTTTTGCGCTGTTATTCAGAACGCCTACTATCAGCTCGTCCACAATGGAGGAAGCTCTGGTGATGATATCCATATGTCCGAAGGTCAGAGGATCAAAACTGCCCGGATAAATTCCTTTCTTCATAAAACTAGCCCTCTTTCTGTTCTTTCTCTACACGTTGAAGAAATACATGCATGTTGGTCTTGTATTTTTTGATCCGTTCAAGCTGAAAACCGATGGAATCCACATAGGAAAAATCGGTGTCCAGAGAAGCCTCAACAATGATCCTGCTGTCCGGCTTCAAAAGGGAGGATCGGGATAAATACATAAGAACATCCTTTTCCAGACCCTGCCGGTAAGGGGGATCCATAAAAATAAGATCAAAGGTATATTTGCCCTCCAGACTCATCATCCCGGTGAGTACATCTGTGGTAAGAAGTCTGGAGCTTTTGGTGAATTTTGTAAAAGCAATATTGTCCTCGATGCATTTGGCTGCCTTGCGGTTATTCTCGATGAAAACACTGTAGGCTGCCCCTCTGCTCAAGGCTTCGAGTCCGATCTGTCCGCTTCCGGAAAACAGATCAAGAAAATAGGCATTTGGAATATCGTTTTGAAGGATATTAAACAATGTTTCCTTAATCCTGTCAGTGGTGGGGCGGGTATCGGGCCCTTCAATGGTTTTTAACGGCAGGCTTCTGGCTGTTCCGGCAATGATTCTCATACTTACCTCCTATCGTAAATAAGGATTTTTTTATTTCTGATCCTTTAATACGTCTTTGTTCTTCGCGATATAGTCTATCAGTGATATGACAGTCAGCGCCAGAGAAACATAAATAAGCACGGTACCGATGACGGAAAATACCTTTCCCGGAATATTCAGTACCAGAACAATGACCATAATCATCTGGGAGGCAGTCTTAAATTTGCCCCAATAACTGGCGGCAATGACCACACCGTTGTCGGAGGCAATCAGCCGAAAGCCGCTGATAATGAATTCTCTTGCAATGATAATGATTACCACCCAGGCAGGAATCCTGCCAAGAGCGATCAGGCAGATCAGTGCTGAACAGACAAGCAGCTTGTCCGCAAGGGGATCCATAAACTTCCCGAAATTAGTGACCAGATTGTATTTTCTTGCAATCTTACCATCCAGAAAATCCGTAAGACTTGCGATGATAAAGATTGCAACTGCAATATAATTTCCATAGCCCGGAAAATAAGGTGCAAGTAAAAAGAAAACAAAAAACGGGATCAGGATCACCCGAAACAATGTTAATTTATTTGGTAAATTCATGACAAATCTCCTATTCTGCAATTTCACCGATCAGATCATATTCATAAGCTCCGGTCACCCGTACCCTGACGATATCACCGGTCATAAGCTCCTCATCGGTATTGATAAAAATATAACCGTCCACTCCCGGTGCATCCCGGTAGGTACGGCCCACGAAGGCGTTTTCATCCGCAACCTTTCCCTCAATGAATGCGTAGAGCTCTTTCCCCTTCATGGAGTCGTTTTTGTCAAAAATGACCTCCTCCTCCAGCTCCATCACATCCGCCTGCCAGTCGGCCTTGATCTTTTCATCAACCTGATCCGGCATTTCTGCAGCAGGAGTCCCCTCCTCAGGAGAATAGGTAAAAGCGCCCAGCCGGTCGAATTCCATGTCATTGACAAACTGCATCAGTTCTTCGTGCATGTCCTCTGTTTCTCCCGGAAAGCCACAGATCAGGGTGGTCCGAAGGGTGATATCCGGAATCCGCTCCCGCAGATAGGCAATCCTTTGAACCAGCTCACTTTTGGTAGTCTTACGTCCCATGCGTTTTAAAATGCTGTCATTACAATGCTGAATCGGCATATCAAGATAATGACAAACCTTTTTATCCTTTATCATGGAGTCGATCAGTTCCTCGTAGATCTCCTCCGGATAGCAGTACATGATCCGGATCCAGAACAGTCCATTAATCTCATTGAGTCGGTCCAGAAGCTCATGCAGGCATTTGCGTCCATAGAGATCTACGCCATAGAGCGTGGTCTCCTGGGCCACCAGGATCAGCTCCCTGACACCGCCTTCCACCAGCTCCTTCGCGGAGGTGATCAGTTCATCCATAGGAACGCTTCGGTATCTGCCCCGGACAGAGGGAATCACACAGTAGGTACAGTTTTTGTTGCAGCCCTCCGCGATCTTTAAATAGGCATAATGACCTCCGGTGGTAACCGTTCGTCTGGCGTTCATATGCACCGGTCCGGAAAGCTCATGGAAACTCTCATAAAACCGGTCCTGTAGTGTGGATTCCACAGCCTCCCAGATCGTGTCATAGGAATTTGTTCCGATGATGGCATCCACCTCCGGAATCTCCTCCTTGATCTCTTCTCTGTACCGCTGTGCCAGACAGCCGGTTACGATCAGGGATTTACAGCAGCCGGTTTCCTTTTGCCGGGCCATTTCCAGAATGGTATTGATACTTTCTTCCTTGGCATCGCCAATAAAACAGCAGCTATTGACGATAATCACATCTGCCTGCGTTTCATCATCTGTCAACTGAATTCCGTGACTGGTTAACGAGCCGATCATATATTCGCTGTCCACCAGATTTTTGTCACACCCCAGGGAAATAAATAATAATTTCATATCATCCTCACAGTTGAAAAAGGGAATGACTGCGTCACTCCCCTTTCCCTTAGTTAATCTCTTCTTCCTCCGGAACGATCTTCACGTCTCCGCGGTACAGTTCCTCCACCGCAATGGAAAGCGGCTTGTTGCACTTTGGATTCTCAATCATGGGTTCCGCACCGGCAATAATCTGTCTTGCCCGCTTAGCTGTAGCCAGAACGATGGAATAACGGCTGTTAACCACCGGTTCCTCCCCGATTTCTGCTCCGTCGTTAACGACCTTCATTAATTCCACATAAGATGGATGTATCATAGTTATTCTCCTTTCGAATATTCCTTTAATTCTTCCCGGATCTGTCGGATCAGATCCATATTAGCACTGACACGGTAAGCGTCATTTTTCTCCTCCTGCCCTTCCCGCTCATTCGTAATCAGCGTGTTGAGCAGCTCTGAGGCACGTTCAATCGTGTCATTTACTACCAGATAATCGTAGCTTTCTATCCCTTCTGCTTCTTCACCGGCCCTTGCAAGCCGGGCAGCGATGACATCTGCTTCCTCAGTTCCCCGACCGGTCAGGCGGTCATGCAGAGTATGGGCATCAGGAACTGTGATAAAAACCAGGATAGCGTCGGGATACTTCGCCTTAACCTTTAAGGCTCCCTGGATTTCAATCTCAAGGATTACATTTTTACCGAGGGAAAGGTTTTCCTCTACATATGCCCTGGGAGTCCCATAGGAGTGGTTTACATACTGGGCATATTCTACAAAGGCATCCTCCTTTACCATCTGATCAAATTGTTCATCGGAAACGAAAAAGTAGGATATTCCCTCCTTCTCTCCCGGCCTCGGATTTCTTGTTGTGGCCGAAACGGACAGGGCATAATCCTCCTTGTGCTGCTCTAAAAGAGCCTGCATCAGTGTTCCCTTGCCGGCTCCGGAAAACCCGGAGATGACAACAAGCTTTCCCTTTTCCTGCATCTGTCTATTCCTTTCTGTGATGTGGTACTATTCAGACCCTGATTATTCAATATTCTGGATCTGTTCCCGGATCTTTTCGATTCCTGTCTTCATATTAATGCCTACATCGGAGATTTCAATATTGTTGGCCTTCGAGAGGATCGTGTTGGCCTCCCGGTTCATCTCCTGGGCAATGAAATCCAGCTTTCGCCCAATAGGACCGCCCTTCGTCAGAGCCTCCTTCATGGCGAGAATATGGCTTTTAAGTCTCACCGTTTCCTCATCCACGCATATCTTATCCGCATAGATCGTAACCTCTGTGGCGATCCGGGAATCATCCAGCTGACGGTCTCCCAGAAGCTCCTTTACCTTGTCCTCCAGTCTGGAACGGTATTCTGCCATAATCTGTGGAGAACGTCTCTCGATAAAATCCACATTTTCCAGCAGTTCATCCAGCTTTTCTAAAAGGTCCGCCTTCAGATGCTCTCCTTCTCTGGTCCTGGCAGACACAAACTGCTCACAGGCACCCCGCAGAGCTTTCTCAAGTCCGTTCCACAATTCCTCCTCGTCCGCCGGAGTCTCCTCCATGACAAAGACATCCGGATAGCGGGAAAGACTGCTGACACGAATATCGTTCTCCAGTTGAAACTCCTCTGCCATCTCCTTCAAATAGGATAAATAGGTTGCCGCCAGGGCAGAGTTATATTTAAGGGAAACATCCTCCTGGGTATCTTTCTCACAAGTGATATAGACATCCACCTTACCCCGCTCGATATATTCCCTCAGAAGCGAACGAATCCCGCTCTCAAGAGCATTTAACTGCCTGGGCATTTTGATATTAAGATCCAGATACCGGTGATTCACGGATTTGAGTTCTACGGTAAATTTACGACTGCCCTCCGCAGCCTCAAAGCGCCCAAATCCTGTCATGCTGTTAATCATAATGCGTTTTCTCCCAAATAGAACTTATGCATAGATATGGTTATTATAATGCTTCTTTTCCCGTTCGTCAAATATTCATTGGATTTTTTCTTCTGTTGCATTATAATGGTAGGAGCAACACGGATCACAAGAATTAGGAGATGTAACATGGCTTTTGACGGAATCGTAATCGCCGGTCTGGTCCACGAGTTAAACCAGACGATTTTAAATACCAAAATCAGTAAGATCGCACAGCCGGAAAACGACGAGCTGCTGCTTACCTGCAAGGGAAAGGATGGGCAGCACAGGGTGGCGGTGTCTGCCAGTGCCTCCCTTCCGTTTCTTTACCTGACAGACGAGAACAAGACCAGCCCGCTGCAGGCGCCGACTTTCTGTATGGTACTGCGCAAGCACATTGCAGGTGGAAGAATTATTGAAATATCCCAGCCACACATGGAACGCATTATCAATATCACAATTGAACATTTGAATGAGATGGGTGATCTTTGCCATAAGACGCTCATCATCGAGCTGATGGGCAAACATTCCAACATTATTTTCTGCGATGAGAACGGAACCATTATTGACAGCATCAAACGGGTATCCTCCGCAGTGAGCTCCCTGAGGGAGGTACTTCCGGGAAAGCCCTATTTCATCCCGGCTACCCAGGAAAACAAATACAATCCCCTGGCCGTTTCAGCGGAACAGATCTATGAGGTGATAAGTGCCCTTCCGGTAACGGCGGCAAAAGCCATTTATACCTCCTTTTCAGGAATCAGTCCACTGGCAGCTTCAGAGATTGTATTTCGGGCCGGCCTTGATGCAGATCAGCCCTTAGCAGCTTTCAGTGAAGAGGAACTCCGGCATCTCAGCAACCACGCTGCATGGTATTTTGAAGAGATCAAAACCGAACATTTTTCTCCGGTAATTGTGCGGAAAGGCAAACAGCCTGTGGAATTTTCTGCCCTTGAGCTGACCATGTACCGGGATCTTTCACCGGAACACTTTGACAGTATATCAAAGGCTCTGGAGGTATTTTATGCTGAGCGCAATGCTTATAACCGCATCCACCAGAAATCTGCGGATCTTCGTCATGTAGTGACAACCACGTTAGAACGCACAGCCAAAAAATATGAGCTGCAGCAAAAGCAGATGAAGGACTCTGCCAAGAGGGAGAAATACAGGCTGTATGGCGAACTGATCAATGTCTATGGCTATGGGCTTGCCCCCGGTGCCAGGGAGCTGATCTGCGAAAATTTTTATGATAACAATAAAGAAATCCGTATTCCCTTAGATCCCACACTGGATGCAAGGGCAAACGCAAAAAAGTATTTTGACCGTTACGGAAAACTGAAACGGACCGCGGAGGCGCTGGAGGTTCAGCTGGCAGAGACAAAGGCCCGTATGGATCATCTTTCCTCAATCCAGAATTCCCTCGATATCGCCGTGAACGCTGATGACCTGATCCAGATCCGGGATGAACTGGCTGAGTACGGTTTTATCAAAAAACACCGCATGGGGAAAAAGGAAAAAATCAAAAGCAAACCCTTCCATTACATTTCCACGGATGGATATGATATTTATATTGGCAGAAACAACTATCAGAATGATGAACTGACCTTCAAGTTTGCAAACGGGAACGATTGGTGGTTTCACGCAAAGGGCATGCCGGGCTCCCATGTTATTGTCAAAAATGACAAGGATGAACCGATGCCGGACCGGGTATTTGAGGAGGCCGGAAAACTGGCCGGTTTCTACTCCAAGGGGAGGGAAAGCGATAAAATTGAGATTGATTATCTTCAGAAAAAAAATGTAAAAAAACCAGCCGGCAGCGCACCGGGCTTTGTGGTCTACTACACAAATTATTCCCTGACCATCCATCCGGATATCAGCGGCTTGACACAGATCGAATAAATTTCAATTGTCTGATTTTGTAAAAGGCGGTCAAACTTTCCAGCATATGCTGCCTTCCCCTGCATATACTATCACTGTACCAAGAGTACAAGCGCAAAGGAGGAAGAAAAGCATGTCAAACAGAAGTACAAAAAAGTCGTTGGAACGTTTTAAGTATGAAGTTGCAGATGAGCTTGGAGTTCCACTGAAGAGCGGCTACAACGGAGACCTCACCGCAAAGCAGAACGGATCTGTAGGCGGTTATATGGTCAAAAAGATGATCGAGGCACAGGAGAAGCAGATGACTGGAAAAAACAGCTAAACCAGTAAAAAACAAAAGCGAAGACAGACCCCGCTACGGGGTCTGTTTGCTTTATAAGGTCATTTTATCCAAATGTTCCTTCTGATATTCCTCGATCTGTATTTTAATCAGCTGATTTTCCTCCTTAAGAAGCATGGGATCCTCTTCAAGAAGTTCAGTCACTGCCTTAGAGGCGTCCTGAAGTACGGAAGCGTCCTGATAAATATCTGCCAGGGTAAAGGCCAGATCTCCACTCTGGCGTATACCGAAGAAATCCCCGGGTCCCCTGAGTTTTAAATCCTCACTGGCAATATAGAAGCCATCATTGGATTGATTTAAGATTTCCAGTCTTTTTTGGGCGGTTTTCGTGTCTGAGGTATTGATCATGATACAGTAGGACTGGGCATCTCCTCTTCCCACGCGTCCCCGAAGCTGGTGCAGCTGGGCCAGACCAAACCGGTTTGCATTTTCAATCATCATGACCGTGGCATTCGGCACATTGACCCCTACCTCTACCACCGTGGTGGACACAAGCACCTTCAGATCCCCTTTGGCAAACTGTTCCATCACCTGATTCTTCTGGTCATTTTTCATCCGGCCGTGGAGAATTCCAACGGAAATATCTCCCGGAAGCTGACTTTTCACGAAGGAGGCATAATCTTTCACATTTTCTGCCTCCATTCCTTCGCTCTCCTCCACCAGCGGGCAGATGATATAGGCCTGATGTCCGGCATGTACCTGATCAGCAATGAACCGGCAGGCCTTCGGGCGGTAAGCAGTGTTTACCACGCAGTTTTTGATGGGCAGTCTCTTCGCCGGAACCTCGTCAATGACGGAAATATCCATATCTCCATAAAGAATGATTGCCAGTGTGCGGGGAATCGGGGTGGCACTCATTACCAGCGTATGAGGTGTTTTACCCTTTCCCGCCAGGTGATCCCTCTGTTTCACACCGAAGCGGTGCTGCTCGTCCGTGATCACAAGGGCTAGATTGGAATAGACTGCCTTCTCCTGAATCAGAGCATGTGTACCCACAATCAGGGCATTCGGCATTTCCGAAAGCCCCCGGTAAGCTTCTTTCTTTTCTCTTGCAGACATGGAGCCTGTCAGAAGAATCACCGGAAACGGAAGGGCAAAGTCGGTGCAAAGTCTCTGGAAGGTCTCGTAATGTTGTCTTGCCAGCACCTCTGTCGGAGCCATGATGGCAGACTGAAAGCCGTTGTGGGCACACCATGCCATGATAAGAAAAGCAATGATTGTTTTGCCTGAACCCACGTCTCCCTGAATCAGACGCTGCATCACATAAGGGCCCTGCATACTGTCCATCAGTTCCTGAAGCACTCTTCTCTGGGCGCCGGTCAGCTCATAAGGAAGTTTATCCAAAAGGTCTGTGACAAATGCTGTATCCTGCAGAACGAATCCGTTTACAGCCCGCTGTATTTTCTCCTTCTGCCAGCGCATTCCCAGAATAAACCGAAAAAATTCATCGAAAACCAGACGCTTTCTGGCATCAATCAAAGTCTCCATGGAATCCGGAAAATGAATCTGCTTCATCGCATAGTTGTATTCACAGAGCTCATATTGTTTACGTATTTCACCAGGAAGCGGATCCGGAAGAAGAACCTCACTATCCAATACCTGTCGTATGGTTTTTTGCATGAGATTATTAGATATTCCGGCGGTCAGGCCGTATACCGGCTGAAAGCACTCCTCTATCTGCTGATAGGTTTCCGGAGCATAGACCATCGGCTGCTCCATGACGTATCGGCCGTTTTTGGGAGAAACCTTTCCGTAAAAGACATAATACTGTCCTGTTTTTAAGGTGTTCTTGATGTAAGGCATCCGATACCAGACCAGTTCGATCCGATGACCGCTGCTTCCGATCGTAAGAAGGGTGATCTGCATGCTTCTCGTGCTTTTTACCACCGGAACGGATGTGACTCTTGCGGCAACTGCGTGCTTTTCCTCAGAAAAAGAGGTCATCTCGTCAATGGGCTCTGCCTTCGGATAGCGGATATAGGTCCGGGGAAAATGAAGGAGTATATCACCGGCGGTGTATACTCCCATCTTTTGAAATAACTGTTCTGTTTTCCGGCCGATTCCTTTTATGTCCGTAATCGGTGCGTGTAGATCCATAACTGTACCTGCCAAATTATTCTACCGAGATGACATAGTAGTAGATCGGCTGTCCGCCGTCATTGATCTCTACCTCAACATCCGGATATTTCTCTTCAATCAGTGCTCCAATTTCAGAAGCAGCCTCCTCGGTGGCATCCTGTCCGAAATAGATGCTTACAATGGCAGCTTCCTCCGTCATCATTTTATCGATCATAGCAAGGGTTGTCTGCTTTAAATCGGTACCCGCAGCAAGAATGGAGTCATCTCCGATTCCCATATAATCATTTTCATGGATCTTGATGCCATCCAGCTCCGTGTCGCGAACCGCATAGGTCACCTGTCCGGTTTTCACATTATCCAGCTCGGACAGCATCATTTCCTTGTTCTCCTCCGCAGAATAATCCGGGATATAGTTTACCAGAGCAACGATTCCCTGGGGAATGGTCCTGGTAGGGAGCACAATGATATCCTTGTCCTCCACAAGCTCAGCGGCCTGGTTGGCTGCCAGGATAATATTCTTATTATTCGGAAGGATAAAAATATGCTCTGCATTGACATTTTCAATTGCTTCTAACATATCTTCCGTGCTGGGATTCATGGTTTGTCCACCTTCAATCAGATAATCGGCTCCCAGCTCACGGAAAATTTCATTCATTCCTTCGCCAATCGATACTGCGATAAAGCCGATTGGTTTTGGAGGTTCTTTATCTTCCGGTGTGCTTTCTGTCTCCTTCTCCTGCTCCGCCTCTTCTTTCTTCTGTTGTGCAGCAAGCTTCTGGGCATCCTTGATCAGCTTCTCCTGATGTTCCTCACGCATATTGTCGATCTTGATCTTACTCAAAGAACCGTGGGTCAGAGCCTTCTGAATGGCAAGACCCGGATCATTGGTATGTACGTGAGTCTTTACGATCTCATCGTCCGCTACCACAACAATGGAATCACCGATGGACTCCAGATAGGCCTTGTACTCCTGCTCTTCACGATCGGAAAGAGGATGATTTAATACGATAATAAACTCTGTACAGTATCCAAACTTGATCTCCTGCTCGGTCTCACGGGAAATCTTAACCACGGAGGAGGATGCAGTTCCCTCGATTTCATAGTCAATTTCCTTGCCCAGAAGGGCATCATAAGCACCTGAGAGTACCTGAACCAGTCCCTGTCCGCCGGAATCCACAACACCGGCCTGCTTCAATACCGGAAGCATCTCCGGAGTCTGATCTAGAACAAACCTCGCATGCTTAATCACCTCGTCACAAAACACGACCAGATCCTCAGTCTCATTTACCAGCTCAGCAGCCTTGTCGGCAGCGCCCTTGGCAACCGTGAGAATCGTTCCCTCCTTCGGTTTCATAACGGCCTTGTATGCGGTCTCCACCGCCCGCTGAAAGGCTTCGCATAAAATCGAAACATTGACCTCGTTGTAATCCATGATTACCTTACAGAAGCCACGGAAAAGCTGAGATAAGATTACACCGGAATTACCTCTGGCCCCCCGGAGAGAACCGGAAGAAATGGCCTTAGCCAGCTCCTTCATGGTAGGATTGTTCAGACTGTTTACCTCTCTCGCCGCAGACATAATCGTCATGGACATATTCGTTCCCGTATCACCATCCGGCACCGGGAACACGTTGAGTTCATTGATCCACTCCTTCTTTGCGTCCAGATTCTTGGCTCCTGCGAGAAACATTCTGGACAGTAATTCTGTATTGATGCTTGTGATTTCCAATTTTTTATCCTCCTAATCAATGACGCGAACGCCTTCAACATAGATATTAATCTTATTGATGGTCATACCGGTAAAAGATTCTACCTTATATTTCACGGTCTCAATCAGGTTTTCGGAAACCGTCTGAATGCTGACCCCATATGCTACAATCATGTGAAAATCAATGGTGATCTGATTCTCATCCTCAATGGTCACACTGATCCCATGCGTCAGATAATCACGTTTCAAAAGCTTGACAAGTCCGTCCTTCATATTGACAGCCGCCATTCCGACAATACCGAAGCATTCCACGGCAACAGAACCGGCATAGGTAGCGATGACATCTTCGTCGATTAAGATTTTTCCATACTGGGTATCCATCTGTCCCTTCATACTTATCCCTCCAAAGTGATGAATCATTTTTCAATACACAAAAAACTCATCATATAGTTAATATCATTATAACCGTTTTGCCCGGAATTGTAAATAAATACTGATTTATTTCATTTTTTTATAATTTTTCCTTGCATTTAAAAACCGAATCTGATAGAATACATTTGTTGTGAGCTTGAAACAGACAAGCGAATGATGAATAGCAAGGAGGTGCAAAATCATGGCAAAATGTGCAATTTGTGAAAAGGGCGTACATTACGGAAACAATGTCAGCCATTCTCATAGAAGATCCAATAGAGTCTGGAAATCAAACATCAAACGTGTAAGTTGCAAGGTAAACGGAGTACCACAGAAGTTATATGTTTGTACTTCCTGTCTCAAGTCCGGTAAAGTTGAGAGAGCCTAAACACAAGAGTTCTTAGAACCGTCGCATTGCGATGGTTCTTTTTTTAGTGTTTTGTATGCATTCGCCAGCCGGACACTTCCGCAGGGAGCGCACGTCCGGGGGAGACACTCTCAGGATTCCTTCACCTAGTGCGAGTAAATGCCTCCATCCACAGAGTTTATCAGGCACGGGAAATACAAACGCGCTACGCTTGAACGTGTATTTCCCGTGCCCACTTCAGTGTCTGAAGGCATTAACTCGCACACGGTTCGGAATATCTCGAGTGTCTCCCCCGGACGTGCGCTCCCTGCGGAAGTGTCCGGCTGGCGAATGAATCACTCTCAACAGGAAAATAGCAAATAGGAAAGCAGGAACGCTCCTACAATCAGGAGAAGGCCGAGAAATCCTCTTCCAATGATATACATGACTAGCATGCCAACCCCAAACCAGAAAAGCGTATAACCCCAGACCCGTTTCATAATTCCACCAAAAAAGCATATATTACTAATAATATATGCTTTCCTGTCTGTTAATTTTCTTTTGTCTCCTCAGAATCATCTTTTTCGGACTCATCGAAGATGACATCCGAATCACTCCCGCCCTTTCCGGATGTAAATTTATTGACAATATCCGGAACCATATCCAGAATCTTTGTGACACCGTCCTGATTCTTGACATTAACTAACTTCGTCACGCCATTTTGAATGACAAGCACTGCACTGGGATTGATCTTACCACCCATACCGCCGCCGCCGTTATTCTTTTTCTCCTGGGTAAAGGCACCCGCCGCTACGCCGAAAGCCACATCCACCAGCGGAAGGATGATGGTATCTCCGATATGAACCGCATCTCCCACAACCGTCTTAGTGGTGATAAAGCTGTCCATTCCCTTAAACAGGGATTCAATTGTGTTATTAAAGCTGTTATCTGCCATTGATTGCTACCTCCCAAGCTAATTATTATCTTATTAATCTATTATATAGTTTCCGACAATTCTTATCAAGAACTATTCCAATTGCTGTCCTTAAAATCTGAAATCCGAAAAGTCTTCCCCCTATATCAAACATTCCGTCCGCATATGCCTCCTCCGCGGCAAAATCCGGTGTGATTTGCCAGCGGTTCCGGTATCCTATGGGAAACATGGACAAAACCCCGAGAAGCTCTCCTGTCGTGTCCGGAGAGCCGGTGGAAAAGGAAAGGGCAAGCTTAAGCTTACAGGGTTTTAGTTTCCCAAGCAAAGCAAAGAGCTTACGTACAATGGTTTTTATGCCCTCCCTGCAGCTGTCGTTTTCCCAGAGGGAAGTGATTTTCTGACAGGTCTCCCTGAGGTGGGAAAACAGACTCTTTACGGACCGGAATGTATCTCTGATCCTGCGGCCCAACCTGCGAAGCTTCGAAAAATGTTCCTGTGACGAAACATCCGGATCAGGGTCCGGGATCTTCCGCTCCGTTTCCTTCTTTACTTCCTGGGCTTCCAGCGGTCTGTCTGCTATGCCTGAATCAGATTCCTCACTAGTATCTTCAAAATCTCTCGAATTATCATCTTTTCGGGAAAATCCCTTTCGTATCCCGCAAATGCGAAAGCATATATCCGTTGAATCGACTGCTGAATCCACGCAGAGAGCCAAAAGACCAAACAGCCAGAAGACTCTCCCGTGAACATCGTGGTCTTCCCGGTGCAAGGTGCCCTTGGCACGATAGCCAAAGGGACAGAACAATATCAAAAACACCAGAAACAGAATCAGGCCCAGCAGCGACAGCAGGATGATCCCAAGGATTTTCAAAATCAGAAGAAAAACACTCATAGACTGCCCCTGCCTTCCTTCAGATAGGTCCTGACATCCACTGTGCCGGTCTTCTGATAGGTTTCATCAATGATCAGGCGCACCAGCTCCAGAGCATCCTGATACCCCTTTGCAAGGCCAATGATCTTCATATTTTTTTTCGGATAAGACTTCTGCATCAGTTCCCATGCGGGAATGATATCCAAAAGATTCTTTGGATTCGAGGAAAAAGCGATCACATAGACGGATACCGTTCCTGCATTGTGATTTATTTTCCACTTGATCCGGTTGACTTTGTGTGCAACAGAATCGCTCGCATAAAGATTACGGTACCATTCCATGCCCTGTCCTCTCCGTGAAGCCTAGTAATATTTACGGGTGCCCCACAAATTACTTTTTTTCAGATCCAGATATTCGTTATACGCCTTCTCTAAGATCTGTTTCTCATTTGCAAACTTAAGCAGATGGTACGCCTCGTGATACTTATAAAAGCCGGAATCCACAAAATATTCTTCCTTTTGCGGCTTGCTGTAATAGCTTTCGCCCATCATCAGATACCAATGGACCTCTTTTTCTACCGTATCCTCGGGAATAGTAAAGGAATAATGGCTCTTGCCCACATACTGTATAATAATTGCATCCGCACCGGTCTCTTCCTTGACCTCGCGAACAGCGGTATCCTTATATTCCTCTCCGGGTTCCACGGTCCCCTTCGGGAGTACCCAGCCTTCATATTTATTTCTGTAATTCTTGTACAGAAGTAAAATTTTTCCGCGAAAAATAACCACACCGCCACAGCTTGTTGCTTCAATCATTGCAAACCCTCCTGTGACATTTACTACACTTTTTATTAGTATATCATCTGTTAAAATATACGTCAAATATCTTCTTTGCAATTGGCACGGCGTAGGTGCTGCCTGCACCGCTGTCCTCCACAATGACAGCTACCGCCAGATCCTCATAGCCTTTCTTGGAGGCAAAGCCTGTAAACCATGCGTTGGTCTGATCGGTAGAATCCGATACCTGTGCGGTACCGGTCTTGCCGTAGGCCTTGTAGGATTGGCCGTTTAATGCGCTTCCGGTTCCCTCCGTTACGACAGAGCGCATATAGACCTTCAATAGATTTGCTTCCTTTTCCGATAACAGAGTACCATATTCCCTGGTCTTGGTGGAGCTCACCCTGCTCCCGGCAGCATTTTCCACATGATCTACAAGGTACGGCGTCATCAGAACGCCGTTGTTGTCCACCGCGCTGACCATAAGAAGCATATGCAGAGGCGATACCGTGGTCTTCCCCTGACCGATTCCCGTTTCCATGGCCATGGCCTTGGAATCAGATTTTGACAGAGAGAAGCTGCTGACCGAGGACTCGAAGGCAATCGGAAGCTTTTTGTTGAACAGAAGGCCGTCACAGGTTTTCTGGAAGCGGCTTCTATCTAAGGACAGGGACAGCTTTGCGAAAGAGGAATTGCAGGAATTGGCGAAGGAGGCTTTCAGATCCTCCTGCCCATGCCGCCTGTTACCTGCACAGTGTATCGTCTGACCATCCACAGTAATCTCTCCGCTGCAGTCATAGGAATAGGTCCGGTACTTCCTGGGATGCTCCCTGTAGTATTCCAGAACCGTAAACATTTTAAACACGGAACCGGGCGCATATTTCCCCTGGGTTGCCCGGTTGTAAAGGACCGTGCTGTCCCCGGATGTGAGCTGATCCCAATCCTGTTTAACCGTATTGGGGTCAAAATCAGGCTTGGAAACCATGGCGAGGATCTTACCGGACCCTGGCTCCATCACGATCACTGCACCGTCGTAGCCTCCCAGAGCGTCATAGGCTGTTTTCTGGAGTTCTGCATCCAGTGTGGTAACCACGGTGTCCCCCTGACTTTTCTTTCCTGCAAATTCATCTCCGATCCGCTTCAGAATAAATTCATGAGAACGAAGCAGTGAAAAATTCTCCTGATTTTCCAGCCCCGCTTTTCCGTTGACCGCATAACCTACGGCATGGGCGAATTCACGGCCGCAGGGATAGCTTCTCACCTGCGTTCCATCCTCGGATACGCTGGTGGTGGCCAGCACCTGGCCGTCAGAGGAAATGATATCCCCGCGAATGACATGTTCGGAAAAAAGATCCTGCAGGGAATTGTAGGGGCTGTTGATAAAGGCTTCGCTTTTATACACCTGAAAATATACAAAGTATGCGATCAATGCAAGAAACAGGAAAAAGAACAGGTACATGATCACAAGAAATTCTTTGTTCTTTCCCCTGCTTTTCTCTTTAGCTTTTTCTTTCTCTCTTGACACGGCCCCGTCCTCCCTTCTGATTCATTTCTTTCTTTTTAAGACGGTCATCAAACTGCATGATATAAAGCCCCTGGATAATGCCGAAGACGATCATGGTGGATAGCAGAGAACTGCCGCCATAGCTTACCAGAGGCAGCGTCACACCGGTGGAGGGGATCAGCTTGATCACGCCGCCGATCGTAAGGAATACCTGCAGGGCATACAATGTTCCAAGCCCCACTGCTGTCAGCCGGTAAAAAGGATCCCGAAGTTTCATGGCCACATTGATAATCATGAAAAAGCAGCTGACACAGACCAAAATCAGGCAGAGGGCAAAAATCCCTCCCAGTTCCTCCGAGATCGCTGCAAACACAAAATCCTTGGTGACCACAGGAATTTTCTGGGGAAGTCCCTGCCCCAGGCCCAGGCCGAACCATCCGCCGGTTCCGATGGCAAACAGGGACTGACACACCTGATACCCGCCCTTGTCGATGACACTTAAAGGGTCAGACCAGGCCTGAACTCTTGTCCTGACATGGGAAAACAGATGATATCCGGCCACCGAAGCCAGCGACATGGCGGCAAGTCCTGCTCCAAAATAAACAAATCTCCGGGTTGCAGCATAGATCATCACCAGATATGTGAAAAAGTACAACAGGGCTCCTCCCAAATCCCTGGAGGCTACAAGAATCAATACAAATACCGCTGAAATTACACTTGTCAGAACCACCTGGCGAAAATCGTTTCTCCGGTAAAGCATGGATGCGATAAACAAAACAAACAGGATCTTAACAAACTCGGAGGGCTGAATGGAAATACCCCCGAAGCTTAAGGACAGCTTGGCACCATAGCTGGCCTTTCCCACTACAGCAACAGCGGCCAGGGCACCGACTCCCAGCACCACATACACCCAGGTCAGCTTCCGAAACAGTGACATATTCTGAAGAATCACCGGAATCAGAAGCGCCACAAAAAAGCCGATACATACAAACATAAATTGACGAAAGGCCTGGTCAAAAGATATTCTGGTCAAAATAATGAAACCGATGGAAAGCAGCATGCACATATTGTTTAACACCAGTTCCGACGCATGTTTATAAAACAGATGATAAGAAAGAATGATGGCAAGCAGCAAAATCAGCTGCATAAGGTAAAAGCCTATCATCTGCCGGTTTCCCGTAGACAGATACAGGATCAGAAAGGCGTCAAAATGAATCACGAACAGAAGCACTCTCTGCACATGATAAATATGCCTTCTCTCCTCCTCCTTCTGATAACGGAACACGTGAAAGCATTCGTAAGTATAGATTAAAAACAGCAGAATCATCAGATACTTCGATAATTCCACAATGAGATGAACCATATTATTCTACCCCTCTTTTATAATGGCCGTTGGTATAATGATTCTGCCACTCCTTCGGATAAGCAGTACGCTTACCCTGCAAAAACTCCTCAAGGGTTTTTAAAATCTTTTGGACCTGTTTGGGAGTCTCCAGAACAAAATCCAGACGAAAGTGATTGATTCCGGCTTTCTGAAGCTCTTTAAGCGCCGGAAAAAGTGCGGTGGGGATTGAATTATATACCACATTGTAGCAGCAGCTGCAATAGTTTTTTACAGGGAACTGTGCCCGGTAGCGGTCTGACAGATAATTTACCGTTGGTTTCTGATCGCAGATTCCGGTATTGGCATGAACACATTGGGCACTGGTCATCAGAGGCGCAAAGCCATAGACCACCATCTCGGAGTTTTTATTGCTGCGCCCCAGAATTTCCTTCCGGTTTAACTCCAGAGGAAGGGTACACCGGGCCACCCCCAGCTTCAGGAAAGCATCCACTGCCGGATCATTATAGGTATATAAATTATGGTCTGTCACAATTTCATATTCCCTGTACTGTTCCATGACCATAGAAAGTGCATCGTAGGAACGTACCAGAACCCCCTGCACCAAAAAATCCTGAAAAAATGGCTTCATAGAGCAAAGAAGTTCTCTGGCCGGCTGTCTTGCAATTCGCGGCAGGGCAAGAAAAGCTCGCTTTCCTTCTCTGGAAATTGAGGACAGATCCTCACACAGCCTGTCATCATCCTTACCGGGCTGGTAGGAGGCAAGCTCCAGATAAACATCCTTCACAACAGGGGAAGCAAGGACTTCCGAAAGAAGTTCCCTGTTTTCCACCAGACAGGAGATCTGACATTCCCGCTGCATATCCTCTGTCCCTTTCGAGCCGCTGTGCTCTCCCGCATCTGCCAAAAAAACTTCCTGTCTGCTCCTGAAATAAGGAGAAAGAAGCTGATCTGATAATTGCTGCAGAGTATCCCGCCGAAGCTGGTTCAATGCACTGTTGGGCAGAAAGGCCGCCTCATCCAGCTCTACCAAAATATCCTTCATCTCAAAGGAAGTATCCCCCGTCTTACACATGCGGGTCTTTACCTCATCCGCTGTCAGAGGCCGATTTTTTGCTTCCAGCACCTCAGGTCCCACGGTACAGACCGTGACTCCCTGGCAGGACGCCTCATACACAGAAGCTTCACCGATCTGCAGCTTCAGGCAGCCCGTTGCCTGCAGTTTTTCCTGATGATCGACAAAGCGTTCCACCACTTCCTGCTCCAGCCCATCCTGGGTTTTCTCATAGCCGGGCTTCTCGAAGGTGATCATATCCTTTCCGTTTTGCCTGTAGTAATAGCCATTGGTAAAATCCAGACGGCAGCCCAGAGATTTTACAGCCTTCCGGTCAGAAGAACTTACCACAGGCGCCCTGTTTTCCTCTGTTTCAAAAAGATCGATATATTTCCGGTAATAGGACACTACACCGGCTGCGTAGGGTGCCTGCTTCATTCTACCCTCAATTTTCAGGGAATACACACCGGATTCGTGAAGCTGCTTTAAGTCAGACAAACCGCACAGGTCCTTCATACTCAGCACATAAGAGCTTTCCCGCCTCGGCTTATGCGCTTCGTCCAGCACTTCATAGGCAAGTCTGCAGGGCTGGGCACAGCGCCCGCGGTTGCCGCTTCGTCCACCCAGCATGCTGCTGAAAAGACATTGACCGGAATAACAATAGCATAACGCACCATGGACAAAGGCCTCCAGCTCCATCCCCGTCTCCTCATGGATTCTTTTCATCTCTGCAAGTGACAGTTCTCTCGGCAGAACGATCCTTGAAGCGCCAAGCTTCTGAAGAAGCGCAGCCCCCTCAGAGTCCATAACGGTCATTTGTGTACTTGTATGGATGGGAAGAAGCGGAAAATGACTGTGAATAAAAGAAAGTACACCGAAATCCTGAACCAGCACAGCATCAAGTCCTCTCTCATAAAATGGGAGAAGATAATCATAAAGCTGTGCCAGCTCATCATTTTTAAGCAGAGTATTCACGGTCAGGTATATTTTCCTGCCGCGAAGATGCGCATAATCAAGAGCCTCCAGAAGCTCCTCTCCGGAAAAATTGCCGGCATAGGCTCTGGCACCAAACTGGCTGCCGCCCACATATACGGCATCTGCCCCTGCCTCAATCACTGCACGGAGAACCTCGAAGGAGCCAGCCGGTGCCAGCAGCTCAAAAGTAGAATTCATATGATTTGAAATACTCATTTACTTTTTCTTCACCGCAGATGGATTGCAGTGCTCCTTCTCTGCCGGTTTGCCATCCAGCAGCTTATCTTCCAAGGCCGCCTCAAGTCTTGCTTTATTGAGGAGAAGCTCCTTGTTCTCCGTCTCCAGCTTCTTTAAAGATTCCTGTGCATTTTCCGTCTTAACCTGGTTGGAGATCAGATCATGCTTGAGATCATAAAGCTCCTTCTCTTTGTTTTCAAGATCCCGCTCCAGCTTCTCAACCTGAGCCTTTGCTTTAAAATAATCGTCCGCAATATTCAGCTGGATCAGTGTATTCTTCGTGGTGACCGGAATATGCCGGTATTCCTCAATCTCATCAAATTCGCTGATCTTGCTGTTGATATAAGCGGCAACCTTCTGAAGATATTCCTCGCCCTCATAGCCGCTCAATGTATATACCTTGCCGTCGATCACAACCTCGGCGCTTGTTTTTGCTGACATAACGTATCCTCCGTTCTTTGCACTTACGTCCTATTCTGTATTATAAACTTATCCTTTTGGAAACGCAACCTGCCGCTCTCCGTCGCTTGTAAGCTGCCTCATCATCTCCTGCATGCTCCTGCGGTTATTCATGTGGGTAAGCGCATCTTTTCCGGCTGCCTCTACAAGCCTTGCTTCTGTCTGAAGAACAAATTTCAGAAAAAAGTCCACAAAAACCACAAAAAAGATCAGGACAAACATCAAGAGCAGATAAATGTGCAGGCAAAGCAGCATGGTATTCGCCTGATTCGCCATTTTGATCAACTTACGATCTTCGTTTTCCCCTGTGTGTATCGTATCCAATAACATGTCCCCCTTTATCGCCTGCGCTGAAAATGCTCATAGGCCTCAGCCGTTGCCACACGTCCCTTCGGTGTCCGGTTGATAAAATTATTCTTCACAAGATAAGGCTCATAGACATCCTCAATTGTCCCGGAATCCTCTCCGATTGCAGCTGCCAGAGTATCCAGCCCCACCGGACCGCCGTCAAATTTATCAATGATCGTGAGAATCATATTCCGGTCATTCTGATCCAGCCCCATTTTATCCACTTCCAAAAGGTCCAGCGCAAAGGCTGCCACCTCGTAAGTGATTTTCCCATCATATTTTACTTCGGCAAAATCCCGCACTCTCTTTAGCAGGCGGTTAGCAAGACGCGGCGTACCTCTGGAGCGCCGGGCCAGTTCATAAGCTCCCTTCTCATCAATCGCAATATTTAAAACACCGGCAGACTGCTGAACAATCGTCCGAAGTTCCTCCACCGTATAATATTCCATATGACAGACCACACCGAAGCGGTCCCGAAGCGGTGCAGAAAGCATACCTGCTCTCGTAGTAGCTCCTACCAGGGTAAACTTCGGAAGATTCAGGCGGATTGAACGGGCAGACTCGCCTTTTCCGATCATCACGTCAATGGCATAATCCTCCATAGCCGGATATAAAACCTCCTCCACCTGCCGGTTCAGCCGGTGAATCTCGTCCACAAAGAGTATGTCTCCTTCCGCCAGATTGTTTAAGATGGCTGCCATCTCCCCGGGCTTTGCGATAGCCGGACCGCTGGTGACCTTCAGATGAGTTCCCATCTCATTGGCAATAATCCCGGCCAGGGTAGTCTTTCCAAGACCCGGAGGTCCATAAAAAAGCACGTGGTCTAAGGATTCCCCTCTGGCCTTTGCAGCCTCAATATACACTTTCATGTTTTTCTTAATTTTCTCCTGCCCGATATAATCCTCTAATCTCTGGGGACGAAGGGAGGTCTCAATCTTTAAATCCTCCTCCTGGATCTGGGTGGAAATCACTCGTTTTGCCATATTGTTTTTACACCTTTATGATTTACAGCAGTGACAGATGTTTGAGAGCTGCCTTAAGCACCTCTTCTACATCCATGTCCTCTGTGATCTGTACGGCAGAAACCGCCTTTAAACTTTCTGTAGAGGAATATCCAAGGGCCGTAAGGGCCATTACCGCATCCTGCTTCACGGAAGGCTCTGCAGATGCGGCTCCCTTCACATGCTCTGCCTTCTTTTCGAAAGCATCCTCCAGGGACATCTTATCCTTTAACTCCAGAATCACTCGCTGGGCGGTCTTTGCACCGATCCCCGGTGCCTTTGCAATGGCCTTCGCATCTCCGGAAAGGATCGCAAATCGCAGATCATCTGCATCCAGCGCCGACAGGATGGACAGCCCGCCTTTGGGACCGATTCCGCTGACGGAGATCAGCTTGCAGAACAGTTCCAGATCATCCCGGGTGAGAAAGCCATATAGGATCATTGCATCCTCCCTGATATAGAGATAGGTATAGACCTTCATCTCCTCCCCCAGAGGGGGCAGGCTTTGCAGGGTCTGTCCGGGAATAAAGATCTGATAGCCGATTCCTCCCGCTTCCAGGACAATGTGGTCCGTATGTATTTCCGTCAGTTCTCCTTTGATATATGCGTACATAATACTCTCCAGCTATTTCTTTTTCAATCGTCCTGTCAGCCTCAGAATCAGTTCCTGGGCGAGAATACCGATCAGAAGTCCCGTGATCAGCCCGGCCACAAGAAGGACCGGAATATAAAACATGATATGAAAATCATGGATTATAAGCAAGGCAGCGAGAATCTGCCCGATATTGTGACTGATGCCGCCGGCAGTGCTCACAGATACACACCCGAGTCGATTCGTTCTCCTGAGCAGAACCATGACGAGAAAGCTTAGGATTCCGCCGGCCAGAGAGTATACAATACTGAAAATATTCCCGAATAAAAGGCCGGTCAGCACGATCCGAAGCAGGGAAACAAGAAGTGCTTCCTTCTCCCCAATGAGATAGAGCATCAAAATGACGACAATATTCGTCAGTCCCAGTTTCACACCCGGAATTCCAAAGTGAAAGGGAATCAGTGTCTCAATGTAGCTGCAGATCATGGCCACAGCGAGAAAAACACCTAAATATGCGGTTTTCTGCCATCTACTGTGCGAATCCATCAAAGCCTCCGTCATCACCTGTTACCGTAACAACCACACGGTTGGGCAGACAGACTATATTCTCATTTTTTATGGAGATTGCTTTCTGGTGCAGACAGAGTCCATCCGGGCAGTCTGCCTCCACCATTTTGGCTCTGCCGTTTTTAATCTCCAGAACATTCGTAATCTTTCCGCCGGAATCTTCGATGGGAATTCTCCGATCCGCAGAAAGGGGGCAGGTCAGGATCGTTTCCCCATTCCTTGTCACCACTACCGACGATCCCGCCGTATGATTCATCAGCCGAAAGCCCTCAAGAACCAGCCCACAGGCCAATAGTAATACGCCGATAAAAAGCAGATCATTTTTTCCAAAGCGCTTATGCATCGGCTTTTACTTCTCCAAGATAATAGAAGCCTTTGCATTCCGTCAGCTTCACCATGAACAGTCTGCCGATCATATCCGGTGTCCCCGGAAAATGCACCACAGAATTGTTGGACAAACGTCCGGTGATGAGTGACTTGTCCTGTTCATTCTGTTCCTCCGCCAGGACCTCCACGGTTTTGCCCTCCAGCTCACAGGCCTTCTTTGCGCTGATTTCCTGAACCTCTTTCAAAAGGGCATCGAAATGCCGCTTAACCTCAGCCGGATCACACTGATTCTCCATGGCGGCAGCCGGGGTTCCGGTCCGCTTGGAATATAGAAAGGTGAAGGCACTGTCATATTGCACTTTTCTTACTACGTCGAGAGTCTCGTTAAAATCCTCTTCGGTTTCACCCGGAAATCCAACAATGATATCCGTGGTAATTGCAATGTCCGGGATTGCAGCTCTAAGCTTATCCACAAGTGACAGATACTGTTCCTTGCTGTAATGGCGGTTCATGACGGACAGCAGCCTTGAGCTTCCGGACTGCAGCGGTAAATGCATATGATGACAGACCTTGTCGCATTCCTTCATGGCAAGAATCAGATCATCGGATAGATCCTTGGGATGAGAAGTCATAAAACGAATCCGCTTCAATCCATCTATTTTGTTGACCTCGCGAAGCAGCTGTGCAAAGCTCATGGGGGGATTTAAATTCTTTCCATAAGAATTCACGTTTTGTCCCAGAAGCATCACCTCGCATACACCGTCTGCCACAAGACCTTCGATCTCACGAATGATATCCTTCGGTTCCCTGCTTCTCTCCCGGCCCCGCACATAGGGCACAATGCAGTAGCTGCAGAAATTATTACAGCCAAACATGATATTGACGCCGGATTTGAAGGAATATTTCCGCTTCACCGGCAGATCCTCAACGATCTTGTCTGTGTCCTTCCAGATATCCACGATCATGGAATGAGATTCCATACTGCGGCAGAGTAGTTCTGCAAATTTATAGATATTATGCGTTCCAAAGATCAAGTCCACAAAGCGGTAGGATTTTCTTATTTTCTCAACCACGGAGGGCTCCTGCATCATACAGCCACAGAGGGCAATCATCATATGGGGGTTCTTTTTCTTATAATTGGAAAGATATCCAAGCCGCCCGTACACCTTATTGTTGGCATTTTCCCGTACCGTACAGGTATTGTAGATCACAAAATCCGCATGCTCGTCCTCGGTCTCTTCATAACCGATATCCGTCAGGATTCCAAGAAGCTTCTCGGAATCCCTTGCGTTCATCTGGCACCCGAAGGTCTTAACGCAGCAGGTCAGCTTATGACCTGCCTGAACTTCCCGTTCCCTGACAAGCTTCTTCGCTTTTTCCATATATTCATACTGGAGCTTTGTCTCCTCCGCTCCGGATAAAATGTTTGCTTCCAAATCTCTCATAAAACAACTCTCTTACGGGCGAACCTGTCCGTTTCCATATATAATATATTTATAACTGGTCAGCGCCTCAAGGCCCATAGGTCCTCTGGCATGAAGCTTCTGGGTGCTGATACCGATCTCCGCACCGAAACCGAATTCATTTCCGTCAGAAAACCGGGTGGAGGCATTGACATAGACGCAGGCCGAATCCACCTCATCTAAGAATTTCTGGGCTACATCATAATTTTTCGTGATGATGGCCTCCGAGTGTGAGGTGTTGTATTTATTAATATGGGCAATGGCCTCGTCAATCGAATCTACCACCTTCACGGAAAGAATGTAATCCAGGTATTCCTTTCCCCAATCCTCCTCGGTGGCCCTTTCAACCAGCGACTGCTCTGCACCGAGATATGTTACGGCAGTATCATCGCCCCTCATTTCTACATCAAATTCCTTCAGCGCATTGTATAGCATTGGAAGAAATTCCTTTGCCACAGCCTTGTGTACCACAATGGATTCACAGGCATTGCAGACACCGATCCTCTGGGTCTTGGCATTTCTGATGATATTAACAGCCATATCTAAATCAGCGAATTCGTCTACGTAAATATGACAGTTGCCGGTTCCGGTTTCAATGACAGGAACTGTTGCATTCTCCACGACACTGCGGATCAATCCGGCTCCGCCTCTTGGAATCAGAAGATCTACATACTGCTTCATTTTCATAAAACGATTCGTGGTTTCCCGGTCCGTACTTTCAATAAGTCCCAGAGCTCCCTTGGGAATCTCCATATCAGAAAGAGCCTCTTTGAGAGCTTCTACAACAGCTTTATTTGAACAGATGGCGTCACTGCCGCCTTTTAAGATGACACAGTTGCCGGATTTAAAGCACAAGCCGAAGGCATCTGCGGTCACGTTCGGTCTGGCTTCATAAATGATGCCAATGACACCGATGGGGACCCTTCTCTTACCGATAATCAGACCATTTGGGCGTTTTTTCATGGAAATCACCTCTCCGATCGGATCATCCAGTGATGCAATCTGGCGAAGCCCGTCTGCCATACCCAGAATCCGGTCATGATTCAGGGCAAGTCTGTCTAAAAGCCCTGCGGGCATATGATTCTGTCTCCCCCTCTCCAGATCCTTTTCATTTTCCTTTAAAATATCTGCTTCATGGGCCAAAAGTGCATCGGCTGCCTTAAGTAATGTCTGGTTCTTAATCTCCGAATCCAGCATGCCCACCTGAATCCTGTCTTCATGAGCTCTCTCACATAATTGCTCCAAGCTTATTTCCATGTCATTTTCTCCTACCTGTTACATAGCTTTATACATTCGGTCACAATTTCATTCATTGGAATATCGAAATCCTCCGGCCTCCATTGATCCAGTATCTGAACCGAAAAACCTATCCCGATTTTATAGAGATTCCCGTGCCTGGCAAGATAGCGGTCATAAAAACCCCCTCCATAGCCAAGTCGAAATCCCTCTCTGGAAAATGCCACCCCGGGGACCAGCATTACACTATTCTCCTGATCCTGAAAGGCTTCTAAGGAATAAGATTCCGTATCCGGCTCCATCACGGAAAAGGCTCCGGGGCAAAGCATTTCTTTATGATCGATTCGGAAAAACTCCATCTCCCTGTCAAAGACCCTGGGGTAATAGAGTCGTTTCCCATCCCCTGCCGCGGCTTCACAAAACGGCGTCAGATCCACCTCACTCTGGATGGCGGAATAAACAAGAATATGTTTCACAGAGGAATACCATGTTTCACGGAGCAGGTTTTCAGCGATCTGTCTGCTGAAACACTCTCTTTCCTCCGGGGAAACCGCATTCCTGACTTCTTTCATGCGTTTACGAAGTTCTTGTTTGCTTTCCATATTTTTCTCCAAGATTCTCCACGCTGCCATCCTCATTTACCATATCAATATTGTTGAGCTGGCTTCTCAGATTCGCTTTCACGGAAGCCACAAACTCCTTCCTCAGAAGCGCCTGCTCCGACATCTCTGCCTCCGTCAGCCCCTCTGCCTTGGATTTGCGGTATAATTCATTAATGCGGTCAATTTTCTCCTGTGTCATCAGCCTAATGTCTCCATAATATATGTTGCAAGATTAAAATTTGGATTCGGATTTGCGGTAAAAAGGGTTCCTGTATAATCATCAGCAAAAATATCCGAAAGCACCCGGACGTCCTGCCCGTTGGTAATAATCATATCCGCGCCGGAAAAAGTAGCAATCTTTGCCGCAGTCAGCTTGGTTGCCATCCCGCCGGTGCCTACATCGCTTCCGGTCGATTCCTTGGCCATGCCGTATATATTTTCATTGATGGTATCTACCCGTTTTAAAAGCTTTGCCTGCGGATTGGTACGTGGATCATCGGTATAGAGTCCATCGATATCCGAGAGAAGAATTAAAAGGTCTGCGCCCACCATGGATGCAACCAATGCCGACAAAGTATCGTTATCTCCAAACTGCATCTCGTAGGTGCTTACCGTATCGTTCTCATTTACCACCGGAATGATGCCCATATGAAACAGCTCCTCAAAGGTGTTCTTCGCATTCACCCGGGATACCGGATTGACCATGGTATTTTTCGTAAGAAGCACCTGCCCCGCAGTCTGGGAGTATTCTGAAAAAAGCTTCTGATATACCATCATCAGCTTTGCCTGGCCCACAGCCGCGCAGGCCTGCTTGGCAGAGATCTCTCTGGGGCGCTCCGTTATACCGAGCGCTGCCCTGCCTACTGCGATTGCGCCTGAGCTCACCAGACAGACATCCATTCCCTGATTGTGAAGGTCCGAAAGCTGCCGTACCAGATGCTCCATCTTAGAAAGATTCAGCCTTCCGGTTCCCTCATGGGTCAGGGAAGAGGAACCGATTTTTACCACAATTCTCTTGTATTTTAACTTATTATCCATTTACAAAATCCCCGTAATTTTCATCTGTTTCATTGCCAACAACTACTTTACCATATCTTACGGGAAATATCAAAAAAAATGTTATCGTAAAAGCCTAAGCCGTCCCTTCAGGCAGTGAAACTCTGCTTTTCTGACGTCCCCGCAGTATTCCCCGTCCGCATGGAGCACCATGGGCTTATCCGATTCCAGTACCAGATTTTTTGCATTTGTCATTTCAAACCCGCGGATTCTCTCCTGCTTTGCGGCAACGAGAAAAGGAAGACAGAAAAAAGTCTTCCATTTGGGAATTCCGGAGGCACTTCCCACAGAGAGAAAACCATCGGTGGGCACTGCCGCCGGCGCCATAGGCACACCGCCCCCCTCCGTACGAAGATTCATCACCGCCGCAAAAATCATTTTGTGAAAGGATTTATCTGTATGGTCATCTCCCGTCATTGTCACCTCAGCCGTGTCCATGGTAAACAATGAGGCAACCGTCAAAATCAAATACGTAAGCTTTCCAAGATGAAGTGCATTCAGTACTTTTTTGATGCGGGAGTGCAGCGCCTTTTTACATACGATTGCGTCCAGGCCCACTCCTGCACTGATACAAAAAATACAGGGCTTTTCGCAGCCTGGCCAGCTCACAGTTCCCAGATCCATGGCAGGCGCAGGAATCCCGTCACGGATTTCCCGATCCATGCATTCCAAAATCATAGGAAGACTTTTTCTCGGATTTTTGGGAATCCATAGATTTCTGGCAAAATCATTGCCGGATCCGCTGGGAATCACCCCAAGACGGACCCGGTCAAAATCCCGAATGCCATTCAAGACCTCGTTAACAGTCCCGTCACCGCCCACCACCACAAGATATACCGCTTCCTTCAAAGCGCTGTCATCGGCTGCAGTCAGCTGCCTGGCGAGGACAGTGGCGTGATGCTCATACTCCGTAAAGAAAGCCTCATATGGAATCTTTTGCTCCTCAAGCATATGTTTTATTTTCTTCCAAAGGCGGGCCGTCCTCCCGGTTCCGGCGCCCTGATTCACGATAAAGTACAAAGCAAGTCTCATGTTACTCCTCAACCCGAATTACATCATCCAAAATATAGTGAAAAGTAGGTGCCGAGCTGTTCTCATTTTCGTGGTATTCCTCATGCAGATCAATCGTATCCTCGGAATCCAGCGAATCGACACCGGTATAATCTCCCTGAAAGACATGGACCTTATTTTTCTGAAAAGCATCCACCAGCTTCTCTACCTGGTTCCTGGTCCCCTCTGCGGCAACAAAATCATTGATTTCCAGCATTTCTACCCAGCCGCCCTCAAATCCGGCTCCTGCATCATTTCCATTGATGGTTCCCTTAACACGCTTCTCGATCGTTTTTTTATCCAAAACCGCCTGCACCGCTTCTTTTACATAGGGATCCCAGTTGATCTTGGAGCCGGTCAGGTAAGTGGTCGGGGCTATATCCCGCATACTTTCATTGTAGCTTACAAAAAAAACATTTTGGGATCGATCCGTTTCCTCGCAGGCGGACGCCGGCCCGGTAGTATCTGAATGCTGGGAAATGATCACGCAGCCCTCACTGATCAGTTCCTTTGCACATTCCTTTTCCAGATGATAGTCTCCCCAGGTGTTTGTATATTTTACAGTCATTACCGCCTCCGGAGCCACCGAACGAACCCCCAGCAGAAAAGAGGTATAGCCGGAAATTACCTCCGCATAGGGATAGGCCGCCACGTAACCAACCCTGGCCTGATCCTTTGTGATTTTCCCATCGTCAATCAGTTCCCTGAGCTTCATGCCGGCAGCAACCCCGGACACATACCTTCCCTCGTAAATTCTTCCCATAAAGGTATGATAATTGCTGAGATAAGGTTCTTCATTCGCGTTGTCACAGGTAGCCTGGCAAAACTGCACCTCGGGATGTTCTTTCGCATAAGCCTTCGTACTCTCCCCATAGCCATAGCTGGTGGCAAAAATCAATTTACACCCTTCTTCCACCAGTGCCTGCAGTGCGCCCTCTGCCTGATCCTCCGGGACGTTAAATTTCGCAATTGTCGTCACCCGTTCGCCATATTCCTTTTCAACGGCCTGCTGAGCCTTATAAAAATTATTGGTATATCCCGTACTGGTATCTCCCACGTAGACAAAACCAACCTTGATGGAGATGTCCTCCTGCCTGCCATGGATCAGACAGCTTGCCACTGACAAAACCAAAATCAAAGTCACGGCACCAAGCAATGTCATTCCGTAATTCCGTATTTGATCTTTCTTCATTCTTATCGCTCCTTATTGCCAGAGGCACCATAAATCTGCTCTACATCAATCGTTCCATCCTCAATCAAAGAAAGAAGAATATCCACAAGCTTTGGATCAAACTGCGTACCCCGTCCCTTTTTCAATTCCTCTAACACGAAATCAAAATCAAGCTTTTTCCGATAAACACGGTTTGCAGTCATGGCATCGAAGGCATCCGCAATCCCGATAATACGGGCATTAAGAGGGATTTCCTCTCCCTTAAGTCCATGTACGTAACCGCGTCCGTCGTACCGCTCATGATGATACAATGCGCCATCGGTTACATTGTCGATCCATGTAAAATTCTTCAGGATCTCAGCACCGATCACCACATGGGACTTCATGGTATCATACTCCTCATCCGTCAGCCGGTCCGGCTTATTCAGCACATGATCCGGAATTCCGATTTTGCCGATATCATGAAGCATGGCAATCTTTTTAAGATCATCACACTGCTCCGTGGTGTATCCGATCCTCTCAGCAATTTTTACCGCGTATTCAGAAACCCGGACAGAATGTTTACTGGTATTTACATCCTTGGCATCCACAGCCTGCGCAATGGTCATAATGGTTTCATTTCCCATCTGCAGCTGCTTTTTTGTCAGCTCCAGTTCCATTTTCTGCATCTTCAGTGTCTTTTGAAGCTGCGTACGGAAAAACAACCATGTGAGATAGGAAATCATCATCACAGCAACCATACCAAGATAGAATTTAAACCACCAGTGATCATAAAATTCCTTATCCTTAATAATCTGATAAGTATTCTCCGCAAATACGCTGTTGTTCCTGTCATCCAGCACCGCAACCCGCAGCGTATATTCTCCGGCAGGAAGATTCGTATAGATAAAGGAGGTCATTTCGCTCTGCTTCAACACATAGTCCTCCTTGTCAAAGCCCTCCAGACGAACGCGGATGCTCGGGTTATTGATGGAATAATTTACGATCTCCGGATTAATTTCCATTCGCTTTGCACCACTGGAAATATGGATTGGCTCACCCTTTTCAATGGATACACTCTCTCCATCTACCACCACAGACTTTAACAGCATACGATAGGAGCGCTCCGTCACGTCATACTGGTTCAGATTCAGACTTACCACACCCCGGTCACCGGAAAGGTACAGATTCGACGATCCAGCCATATAATTCCAGGAATTTGGAGTCAGTTCCATACGAAGTCCTCTGGAGGAATCCAAAAGTTCATAGGATACTTCACTCCCCGCAAGAAGCTCCTCCTTTTCCACCACATAAATACCCGCGGAACACAATACAAACAGCTTGCCACTTCCGTTATCTACCAGATCATAATTGTTGAAATAGGGAAACTGATCCAGCAGGCGAATCTTTCCGTCCTCATCCATGTAGCATATTCCGTTTCCCGTTACGATAAACAGTCCGTTCTGATCTGCATCCTCCACCATGCGCATAATGATTTCCGAGCTGAGTCCATCCTTCTTTTGTAAGGTTTCCGTAACCTTTCCCTCTTTGATCACCGCGATTCCATTGCCATCGGATCCTGCAAAAAGGGTTCCATCCTTCCCTTCATATAAAGAAAGAATTCTCGGATTTGCAAGCCCATCGGAAAAACCAATCGTATTGATCACCTTCTGATTTTTAATAAAGGTGAGACCGGAATCTCCCGCCGCCACAATTGTGCCATCCGACTGTTCAATTGCAGACCGGAATTTCTCACCGATTGCTCCGTTCGCGCTGTCGTAGATTCTGGTTTTTCCACCAGGGGTAACCTCCCAGACGCCGCGGTCAGAGGTACAGATCCACAAATGCTTTGAGGAATCCACCATCAGACAGCGAATTCGCACGCCCTCCAGCTGATCTGCAAGCCTTGAGGAAACCTGTCCGCTTCCGTCACCTTTCACCACATTGAGTCCGCTATCCGTACCAATATACAGATTTCCCTGCCATCTGGTAACGGTATTGACCACCTGCTCAGCCAGAGAGGCTTCCTTATAAAGCTCAGAAAAAGCAGAGGGACACAGGTGCATCAGTCCAAGTCTGGAAGAAGTAAACCAAAGATTTCCCTGATAATCCCTTATCATATGATCGATGGAGCTGTTAAAGCTGCCGATATCCAAAGGACAGTATTCCATCAGATAATTAAGATAGCCGGCGCCATTGTCCGCGCAGACAAAGATCGTTCCATCCTCTGTCTCACTGATGGAATTGATACCGGCAAGAGCTTCACAGGAAATATTCGCCACCAGCTCAGGTTTCTCACCCTGAAGCTCATAAACTTCAATCTGGTTGGAGGAGGTTCCGAGAAACAGTCTTCCGGAACTGTCAAAGCTGCAGCAATTGTAGGTTTCCCCTTCCCTCTCTACCGTCCTGTGGAGCACAATTTCCGTCCCCTGCAGCAGATAGAAATCCCCCTGATTGGTGACAACGGCAATGTTTTGATCCAGCCCTGCACTGATACTGTCCGCATAAACCACTTCAGGAATTTCTGATATCACCTTTAAACCACTGTTTAATGACATGACAACCAAACAATCCGTAGTTCCCACATAGTACATACCATCGGAGCTTTCTGTGATACACCGGACCGAATTCGAGGGAAGCCCATCTTCCCGATTTACCACATTGGATATCTCCTCATTAATACAGATTGAGAGTCCGTCATCATTCGTGCCGATCCAAAGGCGTCCTGCCTCATCCGTATACATACAGTTAACGGTTTTAACAGATTCAAAATCCTTCATCCACTGAAACTGGCTGCCGTTGTAGCGATACAGACCGCCATAGGTTCCAATCCATAAAATACCATCCTTGGTCTGGGCAATGTCATTGGCTGCTCCACCCGGCAGACCATTTTCCCCGTTATAGATTGTCTGTACATATCGTTTAAAATCATAGTGCTCCAGTTCCCAAGAGGAACCGGTTTTCCCGTAAGCTGTGACCTGTGCCGGGAAAAGAGTGACGGAAACACATAAGAGAAGGAAAAAAGCAAGGATCGTCCTCCGATGCCGCAACAGAGAAAGTCCCCAGAACAGAAGCAGCATCGTAATCACTTTATCCAGAAATTCCAGAAAAACCTGCCCTATGATACCGCTGATTGTCCGGTTCCACCCCGCCTCTGTGAGAAAGGCAGCCACAGAATCTCCCCAGATATTGCCGATCTCTCCTCCGGCAAGAAACAGATTCAGTGGTGCCGAGACAATAACAGACAGAATCGTCACAAGAAACGCAACAGACAGTGTACCAAAGGCATCCTTAAAAAATCCTTTTTTGGCGCAAACTCCCACCGTAATGCCAATCACCAGGCTGGTCAATGCATAGCAGATGGGTCCCTGAAACAAAACTGCGTAGAGAACATTGACAGACACGCCCACAATCGAGCCACAGACCGGACCGAAGGCGTACGCCATGACTGCCGTACCCAGAGAATCCAGCCAAAAGGGCAGAGCCAGACTTTCTGCAATCAGCTTGCCGGACAAATTAATAAGAATACAAATAATAGAAAACAGGTAGATTTGTATACTCTTCTTTCGTATCATTTATTTATCCTCATGTAAGAATCAAACGATAAACTTCAATCTTATTTTATCAGTCTTTCTTCCTTTTTACAACTACCCAAAAGAACAGTATGTTATTTCCCATCCAGAATTCTTAACTGTATATCTTTGCCCTCATCGAACCCCGAACTCCAATGGAACGCGCCATCGTCCGTGAAGAACAAAGCTTCTACACCTTCGGTTTTTTCAATCAATTCCATTCCCTGCTCTAATCCCAAAGCAAAGCAGGCGGTACTTAATGCATCTCCGTCCATGGAGCTTTTACTGATGATGGTCACCTGTTCCAGGTGATTATCCACCGGATAACCGGTTTCTGTGTCGAGAATATGATGATAGAGTTTCCCCTCCACCCGATAGTAACGCTCGTAAATTCCCGATGTCACAACAGAGGCATCCTTCACGGAAAGGGATGCCATGGCTGTTCCGGTATCGGCAAAGGGTTTCTGAATACCAATGGTATAATTGTCTCCCGTTTGCTTTGGCCCCAGCGTCAGCACATTTCCACCGAGGCTGATCACACCCTCGGTAATCTTCTCTTTCGTCAGATACTCCCGCATTTGATCCGCAATAAATCCCTTCGCAATGCCCCCAACATCCAGCTTGGCTTCCGGGTCCGTCAGTCGGACCTGATTCCCTTTAATTTCGATATTATGGTAGTCCACATGGGAAAGCGCACGCGCTATATCTCCCTGCTTTGGCAGAACCGAAGGGTCCGTTTCATTATCTTTCGACGGAAGGTTCTCTGCGATTTCAGAAATATTCCAAAGATCCGACAGCCCTCCGATGGTCACATCAAATTTTCCCTGACTGATATCACCATATCCTATGGCATCCGTGAGAAGTTCGATGGTATCATCGCTTACGGTAACAAACTTCCCCCCGGCTGCATTGATCCTGGAAATCTCACTGTCCTTTATGGTGTTGGAGAATTTTTCCTCATAGTCCTTCGCCATGGTAAAGCATGCATCAATGTAGGAAATGTCATCTGTTCCGTAAAGCGTGATCGAAATAATGGTATCAAAGTAGAAGCCGTTCTTCGTAACCTTTTTCTGCTCTGTGCCGCAGCCGGAAAACAGGCAGCTTATCCCTATTACCAAAATTAAGAATACTGCGGTATGAATATGAATTTTATCATTTGAATGCCTTGCGTATATTGTCATGGTTTGGAACCTTCCCATTATTTCTTAGGCAGTAATTTGGAAACCTTCGGCATTTTTACATTTACCGGAATGCCTGTCACCAGCTTAAATATCCATGTAAAAGCAAACAACACGCAGATCGGAATTGCACAGGTCGTGACGATCATTACTGCAAATGCCTCGATCATCCGATTTAATGCATCTTTCCATTCTTCCGTTTTGACACTGACATTATCTGATATTTTGTCTACACTTTCTTTCACATTTTCCTCAACTTCAGAAAACCAACCAGACACCTTATCCTGAAAAGAGGTTTTATCCTGTATTGCTGCATCCTCTTCGGAAGAAGCCTCAGACGTAGTCAATTCTGTTTCCGATATGATGTCATCCACAGCTGCACTCTCCTCAAAGGTTTTATTGATCAGCTGAGTTGCCCCAACACTTACCGGTACAAGAGCCCACATCAAAAATCCCAGTACAAATAGCTTCAGAGCCAGTCCATTTAACATACTCTTCCGGTTTTTCAGCATCTGTCCAGCCGCAAATAACAGACAGCCAATGGGTATGAGAATTTTAAAAGCTGCAAATCCGGTAAGGGGCAGCAGATATTTTTCTAAAACAATTGCCACATAGACGATCACCATATAGCCGGCCAAATCAATCAGCTTGTCCGCAATGGGAGACAATGCCTCCCCCGGAACTGCCGCTGCAGCCGTAGAAAGCACCGCCGCCGTAGTCGTCATCCCCAGCGCCTGACCCTTTAGATTCTCCAACTGTTCTGTACTCTTCGAATAGTTCTCTATATTGTTGGCCGCCCTCGAAATTCCAAAGCAGGAAATCACAGCAAGCAGCAGAAACGCGACTGCTATTATCGTAGATTTTATATTTATGTTTTTCATACCACTCTCTCCTCCTGAACATTCACTCATTCATAACCACCTTCGGAAAATGAGCCGGCAGTTTCTCTTGGATGTGTGCATCAAAAACAGGCAGAGCCGCAAAGCCCTGCCTGCCTATCGTTTTTTAAAGTATAATTTTCTTCGGACACTTCTCCGCGCAGATACCACATCCACTGCACTTTTCCTGATCAATGTAAGCCACATTGTCAATGACATGAATCGCATCCGACGGGCAGTTCTTCTCGCACAGATGACAGCCGATACATCCAACGGAGCAGGCATTCATCACATCTTTGCCCTTGTCCTTGGAGCTGCACTGTACCAGATGCATTGCCTCATAAGGAACCAGCTCAATCAAATGCTTCGGACATACAGCCACGCATTTGCCGCAGGCCTTACAGGTCTTTGGATCCACCTTTGCAATTCCATCTACGATGTGAATAGAATCAAATGGACAGGCTTTCACACAGCTGCCATAACCGAGACAGCCGAAATTACAGCTCTTGGGCCCACCATTTGGAACAAAGGCCATAGCGGCACAATCCTCCACGCCTGTATACTCATAATCCTGCTTTGCCTTCTCGCAGGTTCCGGCACATTTGACGAAGGCTACTTTCTTCACACTTGCACCGGCAGAAACTCCCATAATCTCGCCCACCTTGGCAGCTACCGGATCACCGCCCACCGGACATTGTCCCACAGGCGCTTCTCCCTTTGCGATGGCGGCAGCAAGCCCGGAGCAGCCGGCGTAACCACAGCCGCCACAGTTATTTCCCGGAAGAACCCCAAGAATTGCCTCCTCACGGGGATCTACTTCCACCTTGAATTTCTCACCGGAGATTCCGAGGAAAAATCCAAGAATAATTCCCACACAGCCCACCACAAGGGCTGCAGCAATAATTCCAGTAATCATACGTCATTTCCTCCTAAATCATTCCTGAGAATCCCATGAAGGCAATAGACATCAGGCAGGCAGTAACCAGAACGATCGCTGTACCCTGAAATGTCTTCGGGATGTCATTATACTCAATTTTCTCACGGATACCGGCCATCAGCACGATTGCGATAAAGAAGCCGACAGCGGTAGAAAATCCGTAAACCACACTCTCCAGCAGATTGTATTCATAGGTGACACAGTTAAGAGCCACACCGAGAACCGCGCAGTTTGTCGTGATCAGCGGAAGATAAACACCCAGTGATTTGTAAAGAGCCGGCATCTTCTTCTTTAAGAACATCTCAACAAACTGAACCAATGCTGCGATCACAAGAATAAATACGATTGTCTTTAAATAGGTCAGATCAATTCCCTTGCTTAACAGAAATGGATTTGCAAGAACAAATTTATAGATCAGTCCGGTAATGAAGGAAGAAATCGTAATAACGAAAATGACCGCGCCACCCATTCCGGCAGCCGTCTCCGTCTTCTTGGATACCCCAAGGAAAGGACAGATACCAAGGAACTGACTTAATACGACGTTGTTCACGATTGCAGATCCTACTGCAATCAGCATTAATGAAGCTAATGTACTCATGTCTTACCCCTCCTTATTCCTGCTTTGCACTGTCAGCAGTCTTTCCCGCTGCAGCACTCTTTCCGGTACACATTGCAGACTGACCACAGTGTGCACAGTCACCGGACAGGCAGCCTGCCGGCTCTGCAAGAGGCTTGCCCTTGGCAGCCATCTTCTTGCGGATGATATTCATACCCGCAACAAGAAAAGCCAATACAAGGAATGCACCCGGAGCCATGATAAAGATGGTAATCGGGGTAAAGCCTTCGATTGCTGATAAGAACGGCATATTAAAGAAAGTTCCTGCACCCAGAAGCTCACGGATCAGTCCAATGATGGTAAGTCCGATGGTAAAACCAAGCCCCATACCAATTCCGTCGAATATGGACTCCACCGGACCATTCTTAGATGCATAGCTTTCCGCACGACCTAAGATGATACAGTTTACAACGATCAGCGGAATATACACACCAAGTGCCTTTGACAGACTTGGCAGATATGCTGCCATCAAAAACTGAACCACCGTTACAAGGGATGCAACGATGACAATATAAGCCGGCATACGCACACCATTTGGGATCACCTTACGGAACAGGGAAATCAGAAGGTTGGAGCAGATCAGCACCACCATGGTAGATAAGCCCATGCCCAGTCCATTGATTGCAGAAGAAGTAACCGCAAGGGTCGGACACATACCAAGCATCAGTACGAAGGTCGGGTTTTCCTTAATGACACCATTGTATAAACGTTCTGTATATTTGTTCATTACTGAGCACCTCCTAACGCATTCTGGAAGTAATATAAAGCTGCGTTGCAGCCGTTGGCCATCGCTTTGGAGGTAATGGTGGAACCGGTAATTGCCTCAATCTGGTCATCAGAGGACGGCGTCTGTTTGACAACGCTGAATTTGTCAACCTTTTTGTTCTGGAACTGGCTGTAGAATTCCTCTTCCTCAGCCTTCATACCAAGACCTGGAGTCTCACCGATATCGGTAATGGAATAACCGTTGACAGTGCCATCATTCATAATTCCAACGGAAAAAGTAATACTGCCCTGGCTTCCGTCCTTAGCCGTAACCGTAATGACATAACCCAAAGCATTTCCGCTCTTATCAACAGCGGTCTCCACATCATCAATGGTATCACTGTATCCGGCATCGGCAACCATCTTGTTTGCCTCATCCTTATCATATTCCTGCGGGGTAAAATCCTCCGCATCCGCAAATACCGCCTGATAGGCCTCTCTGGTAGCCTGTGCATTTGCCTCATCGATGGGCTTCTTGGTAATTCCGTATACCACACCGAGAATCAGTCCCAGAACCAGTGTAAAGGCAGTTAAGATCAAAGCGTCATGTACAATCTGTTTATTCATTCTTCTTTGCCTCCTTTACAACACCAAATGCTCTCGGCACGGTAATCTTCTCAATGATCGGTACAAGAAGGTTGCTTAAGATAATAGCAAAAGAAACACCCTCGGCATTGGCACCGAAGCAGCGGAAAATACCGGTCAGAAGTCCACAGCAGATACCGAAAATGATCTGACCCATGGGAGTCACCGGAGATGTCACATAGTCCGTCGCCATAAAGAAGGCGCCAAGCATCAGACCTCCGCCGCAAAGCTGTGCAACCACATAGGTCACGTCAAATCTCTGTGCCCCGAACACGAACATAAACAGTGCAAAGGTAACAATGTAGGATGCCGGAATCCGAAGATTGATGACTCCTAAAAGGATCAGAATAATTGCACCGATCAGAATCGCGATCACGGATGTCTCACCGATGGTACCCGAAATTTTACCGGTCAGCATATCCATTACATTCACAGAGGACAGTCCCTCATTCCTGATCATGCCAAGAGGCGTCGCTCCGGAATATGCCTCATATCTGGAGGCATTGAAATTCGTCATATCTGCAGCAAAGGCAATCAGAAGGAAGCAGCGGCCTCCTAAAGCCGGGTTCATGAAGTTCTGACCCAGACCTCCAAAAAGCATCTTGACGATCACAATGGAAAATACACCACCGATCACTGCCTCCCACCAGGGAAGGGATACCGGCAGGTTTAATGCAAGCAAAAGTCCTGTAACTACGGCACTTAAATCCGGAAGGGAATTCTTTTTATGTACAATCTTGTCAAATACCCACTCGGAAACCACACAGCTTGCAATGGTTACTAAAATTAACATCAGAGCCCGTAAACCAAAATTCCAGATACCGAAAAGACTGGCAGGAAGCAGTGCAATAATCACATATAACATGATTCTGCTTGTGGAATCCTTGGCACGAACATGCGGTGAAGATGAAACCTGATATTTCTCACTCACAACAATCCACCTCTTTCTTTATTTTTTCTTTCTCTTCTCAGCTAAAACAAGTTTCTTCATGGTCTTGACAGACTGTGCTACCTGTCTTCTGGAAGGACATACATAGCTGCAGCTTCCGCATTCGATACATTCAAGGCCATTCCACTTCTCAAACTCCTCCATCCGTCCGGTGTTGCCAAACTGGGCCAGACGGCAGGGAATCAAATTCTCCGGACAGGCTTCCACGCAGCGGCCGCAGTTAATGCAGGCGATCGGCGCATTGGCTGCCACAGCATCCTTTGTCAGGCATAAAAGAGAGGATGTTGTCTTTGTCGTCGGAACATCCAGCCCAAACAAAGCAAATCCCATCATCGGTCCACCGGAAATGATCTTCTCCGGCTCCGTCTTAAATCCTCCCGCAGCCTCTACCAGCTGTGTATAGGGAGTTCCCATGCTGTAAAGGAAGTTCGATGGATTTGTAATTGCATCACCGGTAATCGTAGCAATACGCTTCATCACCGGAATGCCCTTCTTCACAGCATTGTAAACTGCAATCATAGTTTCCACATTATCTACAATACAGCCTGCATCTGCAGGAAGCATCTTAGAGTTGATTGCACGGCCGGTCACCGCATAGATCAGCTGACGCTCTCCACCCTGGGGATACTTCGTCATCAGCTCGCAAACCTCCATGCGGGGCTCATCCTTCACAAGCTCCTTGAGCTTTGCAATACAATCCGGTTTATTATTCTCCACGCCGAACACACCCTTGGCATGGTCAAACAGCTGAAGAATAATCTTCATGCCGGCCACCAGATCCTCCGGGTTCTCCATCATTCTGCGGTAATCCGCAGTAAGATACGGCTCACATTCTGCACAGTTTGCAATGATATACTCGATCTTATCCGGTTCCTTGGGAGAAAGCTTCACATGTGTCGGGAATCCGGCTCCGCCCATTCCAACAACGCCGGCCTCCTTGACCCTGTTAATAATTTCTTCCTTGGAAAGAGCCGTCACATCATCCACCGGATGATATTCAGCCTCCTTAAACTCGCCGTCGCTCTCAATCACAATGGAATTGACCATATCGCCCACAGCGACACGCCGCTTCTCAATCTTTGTGACCTTGCCGGAAACCGATGAATAGATCGGAGAAGATACGAAGCCTCCGGCCTCTGCAATCTTCTGTCCCATCAGCACCGTATCGCCGACTGCGACCACAGGAGTTGCCGGGGCCCCAATGTGCTGTGACAATGGGAAGACCAGCTCTCCCTTGGGTAAAACCTCTTTGATTGGCGAATCCTTGGCAAGTTCCTTGCCTTCATAAGGATGAACACCGCCTTTAAATGTTTTCAAACCCATTCTTGCGCCCTCTTTCTTCATTAAATTTGTCTAAACACAATAAGTTTTGACATAACATCTATTAAATTATAGCACTTTTTCACTAATAATGAACCCACTTTTCATTTTGTACAATTTTTAATACATAAACACGGTTCGTAATCCCCTGCTATTGGACTCGCAATAATGATTTTTGATCCGAAACAATCTTATAGGTATCATATGAACCATCCCAGTCCTGCAGTTTGTCCACTTCCGCGTGATCCATCTGAATTGTCCCTGAGCCGGAACCTTCTTTTGGAATATCAAATCTATCGATGGTTGCAAAGGCAACTGGCTTACTGCCCTTATAAAATACAATGTAGGTGTACAGATCTGCAGACAAAGTACTACCCAAATTGACAGGTGTTGAATTATGGAAATTACCACTGATGTAAACCTTGCATCCCTTGCTGAACCAATCCTCATAGGGCTCCGTTTCCACGGAAGAAACCTGAAAGCCAAGTTTTTTATTGGCAAAGGTAAGATAATCCGAGGTGGAGTACCCATATCCCATATATTTATTCGGGGAAATACACCGACCTACACCACCATTATTCGAATAACTAAAGGTTCTTTTCTCAAACAAAAAAGTTGATGTGGAGGCTGACAGCTGATAATACCGGTATATTGTTGATTTAGCAGGAACATTATAGTTTGTGGAAACACCTGTATTACTTCCGTCTGCTTTAACCTCCTTGCCTATAATCTCTATGTACATAGGATGGTTGTATTTATTTACAATCTTAAACTTTACTATTCCATTTGTTGTATTCGCACTTAGCGTAAAATTTTTCTTCAACGACTGTGTGGAATAAGCGTTTTTAACCGTCACCCTGCAGGTATATACATGTTTTCCCACAGTTGCTGTCACTTTGCAGTTTCCGGCCTTAACAGCCGTAATTACACCTGCGGTATCTACGGTTGCAATCTTTTTATTCGATGTCTTAAATTTCGGTGCTCCTGTAGAATTCAACATGCGAAGTGTCGCCTTGCCATAGCAGGGCGTGAACCCTTTTGTTTTATTTACGATCAGAATCACACCCACCAGTAAAAATACCAACAACCTTTTCATTAACCCTTTCATCGTTCAATCTCCTTTTTTAGATTTTATAGAATAATTTTATCATAACCCCCTGTTATTTAACAACTATAAAACGCCTTCCTGTCATCTTTTCACTATGGAGTACGTGACGTTAAGAAAAAAATGTGTTAAAATAAATGCAGATGACCGATTTCATAATGTTAAGGGGAGTTTTTGAATGAAACACACGCAGAAAAAAGAATTGTACATCCGTCAGGATGCACTGACAGATCAGCTATTTGACGAGCACTCCATCTTTCTTGATATAGAAACCACAGGCTTTTCTCCTGCCAGCTCCTATGTCTATCTGATTGGTTGTGCAGTAAGAAGCGGAAAATATATTTACGCCCACCAGTTTTTTGCGGAAAATACCACCGAAGAGCAGCAGATTCTCTCTGCCTTTCTGGAGCTTCTTGAAACATACGACACCATCATTTCCTTTAACGGTGTCGGCTTTGACGTGCCATATCTGAAAGCAAAGTGTGATTTCTATGAGCTGCAGGAATCCTTCAAGGAGAAGACCTACCTGGACATTTTTAAATCCGTCTCAGATTTGAAATTTCTTCTTCGTTTGCCCAACTACAAACAAAAAACCATTGAAAAATTCCTGGGGATCGGCAGAGATGATACCCAGACCGGCGGTGAGCTCATCAACGTCTACCGGGAATACATCCATCACCCCTCCGAGGAGGCCGAAGGACTTCTGCATCTTCATAATTACGAGGATGTGATCCATATGATCGATATTCTTCCAATCCTGTCATACATGGAGATTTTTAACGGACAGTATACGATTCTCTCCACCCGAATCGACAGCTATCACGCATTTGATGGTACAGATGGCCAGGAGTTGATTATCACCATGCAAAACGACTTTCCGGTTCCCAAACGGATCTCCTTAAAGCAGGACAGCTTCTACCTGATGATCAGCAAGGCCCGCACCTCCATACGGGTTCCGGTATTCGACGGAGAACTGCACTACTTCTATCCCAATTACAAGGATTATTATTATCTTCCGGAGGAGGATATGGCCGTTCATAAGAGCGTTGCCACCTACGTGGACAAGGATTACCGCGAAAATGCCCACGCCAGCAACTGCTATACCAGAAAAAGCGGAGCTTTCCTCCCGCAATACGAAAGCATCATGCAGCCGGAATTTCGGGAGGGATATAAGGATAAAATCTCCTATTTTGAATTAACAGATGATTTCTGTTCCTCAGATATTATGATCCGACGCTACATCGACCATATTTTAAAATATATTTCTTCTCCCAGGAAGAATCAGGCTTTTTTCTCAAAGTAAAAGCTGGACATCCGCTCAAAGCCTAGTTCCCTGTAATTCGTGATCTGTTCCGTGCTTCCAATAAAGAGAACTCCATGGTTTTTCAGGGATTGGTGAAAGTTCTTATAGATCATATTCTTGGCTTCATCTGTAAAATAGATGACCACATTCCGGCAGAGAATCAGATCCATATCTTTTGGATAGGCATCCTTAAGCAGATTGTGCTCTTTAAAGGTAATACAGCGCTTAAGCTCCGGAGAGATCTGATAGGATTCTCCCACTTTGGTAAAATACTTTTTCTTCAGATCCTCAGGAACATTCACAATGCTTTTGGCATTATACAGTCCTACCTGGGCATGGGCAAGCACCTGCTTGTCAATGTCCGTGGCTGTGATATGGATACTGGAAAGCGGCAGATGTCTGGAAAAGGCCATTGCAAGGGAATAGGGTTCATCTCCCGTGGAGCAGGCTGCTGACCAGATATTTAACCTCTTTCCCTGTTCTTTGATCAATTTTGGTATCACTTTCTCATCCAACAGCTTCCACTGATCCGGGTTCCGGTAAAACTCAGACACATTAATAGTAAGGAAATTGATAAACTGGTTAAACTTCTCTTTATCTGTCTTAAGCACCCGTACATAAGTGTCATAATCTTCACATCCGTGTTTCGTGGCAATGGTGTTGATTCTTCTGCGCATCTGCTTTTCTTTGTAATAATTCAGATCAATTTTAGTCAGAGCAAGAATATCTTTTTTAAATTTCTCATAATCATCAAACATCCGCTGATCCCCTTCTCCTTCCAGCAACCGTTATCCAGGTTCTAACCTGAAACAGTTACATAATTAATTATGAAAAAAGAAGCTGCCTAACGACAGCTCCTTCGCAAAACAACAAATTACTCTTCTGATTCAGAAGCATCATCCTCTGCAGGTGCGTTTAAAGCCTTGATGCTCAGGCTGATCTTCTTCTCATCTTCCTTGAAGTCAACGATCTTAGCCTCAACCTCCTGCCCGATCTTAAGCACATCTGCCGGCTTCTCCACATGATCCTGTGAAATCTGGGATACATGAAGAAGTGCGTCTACTCCGGGTGCAAGTTCAACAAAAGCACCGAAATCTGTCAT
>CAMFDG010000002.1 GCA_945949045.1 uncultured Lachnospiraceae bacterium
AGAACTCTTTTCCTGCAAGCAGGAACGATTTCTGACTTTTGACCCTTATATCATTTTATGATATTTTGGAGTACCCGGAATGTCAATGAAGTCATCCCATGTTTTCTGGCAACAAAAGAAAGCCCTGTATCCGGGCTTTCTTTCGTTGCAGCTGTATCTTCCGTAAAGAGTGTAGGACTTCAACTTACTCTTCGGCACCTTGATCACGGCCTTTCTCTGCCTTCGGGTTGAAGTAAAAGAGGTTTGCGTACAGCCCCTTGTTCTTCGGTTTCAGATTGACCGTCAGGGTTGCGGCAAAGCCAAACCCGCCCTCATGTTTCAGGCTTATCTGCATAGAATGCCGTTTTCTCCTTTGATAAAAGGAATATTCTCTTTCTTCTCATTTTCTGCCGCACTTTCCATTACACGGACTGTTAACGCAAGTTCTGTTGTATTCGCTGCCTCGTTTTCATCCCCCTGCACATAGCTTTCTCCCATCGGATCATAGCTTACGGTCAGTGTATAAGTTCCTGCAGCAAGAGTCTTTAGGTATGCCTCCTTGAAAGTTATCTTTCCATCCGCATCCACCGTATAATCCGTTCCATCTGTGAGCGCATTATTTCCATTTTGAATACCTGCAACTGTATTTCCATTCAGTGTTACCTTGGCATTCACATCACCGGTTACATTCTTCACATACGTAATCTCTGTCGTATCCGCAGCAGAATCCGTATAAACAACAATTCCTGCCGAATTCACGATAATGGAATTTCCTGCTTCATCTGTGACTTTTGCATAGACGATTTTCTTACTGTTGGCATTTATGATAAACCCACCTGTGTAGTCTGTCCATGTTACACTGGCTGCTGTCAGCTGACCCTTTGTGAATTCATGGTCCGCCAACAGATACTCTACCGTCGGATCTGTTGTCAGATTGTCGGTTGCAGTGACGGTTACACTCTTTGTATTCTTAAAGAAATGTCCGAAAGTCACCGGATTCCAGAACTGCTTCCAGCTGTTTGTCCCCACATTGATCTCTGCCATAGGTACGGTCTTATCAATTTTGTAGGTTTCTGTGGCCTGATTGGAGATTGCCCCGGTCACCTTATTTCTCACATAAAAGGCGAGGCTGCCAGCTGCGGTTTCTTCCGTGGCAGACAGGGTACTGCTCCATGTGCCGTCTGCTGTGTTGGTCTTGGACAGTTCAAAGCCGGTCTTTGCAGTTACCACAAAGTCTGTGTTGATCCAGCCATTGGAATTAACCGTATAGTCCTTATTCTGAGCAGCATGATAGCGGTTGTAAATGCTTGCCGTTACACCGGCTGGCTGGAGCAGTTTATAGTTTGCCGCATCCGCTCCGGTGATGGAGAAGTCCGTAAAGGTTACCGGAATGTTCTCTCCTGCTGCAACTTTTGTAAATGTCAGTGTGCCGTTTGTAAGGCTCACATCATCTCCGCTTGGCACACCACCTGATAATGCCGGTTCACTTCCATCGGTTGTATAGTAAATCGTTGCTCCTGTTGATGCTGATGTAAGTGTTACTGTCTTATTCTCTGTATATGTTCCTGCCGGTACATCCACTGTCGGTGCTTCGACAATGCCTGCCGCAAGTACAGACATCGGCATGACATTCACCAGCAGCAACACAAACGCCATGCAGAATGCCTATAACCTCTTTTTCCTCTTTTTTACTTCACTGTTCATCCTTTTTCCTCCTTTATTTCTTTTTATTATTGTTTTTTAATAGATAGATACCAGGGTCACAAAGTGCGGAGCAATCCGTAGGTATCATGGGGGCAAAATACCTTTTGCCCCCAACATCATATATATCAAATGGCGAAAGTCCTCTGAGTCCACAGTGAAAATCATACACATCCGTACGGAAACGGATTCTTGCGCAAAAGGAGAGGAAACGCACGCCCCACCTGTGTGACCATGACATGGCTCCGGGTTCGATGCCACCTGCATACCGGTTGCCGATCACCATATCACACTTTCCCTCCGCCAGTGGCTGATACATTTCTTCCAAATGCAGGAAATCATAGGTGGTATCACAGTCTCCCACAACCAGCACTTTGCCTTTGCTTGCAACTATGCCCGCCCTGATGGCGCTTCCATATCCCCTTTTTGCCTCTGTGATTACTCTGGTTCCATACCTTTGTGCAATCGCAGCCGATTCATCCTCGGAGCCGTTATCCACCACAAGGACTTCCCCGTTTATCCTGTATTTTCTCATAAATTCCCGTGCCTCATCCACGCAATGTTCCACGGTGCTCTCTTCATTCAGACAAGGCATGATGACTGACAACTCAAAACTTTCTTTTTCCGGCATTTTCATGGGAAAGCCACCTCCAATCTGTCAGTTCTTCCAGTATCAGCACAATGGCAAGAATCGTTGCCAGTTGAGCTCTGTAGGTAAAAAAGCAGTGCAGATATGCTTTCTGTGATAGACATACCCCACATAAACCACAAAAAGGAGCAGCGCTATACCGGCAAACATTTCTGCCACCCCATATCCAAACGGGAACAGACATTTCATCACCCACATACTAACATATCCAAAGCCCCAGGCCAAAGCTGCCTTTCCTGCTTTTGGGAGTATAGAACGCCCGGACGAATTTCCATTCCTGTGTATGTCTACCCATAGAATAAGCAGCAGGGGAACCGTGCCAATACCTCATATATTGTTGATTGGCCTCGCAATCATTGGTAACTGCCTCAAGCAGGTTTTCATTCTCATTCCGGTATTCTGTATAATAGTAGGCAGAACGCATGACAGAAGCAAGGGGATGCCCACTATCATACTGCCATGCGATTCCCAGCAGTATGGAATCCGCATATCGGTCAATTAGGCTGCCTCTTACCCCCTCCACCACTGATCCGTAAATTTCACCATCACACAAATACTCTGCCGACTCCAGCACGTTTTTCTTTATGGAAGACTGCGGGATTTTAGCCGAAAGCACCAGGATACCTGCCAATAATATAATTGTCACAAAGAATACAAATATGTATTTCAAAATATATTTCACTGTCTGCATCGTTTTTTATTTGCCACTGTAGAATATGGTATTCCCATAGATATGTTTTCACAAATTCCATGTATATCCATGCTTTAAGTGTTCATTACAGTGTTGTATTTCATAATAAATAGTTCCAGGGTTTCCTTCAGCACATCCATCTGTACCTTCAGATAGAACTCATCCTCGAACAGTGCGTAGTGCACGCAGGCTCTGACCAGTATAAAAATCAGCGGCGTCAGCTTTTCGTGGGGAATCCCCAGCTTGCCTTCTAAGCTTTTTGCGTATTCGGTATAACGTTTATCTACGCCTGCAAAGAATTTCTTACCGTATTCCCTGTATTTCGGGTGGGTGTAGACCTGATACATCAGGCGGTATTTCTTTCCGTGCTTTTCTGCCGTCCAGTAGGGGATCTCGTCGATGAACCGCCACAAGTCCTCCACATCTGTGGGAGCTTTCGCCATAAAGTCATCCTCCACCTTACTCATGCAGTATTCGGTGGACTGGATGATCAGGTCGTCCAAATCCTTGAAATATGTATAAATCATAGATGTGTTATATCCGCAATGCTTCGCCAGGGTACGAATGCCGGTGCCGTGTAAGCCCAGCTCGGCAAAGCCGTCAAAGCACGTTTCCATCAGCTCCATCTTTTTTTCGTTCCATTGTTCTTCTGTATAATTCGCCACCTGTCAGCCTCCTTTATTTAGAACGTTCGTTACAAATAAAGGGTAACATATAGCAGATAAAAAAACAAGTATTTGGAGGATCGCCCCTGCTTCTTACCCGATCAGCACCTTTTTTCCCTCAAAGGCAAATCCATAACTGCGGATATGATCCGCCGGAATTCCCCGGCCGGCAAGCTGTGCGGCGTACTGCTTCTCCTGAATCTGTGTCAGGGCTGCCTGCACCGTGTCCTCCAGACTGCTCTCTTTTCTGGGGTTGATAACTTTAAACTCCAGAATAATGGCATCATCTTCTTTGGGCTTCTTAGGTTCAAGCATCACATCATATCGGCCAAATCCGCTTTCACGATTAGAGGTAATGAGGTATCTGTCCTGCAAATCCACAATCAATCCCAGCACAAATCCGTGGTAGAAGCGCTCCGGCGCATTGCGAGATGGCTTCGATCCGGAATCGAAGGAACTGAATACCTCCTGTGTTACCTCATTCATATATACGTTCATGGCTTCTACATCTCCCTGCAGCAAAGCCTTTTCAAAATCGTTGTAGTCTCCCTTTACTTCCATGAACCAACTGCGCACCATACCATCAAACATGCGCTGTACTTCGTAGTTGGTCAGCGCCAGCTCATACATCTGCTCCTGCCCGGGGGACAGAAGCTCCATCCGGTCGTAGGAAAGCACCTTTAAATAACCGCTTGCCAGAAGCAGACTCCAGACGGCATCCTCATTATGATCCAGCTGATTGTACACGATCTGCTCATCGATGGGAGTACGGATGGTCTCTCCCCGCAGCAATATCTCGAACTGCGCCTTTACATTCCGATTTCCTTCCCGAAGCAGCTTTCCCACAAGACTGTTAGAGCTGGTGTTGGCCCAGTAGGTGGTAAATTTACCTTTATCAAGGAAATTCAAGATAGACCATGGATTATAAATATCTTTGTGTTTTCCAAAAATAAATCCATCATACCATCTCTTCACTTCTCCCTTTTCTTCGGAAAGACCACATTCATCCAGTGCAGCAAATACCTCCTCTTCCGTAAAGCCAAAGGATGTGGCATATTTATCGGAAGTGGTTGTCACTACTTCCAGGTTATTCAGATCTGAAAAAATGGACTCCTTGCTGACTCTTGTGATACCTGTCATGATACCACGTTCCAGCCATGGATTGGTCTTGAAGGTGGAATTGAAGAGACTTCTGGTAAATGCCACCAGATCATCCCAATATCCATCCACGTATGCTTCCTGCATCGGAGTATCGTATTCGTCCAGCAGGATGATGACTTTTTTGCCATAATAACGATACAGGTAATCAGACAATTGATATAATGCCAAAGATGCATCGCTGTCATCCATATCTTCCGAAACACGTTTAAAATAAGCAGCATCTGTTTCATACAGTAGTCCGCTCTCCAGTAAAAAAGAGTGTTCCGCATACAGCTTGGTAAATAATTGACAGATTTTCTTTCGGGTCATCTTGTAATCTTTTTCCTTTATATTGGCAAAGGACAGACTAATCACCGGATACGTTCCCTGCATCTGTCTGTATTTCTCATCCTTCCAGATGGAAAGTCCCTCAAACAAATCCCCCCGGTCCTTGTAATCCACGGAAAAGAACTGCTCCACCATGCTCATGTTCAGGGTCTTTCCAAAACGGCGGGGACGGTTAATCAATGTCACGTCATCTCCGCTTTCCCACCACTCTTTGATAAAAGGTGTCTTATCAACATAAAAATAGTTACCATCTATAATCTTTTCAAAACTCTGGATTCCAATCGCTACATTCCTCGCCATCTTCCTACCTCCGTTTTATGCATTTGACATGAGTTTTACACAAAAAAAACCGCCATACCAAGTTTCTCCGTAACTGATGCAGTATCTTCGCACCTTCATAGCTACGTTTTTCTTTAGTATAGCGGTTTTTTATTAAAATTACAATTCTACTTCTTTGCCATTCGTCTCCGTCCGGTTGCGATCTTATATCTGCCTATGTTTTCCCACGGCAATGCACCGCGAAACAGGTTGCTATGCAGCTCCCGCAATTATGCCCCTTCAAACTGCACAACCGAATCCACATCATAATCCTTAAGGACTTCCCGTCCCTTAAGATCTGTCAGTTCAATCAGAAACAGTGCCTTAACCACCTCTCCGCCAAGTTCCTCCACCAGCTCCGCTGCAGCCTTCATGGTTCCGCCGGTGGCGATCAGATCATCCAGGAGAACTACCTTATCGCCTTTCTGAATTGCATCCTTATGAATCTCAATGGTAGCGGTACCGTATTCCAGGTCGTAAGTCTTTTCCACCGTCTCACAGGGAAGCTTGCCCTTCTTGCGAATCGGGACAAAAGGCTTGTGAAGCAGATAAGCAAGCGGCATTCCAAAGAGAAAACCTCTCGATTCCGCTCCGGCGATCACATCAAATTCCAATCCCTCCAGTTTCTTTGCCAGTTCGTCGATGGCAAGCTTAAGCCCGTCTGCATCCTGCAGAATACTGGTCACATCGCGAAAAATAATCCCCTCCTCCGGGAAATCCGGGATGTTTCGAATATACTCTTTTAGTTCTTTCATCGCAAACCTCTCCTTGTGCATTTTTCTACTGCCAATTATAAATCTTTTCCTCTATAAGTGCAAGCATTTGCTTTTTCCCTTTGGGCTCCGGCAACACTTTTCTACTATGTGTCCACGAAATCATCTCTCATCCTCTCATTTTTCCTTTATATGGGCGATGGCAACAACTTTTGCCCCATGCGCCCACAAACTTTTCCATTATCCGCCCATGCACCCTTTCATATGGGCGATGGCGCACACTTTTCCACTATGCGCCCACAAATTTCTCTATAACCCGCCAATTTACCCTTTTATAGGGGCGCCGGCAACGACTTTTACGCTATGCGCCCATCTTCACCACGAAATTTGAAGGAGCGGCAAAAATTATGGGCGCATAGAGAATTTCTTTTCTCCACCGCCCATAATAGCCGATAAAATGCAGATTCATCACTCAATTGTGGGCGCATAGAAAATTTTTGTTTCCCATCGCCCAATCTCCCTGAAAACGAATGTCCCTTTTCGGAAAAGTGTTCCCAAAATAGATTCTAATGCCTTCTTAAAGATCCACTTCCTTTAAAGCCGCTTCGTCTGCCACAACGGTCACGTCATTGTGAAGCTGCAGTACGGAGGCCGGCACCGCAGGCGTAATCGGTCCGAAAAAAGCCTTTTTCAGGATTTCCGCCTTATCCTCACCGGATACAATCACTAAAATCTTATGGGCAGACATGATGGTCTTAATTCCCATGGTATAGGCCTGTCTGGGTACCTCCTTCTCATCCGCGAAGAAACGCATATTTGCCTTGATGGTCTGAGAGGAAAGATTGACACAATGGGTTTCCTTTTCAAAGGCAATCCCCGGTTCATTAAATCCAATATGTCCGTTGTGTCCCAGTCCCAGAAGCTGTAAGTCCACACCTCCGATCGAATGAATGATCTCGTTGTATTTGCGGCAGGCAATCTCACTGTCCGGCTCCATACCGTCCGGCAGATAGGTGTTTTCCTTATGAATATTTACCAGGTCAAACAGTTTTTCATTCATGAAATAATAATAGCTCTGCTCATTATCCCGTGAAATTCCTTTATACTCATCCAGATTCATGGTGGTTACCTGTGAAAAATCCAGGTCACCCTTCCTGTACCACTCCACCAACTGTTCATAGGCCCCAATTGGCGTCGAACCGGTGGCCAGTCCCAGCACGCAGTCCGGCTTCATGATAATCTGTGCAGATATGATGTTTGCTGCCTTGCGGCTCATATCTTTATAGTCTTTCGCTTTTATAATTTTCATTCTGATTCCATCCTTTCCCTGCATATCGAAGATATACCACATTCTCTAATGCAGTCTCACCTGATGATCCAACAAATCAAGTCCGGCCTGACCAAGCCCCAGAAAATACTTTTCCCCGCTGTCAGAAATCATCGAAAAGCCGGGTGCTGCCCCTTCCGGCAGACAGGCCAGACACCTCTGTTGTATCTCTTTGACCAGAGGAGCCGTTATCTCTCCGCCTAAAACAACTTTTTCCGGATTCAGGACACAGATCATATTCACCAGCACTTTAGATAAAAGCTCCGCTCTTTTCCCGTCATCTGCCCCCGTCAGTTGCTGCTCCGGGCTCGTATCCTCCAGCTTCATGTAGCCCACCTCTCCGGCAAAGCTGCTGCAGCCCATATAGAGTTTTCCGTCAATGATGATACCTGCTCCCAGCCCGGTTCCTTCCACGTGCAGATAAGCCAGATTTCTCACCGGATCTGTGGAATTGTTTTCCTGCGGAACCGTGACAGACAGCATTTCCGACGTCAGATATCCTATGGCAATAGCATTGATATCATTCATCACCTTTACCTGCAGGCCGCATTCCTTCTCCAGACAGGACTGAAGTTGAAATTGTTCCCACTCCGGAATCTGCGGGATTGCAAATACCTTTCCTTCCCGGGAAACCGCCCCCGGAACTCCCACGGAAACAGCCTGTACATCTGCTGTTTTATGGATGGTATCCTGAAGAATACAGACAAGCTGTTTTGTATAAGACACCTTTTCCTCTCTCGGAATCTGCCCCTTAGTCTCCATCTGAAGTTTAAGGTCAAACACACCATATTCAAAAAAATCCTTCCGGACAATCACCGATACGATATGATAGCGTTTCCTGTTCAGGGTATAAACTACCGCCTTTCTGCCACCCGTGGAATCCGCATTACCGAGGCAGAGGACTTCTCTGTTTTCTACCATTTCTTTCATCAGCACATTCACGGTGGGCTGACTGATTCCTGTCCTCTTAGACAGCTCTACTCTTGTCGCCTGGCCCATCTGAGACAGGGCATCCTTGAGCAGTCCCATATTCACTTCCTTAATCACCTTGGGTTTTCCGGTCATTTCCCTTTTTGAAGTCATATAGTTTGTCACCTCTTGTAAGCCTTGTATCATGCACGAATTGCTTCGCTGCTATGCGGTTTCCGAAATTCTGTCATTTGTATTGCGAGATTGATAGCGCCTGTGACCGGCGCCGCATCAGGAATGATTTCATAAGCCTTCGGACATACCTCATGAACTGCTTTCATGTAGGAACCAATGAGAAGCGGATTCCCCGTGTGAAACAGACTTCCGATCAACACCATCGGTATTTCCTCCTGCTGCATATGAAGCCTTTTGATCACAGCCGAAGCATATCTGCCTTCCTCATAACCCATGGTGCGGATCAGATTTTCCGCCACATGGTCTCCATCTTCGGCTGCCCGGAAGACAGCAATGGGCAGCTGGTATTTCTGCTCCTTTGTCATCTCTCCCTTCTTTAAAATCGTACATACCTGCTCCATATTTTCTGTGTCGAAGATCGGCGGAATCAGTTCCTCCAGGACAGACTTGTCCCAGGTTCCTTCCTCCGAGCGAAAAGCATAGTGTAATGCCTTTTCCGCCAGATCCCCGCCGCCGCCGAGGTTGCCCGTAATATATTCCAGATTCCGCAGGGTCAGCTGCTCTCCTTTTGCGTTTCTGCCTGCATGGGCTGCACCTGTGCCGCAGATGGAAACCACGCCCTGCTCTCCCTCAACCGCCGAGTAAAACCCGAGCCAGGCATCGTGCACCACCTGAAAAGGGATATCTCCCATAATTTCCCCCACAACAGGATTCAGCAGTTCAAAATCATCCGGTCCGTCCGCGCCGGACATGCCAAAGACGCCATAAGAAATATCCGACAGCACAAGTCCTGCCTTTTTTAATGCCTCCCTGATTGCAGTCTGCAAAGAATCCCTTGTCTGTGCAATCCCATAAATCTGGTGTTGTGCCGCAGGCGCCACCGCTTCTCCCAAAATCTTCTTTGATCCATCGGCAATCATACAATGGGTTTTGGACCCACCTGCATCTATTCCAAGAATGTACATATGCTATCCTCTCTCCTGTTTTAATCTTTTAGTACATATCCCTTATTTCCGGAACTGTGGCAGATAGGCTTCGTGCGCTCTTATCATGTCATCCAGAATATGTCTCGCATCCTTTATATCATGCACCAGCGGATTGTTCATAAGGGCCATAAGAGCGGTCTTACGATCGCCGGTGACTGCCGCCTCTATGGTAAGGATCTCGTAAGCCTTTACCTGCTCGATCAGACCCAATACTGTGAGCGGCACATCCGTCGTCATCGGTTTCGCGCCGTCTTCCCCAATCACACAGTTGGTCTCAATCACACAATCCTCCGGAAGCTGTGGGATGATTCCATGATTGGCCACATCCACCACCTGTACATCCTGTCTGTCATTGTAGATACTGTCAATCAGATGAATGGCAGCCTCGGAATATCTGGATCCGCCCCGCTTCGACAGTGCCTCCGGTTTCTCCTTCAGGTTTTCATCCTGATAACATGCAAATAATTCCTTCTCTACGCGCTTGACCTGATCCGCCCGGGTTCCTGTGATACTGAGTGCTTCTTTCGTCTCCTTAGAAAGCATCTCCTTCTCGGAGTAGAAATACTGCAGATACGGGGAAAGCATACAGCCCATCTCCCGGGCCAGGAGATCCATTTCACCGTTCTTCTCAATATTTTTCACAACCCCTTCACTGGTGGAAACAGCCAGCACATCCGCAATCCGGTCTTTCCCCTGATAGTAGGCGTGATTCATGACGCTCAAATGATTCAAACCGATGAAACGGCAGTCCAGATCCTTCGCCTCTACCTGAAGCCGCTTGGCTGCATCATGCTTCATATTGATGGAAACATTACAGAGTCCGATGCATTTTACCTTCGTGTGTTTGAGGACTGCCTCGGTCACAATGCCTGCCGGATTGGTAAAATTGATCAGCCATGCATCCGGACATACATCCTCCATATCCTTACAGATATCCAAAAGCACCGGAATGGTGCGAAGTGCCTTAAAGAAACCGCCGGGGCCTGTGGTCTCCTGGCCGATGACTCCATAGGTCAGCGGAATTCTCTCATCCTTTGCTCTGGCATCCAGACCGCCCACCCGAAGCTGCGTAATGACAAAAGCGGCATCCTTAAGGCCTTCTCTTCGATCCATGGTATAACGGACATCAATGGCAAGTCCCGCCTTCTTCACCATACGTCCGGCAAACTCTGTATTGATGCGAACCTTCTCCTGCCCCATCTCCACATCAATCAGCACAATCTCCGTTACCGGGAGGGAATCCTTGTGCAAAATAACGCCCTCGATCAATTCCGGTGTATAACTGCTTCCTCCTCCAATCACAACTAACTTCATTCCGGTACTCTCCTTTCTACTTTTTTAAGTTTATTAAATAAGTTGTTTTTATTATATACCAGGGCAATAAAAAAAGCAACAGTTTTTTCTGTTGCTTTATGTAAGTATTTTTCCCTTCAGTATCACATGCCTCAGGGAAAGATCTTCCTTGTCTAACAGGACCAGATTCGCCTGTTTTCCCGGCGTAATGCTACCGTATTTCTCGTAAATTCCCGCACTCTTTGCGGAATTGACAGCCGCGCATTTCACAGCAGTGGAAAGGGGAATCCCCGCTTCCTTTACTGCCCACCGCATACAGTCCATCAGGTTGGTCACCGAACCCGCCAGACTGCCGTTCTCCAGGCGGGCATGCCGTCCCTTTACCTCTACCTTCTGACCGCCCAGCGTATAGATGCCTTCCTTAAGCCCGGTGGCCCGCATACTGTCACTGATCAAAATGATGCGGTCCTCTCCGAAAAGTTTTAGCGCCATTCGAACAGCCGCCGGGTGCACATGGATGCCATCACAGATCAGTTCTGCCTCTGCCCCCGCATCCACCGCTGCACCGATCACGGCCGGATCCCTGTGAGTAAAAGGCGTCATGGCATTATACAGATGGGTTACGTGGCATGCCCCCGCCGCAAAGGCATGCGCAGCCGTATCATAGTCCGCTTCCGTATGGGCAATTGACAATACCGTCCTGTCCTTATTGACCCGTATAAACTCCATCGCCCCATCGGTTTCCGGTGCAATCGCCACAAACTTTATCATACCACCGCTCTTTTCCTGCATCCGGTCAAACAGCTGCTGGTTTGTCTTTTGGATATAATCGGGGTTTTGGGCACCCATCTTTGCTTTGGACACGAAAGGCCCCTCCATGTTGATTCCGCAGAGAATGGCCTTTTTCTCCTTTTCTCCCGCCTCCTGCTTCCTCCGAAACTCCCGGGCGGCTTCACAGGCTGAAAGCAGTGTCTCCTCCGAAAGCGTCATGGTTGCCGGAACGATGGTGGTGATCCCATGTCTGGCCTCGTAGTCCGCCATGGTATCCAGTGCCTCCATGGTTCCGTCACTGACATCAGCCCCCATACAGCCATGAAAATGAATGTCAGTAAGCCCCGGGATGGCATAGCAGCCTGCCCCGTTTAACACTTCCTCCTCCGAAGGCGATTCTGCAAACGCTGTTCCTGCGATGTAAATCTCCTTATCTTCAAATGTGTTTTCTTCTGTATAAACAGTGGCATTTTCTATAATCATCTTAGTATCGCCTCCATCTTAGCGTTTTCATTTCATCTTCTCATCATACGCCTCACAATATTTTTTCTTAAAGAGGGCAATCGTTCAAGCGGTAATTTCTAATACCCCTGTCCTGTCAAATAATAATGTTCCCACATATATTTTCCTTCAGAGGCAAGATCCGCCATGTTTTCTGCCGTATGGTTTGACCAAAGAGTTTCCGACACATAATACGAATAACGCTCATGACCACCGCCCGTCGGATCATCCCATGTACAGTCAATATAATACCAGACACCATCAATCTGCACCCGGTTCCACGCATGTCTACCTGTCGAACCGACAGAATTTGTTGCATAGCCCGTAACATATTCACATTGGACTCCCGCTGCCGTCGCCATCATATAGAATGCAATGGCATAACTCTGGCAGACCCCCTCTCTGTGCAATAAAACGCCACCTGCTCCATGAGCCCACTTTTCTGCAGTGGAGTAATCACCATTATTCACGTAGTCGGCATAGTAAATCAAATAGTCATGGATAGCCTTTACTTTTTCCTCGTCACTCATTCCTTCTGTTATAATCTGATCAACCGCTGCAAAGGCTGCATCAAATACTTCCTTGCATTCCGGTGAAAAGCCTGTCGCATCCTTTTTCGTAAGTACATCCTTGATGGCGTAGGAAACCTGAAGTTCTTTTTTACACTCTGTATCTCCCACCACTATTGATAATACATGTCTACCCGGTGTATATACCACCGTATCCGGCATCTCTTTCCCATCCAGCAATAACGAGATTCCCTGTTTTCTCAATTCTTTCGAAGTGAGTTTTACCCCATCTTTTATCATGGATGAAACCCCAATCTTATATGTAGTTCCTGCAAACACCTCGCAGGCATACGGATCGTCAGTCCGCATATTTCCCAAAATTTCCTGCATGATTCTGGTAGGGGAATAAACGGCAAGTCTTGTGGATTTTGAAAAAGAGCCATACGAATATTCAAGACTTCCCCAACCGGGATCTTTGACGCCTCTGCATTTGCCCGTACGACTGACTTCGGAATAAGCACACTCAAACTCCAGTTTCACCTGACTCGTATCATACTTATCCGATGCCAGCTTTAGCCGGGTCTTCTGATCAGTAAGAAAAGCCTCCTGATTCAACCAGACCTCACTTGCCTTTTCCGGTTTCACCGTGATGGTATATGTTCTCCTTTTCTTTCCGGACTTTGCGGTTATCCTGGCAACGCCCAGGCGCACTGCCTTTACAACACCTTTGGATGTGACCGCTGCCACCTTCTTATTGGAGCTCGAAAATTTACAATTTGTATATTCGGAAGGCAACTTAATTTTTGCCTGCGATCCGCATACCAGAGACTTCCTTGCACTGGAAAATGTACTTACGGTATTTGCGTACACTACCCGGCTTCCGTTTACCGGGATCATTGCGACCAGCATCACAAGACAAAGTAAACTTGGAATTTTTCTTAATATCCCTAGATTATTCATGGCACAGCCGTGAAAGTGGCTAAAAACCGCATAGTTACTGTATTTTAACTGAATATTGCTTTTCACCTATCAAGTGAATGAAAAAAGAGCATCCAAATGTGGTAAAATTAAGGTGTTCAAGACTTAATAAAAACCAACAAAGGAGCCCTTTATGAGTATTGTAAACACCTTATCATTAGAAAGCAATAGACAGATTAAAATAAATTTTGATGGAGGAGATTTATCCTCCGATGCAGGCTTACTTCTCATCAAAGAATTCGTAAGCAAACTTGGTATTGATAAGCTTTTAGGCAAAGCTTTCAAGACCAATGATCCTGCATTATTCAGATATCATACGGATCAGAAAAACCTGCTCCAGATGATATATATGATCATTGCCGGTTATTTCGAAGATGACGCTTCCGATGAACTGACAAACGATCCTGTATTCAAGTCTGTACTTGAAAAAGATGCCCTTGCATCACAGCCTACGGTATCAAGATTCTTTAACCGTATGGATGAAGATACCTTAAACCAGTTCCTCGCAATTGGCAGAGTACTTCGTAAGTGCTGAAGATTGCTGCAAAAGTAGTTCATTCAGCAAGATATATCACTTTCAAGCTGTGTAGCAGCTGCCCTTATAAGAAAGAGTTCTATGAGACACTTTCAAATATCAGCGAGCTTCATGTACAGCTGGAATAGCAACTATTAACGAACCTTGACAGCTTAATAACCATCTTGAAATCTGTCACAGGGATACTATACCCTTTTGACAGGTTTATGGACTACGGTTATGGCTGCAAGGATCAATTTTTTAATTCATGGCTCAGTTTTTAGTTCAGATGCTGTTCCGTGAATAATTCAGGATTTATATTCTTGTATAAAATTTTCTTAAGGAATATGGGATTAAATTCCACTACATTTCATACAAGCGAAGGTGTGTCCGTAGTGGGATGAAATTCCATATTTTTTATTTCGCCCGCTTGATTTTTCAACGTAGTACGGGTGAAATTCTCATTTCTCAGATTCCGCCCGTACAATGAGTCCGCTTGGTACGGGTGAAATTCATATTTTGAGGTTTTCACCCGTACGATCAGTCTGTTGTGTACGGGTGAAATTCCCAATTTGTAGTTTTCACCCGTACGATGTGCCTGTTGTGTACGGGTGGAATACGCATTTTGCAGTTTTCACCCGTACGATGTGCCTGTTGTGTACGGGTGAAATTCTCGTTTCGCAGATTTCACCCGTACAATGAGTCTGCTTGGTACGGGTGAAATACGCATTTTGCAGATTCCACCCGTACAGAGAGTCTCCGCGAATAAATATATATTCGCGGGAACAGAAATAGAAAAGATAATACTGCAAATATCTCCATACTTTCAAGCATTGCCATTCTTTTGTCCTTATATATTAAATGCATCTCGAAAACTATGATAATAGCTTCTTGTCACTTCCAAATTTCTTCCATCTGCCATGATCAGAACAAATTTCATGGACAACGATGGGATAATATGCTTCACTTTTTTCTTGGCAGTAATCACCGATTTGCTGATTCTTGTAAATCTTGCAGGATCAAGCATTCCCTCGAGCCGGTATAAAGGATCAAGTCCGTAAAAGACACCATTCTCTGAAGTAATCTCAATTTGATGACCATAGCTTTCTATATACAGAATATCGTCGATGGAAATATAACTCCTGTCATCATTTTCTTTCTTTTTAGCTGCCAGATGTCCTGCATAAGTATCTTTCTGGATCAGAATGAATTCGGCATCATCGTCAGTTTCGATTCCCTTTTCCTCCAGGAGCTGTCTGACTTCTTCCATTCTCCCATTCTTTCATCTGCAACCGCCAGCCGTATTTTCATGAACCCACCTCCTTTTGCTTTGATCTTCCCTTTTTGTTGAACCCATTATAGGAAATCGCCTTTTCAAATACAAGAACTTCCTCCCAAGTTGCACCTTTTCATGCGTAAAATGCAAAAGACTATTGCCCCGACAATTTTACCAAAAAAATTTACCCACCCTCCAAAAACCTCCCTATTTTTACTAAATCAACAAATAGGTGGTATGAAATTTGTTGATTTTATCAATAAAATATGTATAATACTAAATTAGGGAAAAAGGATTTCCCCAGGCACCAGATAAATAGAGGCTGCGCTGCAGTGCTTTATTCATATTACTATATTATAAGGAAAGAGGTTAAAGGAAAATGGCAGAAATCAATTTAAGCAAGTATGGTATTACCGGTACTACAGAGATCGTACACAACCCTTCTTATGATGAGTTATTCAATGAGGAGACAAAGCCGGAACTGGAAGGCTTTGAAAAGGGTCAGGTCAGCGAGCTTGGCGCTGTCAACGTTATGACCGGAATCTATACCGGACGTTCCCCGAAAGACAAGTTCATCGTTGAGGATGAGACCTCTAAGGATACAGTTTGGTGGACATCTGATGAATACAAGAACGATAACCACAAGGCAAGCAAAGAAGCATGGGATGCTGTTAAGGATCTGGCAATCAAGGAGCTTTCCAACAAGAAGCTTTATGTTGTAGATGCTTTCTGCGGTGCTAACAAAGATACCCGCATGGCAATCCGTTTTATCGTAGAGGTTGCCTGGCAGGCACATTTCGTAACCAATATGTTCATTCAGCCAACCGCTGAGGAACTTGAGAATTTTGAGCCGGATTTCGTTGTTTACAACGCATCCAAGGCTAAGGTTGAGAACTACAAGGAGTTAGGATTAAATTCTGAGACTGCTGTTATGTTTAACCTGACCACCAAGGAGCAGGTAATCGCAAATACCTGGTACGGCGGAGAGATGAAGAAGGGTATGTTCTCCATGATGAACTACTTCCTGCCGCTGAAGGGCATCGCTTCTATGCACTGTTCTGCAAACACCGACTTAAACGGCGAGAACACCGCAATCTTCTTCGGTCTGTCCGGAACAGGTAAGACTACCCTTTCTACTGACCCGAAGCGTCTTCTGATCGGTGATGATGAGCACGGCTGGGATGACAACGGTGTATTCAACTTTGAGGGTGGCTGCTACGCTAAGGTTATCGATCTGGACAAGGATTCCGAGCCGGATATCTACAATGCCATCAAGCGTGACGCTCTGTTAGAGAACGTAACACTGGATGAGAACGGCAAGATTGATTTCGCTGATAAGAGCGTAACCGAGAACACTCGTGTTTCTTACCCGATTAACCATATTCAGAATATTGTACGCCCGATCTCTTCTGCACCGGCAGCAAAGAACGTAATCTTCCTGTCAGCAGATGCATTCGGAGTACTTCCTCCGGTATCTATCCTGACACCAGAGCAGACCAAGTACTACTTCCTGTCCGGTTTCACCGCAAAGCTTGCCGGAACCGAGCGTGGAATCACTGAGCCGACTCCTACTTTCTCCGCATGTTTCGGACAGGCATTCCTTGAGCTGCATCCTACCAAGTATGCTGAGGAGCTTGTTAAGAGAATGGAGAAGAGCGGCGCAAAGGCTTACCTTGTAAATACCGGATGGAACGGAACCGGAAAGCGTATCTCCATCAAGGATACCCGTGGTATCATCGATGCCATCTTAAACGGAGATATCTTAAACGCTCCTACTAAGAAGATCCCATACTTCAACTTCGAGGTACCGACCGAGCTTAACGGTGTGGATACAGGCATTCTTGATCCTCGTGATACCTATGCAGATGCTTCTGAGTGGGAAGCTAAGGCTAAGGATCTTGCGCAGAGATTCATCAAGAACTTCGCTAAGTATGAGGGCAATGAGGCTGGTAAGGCATTAGTTGCTGCTGGTCCTCAGCTTTAATTCTTCGAAATCCCCGGATTTCAAATGAGCAGATAAAGAAACGCTGGAGCCATCATGGTTCCAGCGTTTTTCTTATTTCTATCCTTTTTCCAATTCGATGGTTTTTGTTGCAATTTTCTTACGAAATCTTGCATCATGCTCCACAAAGAGCATGGTTGGTTTCACTTCCAGCAGCAATTTTTCAATCTGCATCCTGGAAAATACATCAATATAATTTAAGGGTTCATCCCAAAGATAGAGATGTGCAGGAGTAAGCAGGCTCGCCGCAATCAGAAGCTTCTTCTTCTGTCCCTCCGAGTAATCGGAAAAGTCCTTTGTAAACTGTCCCCGGTCCACATCCAGCTGCCTTAAGATGGAGCAGAGCAGGCTTTCATCCAGTTCTCTCTCTTCGCAGAAATCCCGGATGTCTCCCCGCAACATAGACGTATCCTGATTTACATAGGAGATGATTAATCCGGAGGCCACCTCACAGATACCGGATTCTGTGACCGGCATTTTCATACCTGTAAAACCTGTTTTCTGCAAAATCATCTTAATCAGCGTGGACTTCCCGCAGCCGTTTACTCCATGAAGCGCAATCCGATCCCCGGCATGGATTTCAAAGGTAATCCCCCTTAACACGGCCTGCTGTCCATTCCTATATTGAACCGAATAATCTCTGAGATCAACCAGCCTGTTTTTGTGATGCAAAAGCGGCATCATTTTCAAATCCACCGGCTTTTCCAGATCAACAAGAAGTCCTTTTTTCTCCTTGATTTCCCGGTCCATCCGCTTCTCCATCTGTTTTACTCGGCTCTGCATTTTTTTCGTTTTGGCCCCAATATACGACCTCGTGCCGATAAACCGGTCATGCTCCTTGGTGGGATCAAAACCAATTTTTGTTTTTTCATTTTAACTGCCCAATTTTCGGTCCGGGCCGCCGCTGCCTTAAGCCCGGCAATTTCCTTTTGATGCTTTTCATTTTCTGCCTGTTCAAAGCGGTCTCTCCGCTCCTTGTTTCCCCACCAGCTGGAAAAATTTCCTCTCTGTACCTCAATGGTCTGACGGTTCAGAACAAGCACATGATCCACACAGGCATCCAGTAAGTCTCTGTAATGGGAAACCAGAATAAACCCCTTTTTCTAAGCTAGATATTCTTTTATCTTCTCCCGTGACTGCTGGTCCAGATGATTCGTCGGCTCATCGATCAGCAGGAAATCCTGTTCTCCGGAGAACAACACTGCCAACAGAATTTTGGTGCGTTCTCCCGGACTCAGCTGTCCAAAGGGCCGGTATAAAATATCCGCACCCTCCCCTAATAGATTTAATTCGCAGATGACACGCCATAGCTCACACCAACTTTTCAAATGATCCATAAAATCAGCTGCAGGAAGCTGCAGCTGTTCCTGTGTGATTTCATATGGAAAATAGTCGAAAAGGGCTGAAGTACTGATTGATCCTTTGTAAGGGTACTCTCCCCTCAATAACTTTAGAAACGTTGTCTTTCCTTTTCCGTTACGTCCGATCAAGCCCAGCTTCCAATCCGTATCTATCGAAAAAGATACATCCTCAAAAATTGTATCCGTACTTCCCTCATAGGAAAATGTCAGATGGTTGACACTAATTTGTGACATAAATGGTCCTCCCTTCCATCAATCATCGTTTTGGGTACCATGTACCTCAGTAAATGACCCAACATGAAATGTCTGGAATCCCTTTGTCTGCCAACCTCCTATGTACCACCTTTGCTCTGTACAACAACATCATAAATGCCGGCGGGCAATTTTGCGCACAAAAATAAGAGGTTATGAGAACATAATCTACCTAGGCAACATGAACAGACAACATACAGGGAATCCCCTCTACTGCTAAAACTTCATGTAAGCAAAAGTATATTATCTTCTCATCTTTTCACCTCTTTCAAATAAGATAACGTTATCATAACATCCGTAATTTCATTTGCCAACGAAGGAAACCGGTTTTCCATTTTCCTTCGCATAGGAAAGCAATTTCTCGTTGGCCTGCTCAAAGGCTCCAAATTTCCCCCTACAACAGATGACTCTTTCACAGTCATCCAGGCTCCGTTTGGCCGCCCCAAATATTTCCTCCGGAATCGGCTCAAAGGCCTCCGTGGCAACAATCTCCGCTGCGAGCGCACGGGCCACCGGATAATCCAGGTCATTTTCAAACAGTATTCCGGAAGCAAAAGGAATTCCGGCGCGCTGCAGTCTCCGATATACAGGCTTGCCTCTCCCACCCCCGGCAATCACAAACACCTTCGCTTTTTCCTGTACCGGCTGTAATTCCATGCTGTTGTTTTCCTCATCGAAGCTCCCCGTCTCAATCTCAAAAAGTTCCTTGATATATCCCGGCTGAAAAATCTCGTCCGGCGAGCCAAAACGCTCTATATATTTTCCCTTCACACATAATACTTTATCCGAGACTCGTTCCGCCAGCTCCAGCTCATGAAGGGACATGATCACGACCAGTCCCTTTTTTCTGGTAAGCTCCTGCAGAACAGATAGAAATTCCAGCTTGTATTTCACATCCAGAAAGGAGGTTGGCTCATCGAGAACTAAGATCTGTGGCTCCTGACAAATGGCCCGGGCTAACATCACCCGCTGTCTCTGCCCATCGCTGATCTTCGTAAAATCCTGATCCTTTATTTCTTCGATATGAACCAGCTCCATGGCATTTTCCACAGCCTGATGGTCCTCCCCCGAAAGGATTCCGAATCTTCCGGTATATGGATATCTTCCGGTGGCCACCACATCCCGGCAGGTCATCATTTCCGTCCGCAGCTTTTCGGTAAACACCACTGCCATCTTCCGGGAAAGTTCGTTTCCGGAAAGACCTGCAATATCCTGTCCATCCAATCGGACAATACCGCCAAGTAGTGCCAGCTGTCTTGCAATGCTTTTTAAAATTGTGGATTTTCCGGCACCATTGGGACCGATCAGTGTCAGGATTTCTCCCTTCCCAGCCTCTATGGTAATATTCTCGATCAGTGGAATTCCCTGATAGCCGACGCAGATCTGCTCCGTCTGAAAATAATAATCCATGACATGCTCCTTTTTGATTTTACTTTCTCTTTTTTCGTTCGATCATCACCCACAGCACCACGGGGGCACCGAACACCGCCGTCACGGTACTGATAGAAAGCTCCGTTGGTGCCAGCAGCATTCTTGCCAGGAGATCGCAGAACAGACAGAATACACTGCCGCCTAAGAAACAGGCCGGTATCATCCAGATTGGCTCCGCCGTTCCCAGAAGCTTCTTTACCAGATGCGGTGTCGCAATTCCCACAAAAGAAATGGGCCCTGCAAAGGCTACAATGCAGGCAGATAAAATACTGGACAACACGACCATAGCGAGCCGGAGCAGTTTAACATTGATTCCGAGGTTTCCCGCATAAACCTCACCCAGCTGGTAAGCACTTAAAGGTTTTGCCAACATAAATACCATGCAAAAGGTAACTGCAATGACGCCTGCCATCACCTTCACGTTATCCCAGGTCATCCCAGAAAAACTTCCCTGAGACCAGTTATGAAGATTTGCAATATCTGCATCATCTGCAAAGGTTACAACAAGCTCTGTGATGGCAGAACAGATGTAGCCGATCATGACGCCGCTGACCACCAGCATGGACATTCCCTGAATTCTTCTCGACATGAGCAGCACAAATCCCATGGAAATCATCGCCCCAAAAAACGCCGCAAAAATCATGGCTGCGGAAGATACCCGGATGGACTTTCCCAGAAAAAATACCATCACAAGCGCCACCACCATTTTCGCGCCGGAAGAGATTCCCAGCACAAAGGGTCCGGCAATGGGATTGTGAAAAAAGGTCTGCAGCAGATACCCGGCCAGTGCCAGGGCGCCCCCGAGAATCAGAACAGCGAAGGCCCGAGGCATACGAATATCCCAGACAATTTTTCTTAAAGTTTCATCCTCCCTAAGATCTGCAAGATGAATGCTGACACTTCCGATACAGATATTTAATATCATGAGGACAACTACGCCAAGAATCAGTATGACACATGCTGCGATATACCGCTGTCTTCTCTTTTGCTGTTGATCCATCCTGCATCCCTCACTTTCCTTTACGGGTGGTTTTTATGTTTTTCCTTTTTCGCCCGTATGTTTTCACCCTTGTGTACGGGTGATTATTATGTTTTTCCATTTTCGCCCGTAATCTTTCGTTCTTTTGTACGGGTGATTTTTATGTTTTCCTTTTTCGCCCGTATGTTTTCATCCTTGTGTACGGGCGATTTTTGTGTTTTCCCTTTTTCGCCCGTTGGTCTTCATCATTGTGTACGGGCGGTTTTTATGTTTTCCCTTTTTGCCCCATATCAAGCCCTGCAGGATAAGACAGGACAAGATAAAATGAAACAAGGGCCAAAAGGTCGGAACTTGTTTCCATCTTGCAGGACAAAATCTCTGACATATTGACCCCCACACACATGAGAACTGTCATCAATCTTTGATTGATGACCCTGTGATTTTCCCTGGAAAATCAACTGATTCCGAATGTATGTAGAATTGCGGGGTGCAAGATATCCGGTAGATGTCTGCTCTGCGCCGACAGGAGCAAAGTGTAGACTTGCATAGCAGCGGAGCAATTCGTGTATCAAATGAGAGAAAAAACACCTTTTGACCCTCATATCATAAAATAAATCAGATACGATAGGATAGAATGGGAATCAATTGGACAGAATGGGGGCAAATTGTTTTACTTCCACTATGCCGCATAGCCTTTTTACTCAAGATGGAACATATATTTCATCCGGCTGTCATCCTCTCCCTCTAACATCCCATGCATATCTCCAATCAAGTACCCGGTGGAAAGAGACTGCTGATACATATCCCTGGTTGTGCAGTAGACCTTCCCCTCCTTCACGGCCTTGAAATCCGCAAGGAGCGGGCACCTATCAAGCAGTTCCTCCACAGACTGTACACCCCCGTCAATGGAGCTGTTGTAAATCAGATAATCCGCATCCTTCGCCCCCTGATAGAATTCCTCCTGCTGCATATTTAAAGTGGAACGCCGGCTGTCCGGATCTCCCAGGTTTTCAAAAATGTATTTTCCGCCTGCCAATTCAATCATTTTAGGAACATAATCATTGGACTGCCTTACCTGCACCAATCCGTTCGCTGTAATGAAGAAAAAGGCAACCGTCTGCTCCGTTTTCTCATCTGCAGATACCTGCTGCAGAATAGACATCTGTTCTGCAAAAATTTTTTCTGCCTGCTCCTCTTTCCCGAGAAGCGCGCCAAAAAATTTGATCCACTCCACCCGCCCCATGGGATGGGACTCATAGCTGGAATACTCAATCATCACAGGAATTCCAAAATCTTCCAGCTTCTCTACCACCTCCGGGGCATGACTGATCATCATATTCTCGATTACAAGGGAACAGTTTCCTGATACGATCATCTCATAATCCGGCTTATTATACTTGCCGGCATAGACAAGGTCCCCCTTTTTCATGGCTTGGCGGGCCGCATCCACATACCAGCCATCCTCCGGCTGGCCGGAAAAGGCAATCGCATCCATTCCGTCCAGAGAAGCAAACAAATCCATTACAGAGGAAGCGACCAGATACAGATTCTGCACCGGGCGTTTGATTACTACAATATCTTCCTCCAGCTTCTTTGGTACTTCCTTTTCCTCCGGCACAACCAGAAACCGGCTGCCATCCATCACGGTTGTCAGCAAAGTATAACCACCCTTATAATAATCAACCGTAAACTGCCTGGCGTACTGCAACTCCATGCTGCTTTCATAGCTAAGACCGGAAATTTCTTTATCTGCTTCCTGGGTATGATCCGCGGATTTGCTCCCATCGGATATACCCTCCTCTGAGATACTCCCCCCGGATGAACTCCCGCCAATACCGTTTTCCCTGGATGCAGAAGAAGGACTGCCACAGCCATACAGCCCCAGCAGCCCTGCAAACAGTAGAAACATTATCAGAAAATGATTTATTCTTTTCATCCTGTCATCCTTCTGTCCAATAAAATATTCGTAATAATATGACTATTCCGAGGCACTTTTGACCCTCACAACATCTTCCTGTCCGCTATAGCTGTTTCTTAATTGAGTCCAGTTATTGAAAAACAGCTATGCCAGGATAATTACTCGATATTACTCAGCGTATCGGAATGGAACGTCAGGGTATACTCAACCTCGTGAGGCGTACTCATTGCGACAGTATCACCAATTACAGTCATTGGCTGGTCAAATACCGTTACCGGAATCTCAAAGACCGAATTACCATCTGTGTTGACTGGAAGATACTTTTGGTCATCCACCAGCATATAATCGTAATTCGGACTGCTCCAGGTAACCCTTGCCGTTGCTTTGCCATCTGCTACTTGTAACGTTGCCGGAGACTCGATTTTCGCCTTACCGCTGCCACCCTCAAAGGTAAGCTTGATGCTGTAGGTGCCATCCTCCGGCATCGGATTCGTAACACTTACCTTATGATCATACCACACACCTTTCGTGCCAAGCAATGCCAGATCAAATTCCTGATTCAGTGCCGGAACCGGCACGTCAAAGCCATTGACCTCCTCTGTCATGCCATCACTGTAGGTAACTGTATCCACGGTAGGATTAAGCAATATCGCACCATCCTTCCCCGCTTCTTCTGCAGTTCCCGGAAAAAGATTGACGATTTTCTTTGAGGTCAGGGAAATGTGTATGGTCATTACACCATCTTTCACTGTCAGCTTTCCCTTGCCGTCACAGGCTTCACTCACATGAAACATGGAGCTGTCCGTCTTGAATTCCGCTGTGTATTCTCCGTCCGGAAGCTCTGCCTTCACCTGCTGATCGTCTGTTGTCTCCTGACTATGCTCTTCTGAAGAAATAACTGCAGCCTCTGTCCCGGGCTGTTTGGCGTTGCTGCCACATCCAGCCAAAGCCATGCCTGTACAAATAATTCCACAAATCGTTAACTTGAATTTTCTTTTCATTTCCTCATTTCCTCCAACAATCTAAAACATCGGTCCCGGCCTATTTTCTTAACTATCGTGACTTCCCCTGGAAACGATAAGGATATATAGAAATAACAAGTCCTCACTCCCCAGCCACAGCTTGTACGTGCTTATTAAATTTCTTCTATGGGCATTCCAGGAGATTTTTTCTATATGCGCCCATACCTTCTTTACGACTTCCGCTTATTTTATAGGTTCCAGAACATTTTGAATCACTTTTTTCATATACGCCCATATATCTACAGAACTTTATGATTTTTCCTCGGAATATGGGCGCATGAAGAATAATTACTCTCCACCGCCCATTTATCCAGCAATCTGACACTCCTATCGTCGATGTCCTGGGCGCATGGAGAATAATTGTTCTCCACCGACCATTTATTTGTCAATCTGACGCTCCTAACATCCATGGCCTGGGCGCATAGAAAATTTTCATTCCGAATCGCCCATTCTGCCTGTGTCATCGATGATAATGGCGCTAATTTTCCGCTTAGTCAATATTCACATTGAATCGCTATCCCAAGATACTTATTTCATAACCGCTGCTGTATGTGCAACATAAAGCTGCTGGATTGCATCGATCTCACCGAGCCCTGCAATCTGGGTATCGATACGTTCAAACTTGCCGGAAGCCGTAAACATACTCTTCCAGGAATCCTCGTCGTCTCCTGCCATATCATTGTTGGCATGGTCTCCGGCCACTACCATGAGGGGACGAAGAACGATGTTTTTGTATCCTGCCTTGGAAACGGCATCAATCACTGCCTCACAGGCAGTATCCTCCGGCTCTCCCTCTACGGTTCCGATAAACACATTTTCGTAACCCAGATTCTTCATCTGTGCCTGCATCTGGCTGTAGGAAACCTTTGCGGTATGAGAGGTTCCATGCCCCATAAATACAAAAGCGGTTCCATCCTCTTTCGCTGCATCCAGACTGTCATAGCCTGCCGTCTCGACCGCTTTGGCCGTAATGGCCTTTGCAACAGCCTCCTTGTCGGAATTCACCGCAGAAGCATCGGAACCAACCTCGCCCAGAAGCGGCTCCGCAACCTTCACCGACTCGAACTTATCCTGATAAGCATTCACCTCCTCCATCAGTTCATCATATTCTGCCCCGTGCATCAGATGCGTCGGCTGAACCACCAGATTCTTCACACCATTCTTTACCGCACGCTCCAATGCCTGATCCATATTGTCAATGCACTCGCCATCTCTTGCCTGAATATGGTTGATGATAATCTGTGCCGTAAAGGCTCTTCGCACAGACCAGTCCGGGTTGGCCTCCTGCAGAGCATCTTCGATGCCCTTAATATCAGAGACACGGCTGTCATTGAAGGAAGTACCAAAGCTTACCACAAGAATCTCATTTTCCCCAATGTCATCCTGGTTGCGGGGATCATCCTTAGACGCATCTCCGGTATCCCTTCCGAAATAATCCGGATCCGCATTCTCCCCCTCTACCAGTTCCTTCTGGGCATCCGTCAGGGCATCCCATGCCTCCTTCGCCGCCTTACACTGTGCATCGGTGTCATCCGTACGCTCCTGCACATAAATCGCGTCGATCAGTGCTGCCACCTTGTCTGCTGCCGCCTGATCGGAATTTTCTGTTTCTTTTGTCTCCTCACCGGTTTCGGTCTGCAATGCTGTATTCTCTGTGGCTGTCCGGGAGTCCTGACTTCCTGCATTTGGACTTTCCCCACATCCACCAAACAGCAGTGTACCTGCCATAACCATTGTCATGAATGCAATCACCACTTTGTTTTTCATATGAATCCTCCTTATGATTTGAACAGCGGTCCATGCTAAAGCAGCCTCCGGCAAATGGACCAATAACAAAACCGCCCTTTTCTGAGGGCATCAGTAAAAGGGCGCAGTGATAGCATAACAAAATAAACCTTCCGTTTTCATGAACTAAGCAAATGTCCTAAAGACGGCTCCGTGGCATCTGCTCCGAAGGTAAGTATTTTCCTATATATCGGTTTGCGACCAATTACTCGTGGCCGGTGGAACATGTTCCACTCCTATGCTGCAGGCAGGTCTCCTGACTTCGCGGATCAAAGCTCATGACCGTCTTCCCGGTTTCCCAGTGACATCTATGGTCCCTCGCTCCCCGCTCACAGTGACGAGTTCGTACAGGATTTGCACCTGTTTCCCTTTTCATTCTGCCTGTAAGAAACTGTTCTGTTTCTTACAGCAAAACACCTGCATTTGTAACCATAACACAATTCTGCTTATTTGTAAACAAAACAGTTCATTTTTTCGTGCTTTACACCTCCCGTCGAATCTCCTAAGTCCTATCACATTTTCCCGATTTCATGAATCACGATTTCCCAATCATTGTTTCCCAGTCCTTGTTTCCCTCCATGTATCCAAACGAGTCCTTGTCTCTAAAACTCTCCAGCAGTTTTTCTTTCATTCCCTCAAGGAAAACACTCTCCGGTCCTTTGAATGTCATGTGCTGAAATAATTTTGATTTTTGAAAGGGAGCCAGCAATGCAATATCCGGGTTCGAGTTCCCGTTCTCCCATTTATTCACCGCCGGAGTTGTCACTCCAAGCCTATTGGCCATCTCTTCCTGTGTGAGACCTGCTTCTTTTCTATATTTCCGAATAACTGCTGCAATGTTCATGTTCAAACCTCCAAATAATGTATTCAAAAGCTTTTGTACCTATATCATAACAGGTATTTTTCGCCGGCACAATTGAGCAGTTGTTAAATGCCATTTCAGGAAGTTAACCAGCAATTAAATAAGCACACAGAACAGACTCTGTGTGCCTATAAACAATTGTAATTATTAATCCTCCCACACGGGAATATCCAGATTTTCAATATATGCTGCCAATTCGTCAGACATTTCATCTGCCTCCGTAGCCCGAATATGCCCGGGAGTTCCCACACTGTTTCTTGTGTAAAGGAAATGGCGGACACGAGAATCTCCCAGACCCTGACAGACCTCCTCAATGGCATCATCCCAGCTCTTATCATGTTCTAAGATGGTCGTAGCCAGAATCACCACCGCTTTCGGGTATTTCTCCCGAATCTTCTGAATAAAGAGACGGTAATGCTCCTTCCACCTCTTTGCCATGGCACCATTCGGATCATTTTTCATAAAATCCTCCGGATGGGCATCATTCTGACCCACTGCAATGATCACCACATGGGGCGTATATTTGGAAAAATCCCATGGAGTCGGTGTGGTCAGGTTCGGGTAATAATGTACTTTATCCCAAACTTCCTCCATACCGATAAAAATAGGATCCTCCACCCAGCCAGTTCCACGCATGAGCGGGATTCCTCCCTGGGCAATATCATGAATCTGCGCATGTAGCTTTCGTGCCGTCATCCAGGAATAGGAATACCAGCTGTTGCTATACTCGCCATTGTGCTCCGGGTCCGGCCTGCCCACATAATCCAGCGCCTCCGACACCTCTCCTGCAGAAACGGAATCCCCGTACACCTCGATTCTCCGCCGGGGAACCGGAAGGGGATCTAACAATTCGCTGCCCTCCGAGAGATACAAATGCTCCAGGACCAGCTCATGGCAGCTATCCATCCGTTTAAAAAACAGAATTTTATGTTTGCGGTTTCGCTCTTCTTTGACCAGCGTGATTTCCGTCTCCCCGTTTTCGTTTAAAAGCCACTGTCTCTGGATGCCATCCACAATGGCCCCTACCCGGTTATCCCAATACTTGTGGCGGTTTTTCACCACAAGCTTTGCCTCATTTCCCCAAAAGCAGAATTGTAAGGAGGTTGCCGGGAAAATCCACTCCGGTTTTTTCGAATCCGTCTGATCAATTCTTCCGCAATATACTAATTTATGGTTGTCTAATGCAATTTCCATATTTCTTTCCTTTCCAATCCCAACTGTTAATCCAATACCAAGTACATTGGATCATTTTTATTAATTTCCATATTGTTTTCTTTTTCCATATATTTTGAAAAATCGCAAAATAAATTACGTTCATAAAAGCGCCTTGCTTTTTTATCAGCGTAAAGAACAATATATCTTGCAGAAGCCATTTCTTCAGCAATCTTTCGACAATGTAAGATAGCTTCAATCATAACAGCATCACTAAAATATCTATGTTCATTAGGAATACTGCTTTCTTCCGACTCTTTATCCATATGCAGCTTCTGGTACTTTGTGTCCACAGCAAATACTTCTCTCTTTTCTGAGTTCCAAACTTTAAAGGGCAATCCATCATCCGAATCAACAATTCCATCTTTAATCATTTCGTCATGAATAAAATGATCCATTTTTTTCATTTCCGCAAGAAAAAGCCTGAAGTAATTCATAGTCTTCAGGCTTAATCAAGTCATATTCATACTTTATTACTTCTCCGTATAAATACCCCATTAATTCTTTTTTGATGCTACCGTGTCAGCTTTTGTTTTTCTATTTTCAAAACGTTTAATAGCATCTGAACTTGTGTTTCCTTTTCTTTCAAAAAATTCTGAAACTTTTTGACTACTAAGAACAAAAGCACCGTTAACTGGTTTTGTAATAGCTGCCATAGTATCATCCCTTTCTTTCGTATTATTATTCTTTTTAATTCCTAATACTTCTCTCTACAATTAGTGTCGGCTTCTTCTGTGAAAAACTAAACACCTATCCTTAAATAACAGAAAACTATCTGTGTCTTAAATATAGCATCCTCCAGTTTTTTTTGCAATACTTTACTTTTATACGCTGAAATGCTGCATGCTCTCCTCCAGCCCATCCGCAATGGTCTTGAGCCCCTCAGTGCTGCCCTCCACCTGCCGGAAGCTCTCCGTCACAAGATTTGCATTGGCATTGACCTCCTGGGTGGTAGCCGCATTCTGCCTTGCAATCTCCGAAAGCTCGGCAACGGTCTTAATAATTTCCTGCCTGGTGCCATCCAGGTAACTTACGCTCTCCTCAATTCCCTTCATGTCCTCTAAGGAATCTCTTAATTTCACCATCACCTCATCGGTAATGGACCGGGTGGCCTGGATCTGATCGGTCTGATTCTCTATGGTACGAGCCACCTGATCCATGGTGGCAACCGCCTGATTGGAATCCGAGATCAGCTGGGAAATAATGTCGTCAATCCGGCTGCTGGATTCATTGGACTGGGCTGCCAGCTTCTGAATCTGCTCTGCCACAACGGCGAAGCCCCTTCCGTTCTCCCCGGCCCGGGCTGCCTCGATGCTGGCATTTAAGCTCAGCAGGCTGGTCTCGTCGGCAATGGCTGCAATGATTTCTGTGGCTTCCTTGATTTTCTGGGCAGACTCGTTGGTCTTAAGGGTCTGTCTAGAAATCTCCTCCACCAGACGTCTCACCTCCTCATTGCTGTCCAGCAGCATATGAATAGTCTTTGCGCCTTCCTCCTCGGAATCCTCCATGGCCTTTGCATTCCGCTTCATTTCCAGCATCTGCTTTGAGGTCTGCTCGATTCTCTCCCCCATGTCTGCCACATGAAGGGAGGCCTGCTCCGAAATGGCAGCCTGCTGGGAAGCACTCTGTGCAATGGTGTTTACCGCAGAACCCACCTCTCTCATGGATTCCGTGGTCTGCCTTGCGGTTCCCTCCAGATTCCCGGAGGCATGAAGCACCGCCTTGGTATTGTCTGCAATTTTCTCAATACTCTGGGACATCTCTGTCTGGAGCACTTTCATTGCCCGGGACAGATCCCCGATCTCATCCTTCCTCTTCAGAAGCTTCCCGTCAATGTTGGTCCGAAGGTCACCTCTTGCCACCGATTGAACCAAACCAATACTCTTCTTCAGAGAGCCCGTCATGGAGGTGGTAAAAATCACCGCAAGGAGAATACATACCAGCATGACAGAAAGAGTCACGCCAATAATCATATAGATGATTTTATTGACTGCTGCGTCCTTTCTCGCCTTATCGGTTCCCACAAAAATCATGCCGACGGGTGTACTCTCTCCATCCTGAAATACCGGAACATAATAGCCGTAGCAGATTTCTCCGTCCAGAGAAACCGCCTTGCTGAAATAATCCTGTCCACCCTCTAACACCAGCTTTTTAATTTTATCTCCGGCTGGAGAACCTAAGATCCGGTTGCCTTCCTTGTCCTTTGCAGAGGTCATAATCCTCTGATCCCCATAGAAAAAGGTCACATCCACGCCCGCTTTTTCCTTAATGCTGTCCACAATGCTTTCGGACCGGGAAATATTATAGCTTCCCTTCCAGATATCGCCATTGTCCGCCTTAAGGTAGTCTCCCTGATTCTGGTCGTAGGCAGCCAGAGTTGCCGTTGCGGCGCTCTTTAATGCTTCTTGTGTCTCCTCTACCAGAGAACCCTTCACCACCGTCAGTGCAATCAGGATAACGATAGCCCCCAGCGTCGTCACAGGAAGGACAATCAGTGAAAATATTTTCTTCTTCATGGCAGCCTCCTTCTACTCAAGCACTTCCACATTCTTGTAATACCAGTTGATGCCTCCGGTAATGGTGGCATCATCCAGAGTTCCTCCGTCTTCGCCGACGGTATCCCCGGTATTTGTCTCCATCACTCCGTCAAAAACATTGTAAGTGCCGGAGAGGATTTCTACCTTGGCCTCATCCACCTTTTCCTGTGTCCCGTCCACACAGAAATCAGCAAGATCTGTAATCTCTACCAGTCCCTCTTTCATACCACCGTAATAATTTTCCCCGTTCCAGGTACCATCAATGACACTCTGTACCGCAGAAGTATAGTAGGCACTCCAGTTCCACACCACGCTGCACAGACAGGCATCCGGCGTCTCCTTTCTCATATCGGAGTTATAGCCAATGCCGTAGACACCGGCCTCCTGGGCCATGGTCTGAGGAAAAGGGGTATCACAGTGCTGTGCCATCACATCGCAGCCCATGTCCAAAAGCTCCTTCGCGGCGGCCTTCTCCCCTTCCGGGTCATACCAGCTGTTGGTCACCTTCACATAGATCTTTGCATCCGGATTTACCGACGCAATGCCGATGGCAAAGGCGTCAATGCCTCCCGTCACCTCGGAATTATCCATGCCCTGGGCTGCCACGTAGCCAATCTTATTGGTCTTTGTGTTCATCCCTGCTACAATTCCGCTCAGATACCGGGCCTGATAGATTCTTCCGAAATAATTGATAAAATTCTTCCCGTTGCTCTTGTATCCGGTTCCGTGGCAGAAATAAATATCCGGGTATTTCTCCGCCATTTTCTCTGTCGTATCCATATAGCCCCAGCTGGTGGTGAAGATGATATTACAGCCCTCGTCCACACATTCCTGAAGAGCCTTTTCTACCGCTGCCTCATCCGTATCATCAATATTGATTTTCCGGTCAATCTGCTCATCACTTAGTCCCAGGTTCTTCTGCATTCCCTGGATGCCCAGATCGTGAGTATAGGTATATCCGCTTCCCTCTGCCGGATCCGTCAGATGCAGGACCCCCACCTTGATTTCTTCCTTAGGGATTCCGTTTCCGGCGGACTCTGCCACCGTTTCCCCGGACTGGGTGCTGCCATAGCCTTCATTTGTCGCATAGTCGTCCACCGCCTGTCCTGCTCCGCAGCCGGTAATCAGCATCAGCGTAAAAAGCAGCGCTGCAATTCTTTTTACTTTTGTTTTCATATAACCTCCCTCATCCTGTAGCCAGCACCAATCTCCGTTCCAATCTAATCAGGCTTTGCAGAATTTTCTCAATGGTTCTTCGCCAGTTCCTTCTCAAACTCCGATTCCGGAATTGGTCTGGAATAAAAATATCCTTGCGCTATATAAGCTCCGATTTCCTGCATCAGATACACGTCCTCCACATTCTCGACACCCTCGCAGACAACCTGTGCATTGAGTGATTCAGAAAGGTCTACAATACCCCGCATGATTTTAATCTGACGATCCTTATCCTCCTGATTGAGCAGGAAAGAACGATCCAGCTTAATGACAGAGGCCGGGATCTGCTCAAAAATACCCAGGGAAGAATATCCCGATCCGAAATCATCAATGGACAGACGGATTTCCAGCTCATGAAGCTTTTCCAGCGTTTTCTTCACATTGTGGGACTGCATCTCCTCCACCAGTATCGTCTCCGTAATCTCTACTTCGATCAATTCCTTCGGAATTTCGTACTGTTCCAGTATCTCCATAAAATGCTCCGGAAAGCCACTCTTAATGAAATGGAGTCTTGAAAAATTGCAGGATATCGTCACCACCGGAAGTCCCTGATCCAGACGTCTCCTTATCATTTTGCAGGCACACTCGTATACAAAGAAATCGATTTCCGTAATCCTGCCGGTCTGCTCATAATAGGGCACAAAGAAACCCGGTGATTTGATCATTCCCCGCTCCTCGGGATTTAAGAAGCGGACAAGAGCCTCAGCCCCTACAATATTACCGTTTCGAATATCCACCTTAGGCTGATAGAAGGTAACGAAATCACGGTCAATTTTTGCATCGTCCAGAAGTTTTTCCTTCTCATGCCGTTCCTTGACCTGTTTTTCCAGTTTCTCATCGTAGGTTTTCATCTCGGTTCCCGGCGTGGTTCCCGCAGAATCCAGCGCCTGGTTCGCATAATTGATGGCCTTGCGAAGATCGATCACATCATCCGGAATATGGTAAATGCCTACCTGCAAAAGCATCCGGTTATCTGTCTCCTCCAGAATGGTCTGCTCGATCCGCTCCTTGAGCTTCTGGATTCGCTTGGTAAAAGCCGACCGATCCGTGTAATTGAGGAGCAGTACAAAACGATCTCCCTGGTTTCTTGCACAGATTTCTGTCCTTCGATCCATATGTTTTGTGAGAATCTCTGCAAGGAGCTCTAAAAGATGTTCTCCGGCATTCCATCCATAGATGACATTGTAGCGCCTGAATTGGGAAATATTCACATCCACCAGCGCATAGGAGCCCCGCCGTTCCGGCAGAATCCGCTGTTCTCCCCAGAAGATCAGATAATTGAGATTCCAGATATCCATCTTGGTATCCTTATACATCAGGTTCTGGATCTGCTTCCCGTCCCGCACGATGTGGTTTGCACCAATAAGAACCAGCACCACAACAACCAGCAGCCCGATAATGATCCACTGACTGTTGTTTCCCAGAAACTGAACCAATGTTGTAAGGGTAGAAGGATTCTCCTTCAGCATATACTCGTTGACGGTTTTGGTATCGATCTGGGAGATCGTTTTGCCCAGGATGCTTCCCAGCAGATCGTCCTCCCTGCGGATTGCCATGGAAACCTTATATTCGCTGCTTAACACATTTTTGATCTGAAGATTTCCATAGGTAAACCTTGTCCGCATCAGATTCTCTGCCAGATAGCCATCACAGAATACCGCATCCGCCTCTTTCTTTCGAACCGCTTCAATACACTCCTTCTGGGTTCCGTAGGTGACAATTTCCAGACCATTGGTCTGCATCATGCTGCCTACTTTATCCGTCAGGAAAGAAACGGTTGCCAGCTTATGAATTGAGCTCACAGTTCTGTTTTTCTGCGTGACAATCACAAGGGGCACCTCAGAATATTCGCATACTCCCTTCAGCCGGTGGGAATCCAACAGTCGCGAAGTATCCGTATTGTATGCCAGAATATCAATCTGACCACTGCAAAGCATATGCCGTGCCATCTGCCGGCTGGCAACCTTGCAATACTCCAGCTTGATTCCGGTAATATTCAGACTGCTGTCCAGCAGTTCCCTGGTAAGTCCCTTGAATTCTCCGTCCTCCTCGTAGGAAAAAGGATAGAACCCGTCCAGATAACCAATCACCAGTGTCTTTTTATTCTCCAGATACTGCGACTCCTCCAGAGTCAGCATGGTGGCCTTGTCGAATCTGCTGTAGTAGAACCGGTTCATAAGATCCGTCTCCAGCTGCGGACGGTTTATTTTCAGGTCTACAATTCCCTGATTCAGTTCCTGCATCAGATCCTCATTTCCCTTGTAGGTAATATAGTAAAAAGGCTTTGGAGAAAATCTCGCCAACAAACGCTGCCCCTTTTTTACCTCTGTAAAGGAGTGCAAAAAAACATCGATTTTTCCTGCATCCAATGCCTCCTGCATCTCTTTCGTCGTATCATACTCCCGAATCGTAGGGTGCTCAATTCCGTTTTTCCTTGCATACTGCAGAAAATCATCCTTGCGGATGTAGCCCTTTACCATACCAAAGATACAGTGGCGCATCGCCTCAAAATCCTCGTAGGCGATCTTACTGTCGGAATTGGTTGCAACCACGCCAAAGGTATACCCACTGGCCAGGTCCGCGTACAGGAAATCCTGGGCACGCTCGTGGGAATACTGGGCAGCCCCCACCAGATCTACCTTCTTATCCCGAAGCAGACGAAGGGCATCCTCCCAACTGTCGCAGGACACATATTTAATATCCCAATCCGTATACTCGTTCAGGGCATTTAAGTACTCTACATCCATTCCGGTGCAGGAGCCATCCTCCCCCATCTCGTGAAACCCCTCCATCGGGAAAAATGCGACCTTTACCACCCTCCGGTCAGAGGCTGCCGCCGATATTCCCAACGCACCAAGAACACAGCCAAACAAACATATGTCCAGAAGCCATTTCCATAATTTATGTTTCGATATAACGCTCTTAACGGAACTGATAAAAATCACCCCCAACAGACAAATTCGCCCATTTCTCCTCTCTTAGCATACTCTATTTTTGTCATAAAGTCTAGTCCTTCGCGACCAGCGAAGAGGCTCATACATACTTTTTAGTGTGCGCACAACCTTGTTATGATCGCATCCATTCACGAACACATCATATTTTCCCTCGATACTTCCAAAAGTTACGGTTTTTTCAAGGCCGGTCTCCTGTTTGAGATAGGCAATCATGTTCTCTCTCGTCGCGTTCTCATTATATATTTTGATATAGGCGTATCCCTCGTAATCGTCCGAATCATAAGTATGGATCCGAAGTTTTTGAAATTCCTCTTTTCTTTTCATCTCCTCACAGATGGTTTGGATCCGTTGCTTCGGCTGAATGATCATAAAATAGACGCACTCCGCCTCCGGCAGCAGATTCATGGTTGTATAATTTCGATACAGTGAGGTATGCATTTTATCATAAATATCTTTCTCCGCATCGTTTTGCAGCTCCTGATACTGGATCACAAGCATATTATCCAGTATCATGTTCATAAAATAATTGATCCCAAAGGAATCCAGAAATCGCTGAAGACTCTCCACTGTTTCTCTGGAAATCACATAAGCCCGCAGATACTCGTGCTTATTCAGGTCATACATCACAGCACCGTCCATGGCAATTACAGGGAGTTTCAGCTTCACCCCCCGCAGAGGCTCAATCAGGGAGGCCGGCGTCCTCATAGTAGACACCCTAAAGTTTGCCCCATCGGCCAGCATCCGGTTTAATTCTACCAGGCTGTAGGGAGAAAGCTTCTGTTCCTCCGACAAAAGCGTATCATCCATCCCCGATATGAATGACAACGATACTCAAAAACACCACACAGGAAAAATAGGAGGCATCCTTCTTGCGTAAAAGCAGAGTCACATAGATCACGGCAATGATCGTGGTTGCCACCAGCAGAGCATAGGCAAATTCTCCCACTGTGGCTGGATGCACCACATTTCGCAGGAAGGACTCCCGTAATGTACTGCAATAGCTATGATAAAAGAGCCTTGTCACTGGCGAATTCTTCGCCGCTGACCCGCTCAAACTGTGCCAGCAGGTCGCTGACTGTCAGCTTCTTTTTCTCTTCGCCGGCAATATTTAAAATCACCTTACCCTCATGCATCATGATCAGCCGATTGCCATGGGCAATGGCATCCTTCATATTATGGGTAACCATCATAGCTGTCAGATGATTCTCCGAAATGATCTTATCGGAGATCTCCAGAACCTTTGCTGCCGTCTTCGGATCAAGTGCTGCCGTATGCTCATCCAGCAAAAGAAGCTTCGGCTTTTCAATGGAAGCCATCAGCAATGTGATTGCCTGCCTCTGTCCTCCCGATAAAAGCCCCACCTTACTGGTCAGGCGGTCCTCCAGGCCCAGATCCAGGGTCTTTAACATCTCGCGGTATTTCTCCCGCTCACCCTTGGTGATACCCCAGCTTAAACCTCTGGACTTTCCACGCCTTGCCGCAATTGCCATATTTTCCTCGATGGACATGGTGGTAGCAGTTCCGGTCATGGGATCCTGAAAAACTCTGCCCAGGTACTTGGCCCGCTTATGCTCGGAAAGCTTTGTCACATCATCTCCGCCGATAAAAATGCGTCCACTGTCCACCGGCCATACACCAGCCACAGCATTTAAGGTGGTGGATTTTCCGGCTCCGTTTCCTCCGATGACCGTGACGAATTCGCCCTCCTCCAGAGTCAGATTGACACCGTCTAAGGCCACTTTCTCATTGATGGTTCCGGCATTGAATACTTTTCTGATATTTTCAATTTTTAACATTTCACCCATTGCTACCGTCCCCCTGTCGCTTTCTTCTTATTCTTCAGATATGGAATTGCAAGGAAAATTGCAACCACAATCGCAGAGAACAGCTTCAGATCGTCGGAAGGGAACTTCAGCCACAGGATCACGCTCAGCACCAGATAGTACAGAATAGATCCAAAAATCACAGCAAACAGTGTATCTGCAAAGGCATGCTTTCTTCGTTCGCAAAGCTTTCCAAACAACACCTCTCCGATGATGACGGAAGCCAGGCCAATAACAATGGCACCTCGTCCCATATTAACATCCGCGGCACCCTGATACTGTGCGTACAGTCCACCGGATAAGCCCACCAGACCATTGGAAAGCATCAGTGCCAGCACCTTGCAGAAATCGGTGTTGATTCCCTGGGCTCTGGCCATCTGCGGATTGCAGCCGGTTGCCCGGATCGCATGTCCCTGCTCGGTACCGAAAAACCAATACAGCACGATCACCATCACTACACAGAACAGAATACAGGTGGTAAACACCTTGATCTTGGCTGCGGTATCTCCGGATACATAACGGAGGGAAACCGTCAGGTTGTACTTGTCAACGCTGACCGCCTGATTGGACTGCCCCATGATATTCAGATTGATGGAGTAGAGCGCAATCTGTGTCAGAATTCCGGCCAGAATCGGAGGGATTCCGAGCTTTGTGTTCAGAAGCCCCGTCACAAGACCAGCCAGCACGCCTGCACCGAAAGCCAGCAGAAGTGCCAGCCATGGATTCATATTGGTACGGATCAGCATGACTGCCACCGCGCCTCCCGTTGCAAAGGAACCATCCACCGATAAATCTGCAAAATCCAGAAGTTTATATGTAATATAGACTCCCAATGCCAGAAGACCCCAGATCAGTCCCTGTGCAATGGAACCCGGCATGGCACGAAACAGTGCCAGCGGGTTCAGGGAGGAGAAATAAGCCTCTAATAACACAATCCTATCCCCCTAACTTCATTACTCTGTCGCAATGGCTTCGTAATCAGCCGGTACGGTAATTCCAAGTGTATCGCAGATCTCCTTGTTGTACTCCTTGGTTACCTTCGGTGCATACTCAACCTTCATAGTGGTAATATCAGCACCATTTACCAGAACATCATATGCCATCTCGCCAGCCTTATAACCGATATCATAATAGCTGATGGAAAGGGTAGCAACACCACATCCTGTACAGATACCCTCTTCTCCTGCAATAACCGGGATCTTTGCCGGAAGCGTGATATTGTTAATTGCCTCTGTGTTCTGAGCCATTGTATTGTCGGTTGGAATGTAGATGACATCGGCATACTCGGTTGCACTCTGAACGACAGATCCAATATCGTTGGAATCAGAAGCTGTGAACTCTTTGTAGCTGATTTTGTCCTCTTCCAGATACTTTTCAAAATTGGTTGCCTGGAACTTCGAGTTCGGCTCGGCAGAACAGTAAAGAATTGCCACATTCTTAGCATCCGGGAACAGCTCAACCAGCATATTCTCCTGCTCATCCAGAGGAGCAAGATCAGAAGTACCGGAAATATTTCTTCCGGTAGTACCATCCCAGTTGTCAATCTCCAGCGCAGTAGCATAATCGGTTACAGATGTTCCCAGAATCGGAATATCTGTAGTTGCTGCTGCAGAACACTGCAGTGCAGTTGTAGCATTTGCGAGAATCAGATCCACATTGTTTGCCACGAAGTTATTGGCGATGGTGGACGCGTTGGCCTGCTCATTCTGTGCGTTCTGCACATCGAAGGTCACTTTGTCACCAAGCTTGTCCTTTAAGGCTGCCTGAAATCCTTCCGTTGCCGCATCCAGCGCCGGATGCTCTAACTGCTGACAGATACCGATATTGTATACCTTTCCGTCAGTACTTCCTGATGCACCTCCCTGCGTAGATGCTGCTCCGGAATCACCGGATCCGCCACAGGCGCCCATAGACATTGCAAGCGCTGCTGCCATGACAACAGCTGTTACTTTCCCTAATTTTCTCATATGAAATCATCCTTTCGTTAATTGAAGTTTTTTCAGAACCCCTCCCCATATATTCGCAAAACCGCACGGTACCCGTGCTTTACCGCCTTCTGAGAGGTTCTGAACAGATACTATAAGAATATATATTTGCAGATGAATAATACTGCCAGTACATACATCAGAGGTGTGATCTTCTTAGCCTTTCCACATACAAGGTTGATGATCACATAGGAGATTACTCCGATTGCAATACCCTCTGCAATGCTATACATAAGCGGCATAGCAAGTAAGCACAGATATGCCGGAACAGCCTCAGTCAGATCGTTAAAATTGATCTTAACAATGGCAGATACCATTAAGAAGCCCACAAAGATCAGAGCCGGAGCTGTAGCAAAACCCGGAATTGCCGTAAAGATCGGGGCGAAGAAAATCGCAAGCAGGAACAGAAGTCCGGTTACCAAGGAAGCCAGTCCGGTCTTTGCGCCCTCGCCTACACCTGCGGAGCTCTCAACAAAGGTCGTTGTGGTGGAAGTACCGAGAATCGCACCGGCAGAGGTTGCAATCGCATCTGCAAGAAGTGCATTCTTAACACGCGGAAGTTTTCCCTCATTGTCTAACAGACCTGCCTTATCGGATACACCGATCAGAGTTCCGATGGTATCAAACATGTCCACAAACAGGAAAGACAGAAGAACAACGATAAAGTTGAATACGCCTACTCCGTGAAAATCTGCCTTAAAGCACTGACCGAAGGTCTGGCCGATGGCAGCAAAATTGGTCATAGAAAAAGTCGGATACAAAGAATAATATCCGTTCTCCACATCTACCTGGTAAATACCGGTTAACTGAGCGAGCATACCAAGTACCCAGGTAACAAGAATACCGATCAGAATGGATCCCTTAACCTTCTTGATGTAAAGGATTGCAGTGATCAGCAGTCCGATCAGTGCAAGGAGTGCACAGATTCCTGCTGTATGCCAGTTTGCCGTAAAATTCACATAGGAAACAAGCGTTGAATCATTATTGACAACGATCTTGCCATCCTGAAGACCGATAAATGCGATAAACAATCCAATACCGGCTCCGACACCCTTCTTCAGATTCGCCGGAATCGCATTAAAGATTGCCTCACGGACATTCGTCAGCGACAGAATAATGAAAATAATACCTTCAATAAAGACCGCCATAAGTGCAACCTGCCAGGAATATCCCATGGTCCCGCAGACTGTAAATGCAAAGTAGGCGTTAAGTCCCATGCCGGGAGCCAGCGCAAACGGATAGTTTGCCATCAGCGCCATAACAATCGTTCCGATAAAGGACGCAAGACAGGTGGCAATCAGAACAGCTGTCGGATCCATTCCCGCTGCGGAAAGCAGATTCGGATTTACTGCCAGAATGTAAGCCATCGTCATGAAGGTAGTGATACCGCCGATGACCTCTGTCCGGACATTGGTATTGTTTTCTTTGAGATGAAACACTTTTTCTAACATTTTTCTCCTCCTTAAAATTTGTAACACATCGTTACATTTTTAAAAAACACTTATACATCATACCATAGAATACAGTAATAGTAATAGTAATTTTTCAAAAAATTATTAATGTGCCTGCACAATCAGCTTAAAAACAGCTGTACTTGCATAGGTCAGAGGATCACTGTGCTTAAAAAAGACGCTGCCATCCACCGGAGAAGTCAGGGTGTCAATCACCTCACCCTCGTAAGGATCGATGATTTCCGCCAGAATCTGTCCCTTATTCACTTCCTGTCCCACGATGACCTTACTCTCAAAAATCCCGGACTTTTTCGTCCGGACGGATACCATATCCGTATCCTCCACCACCATGGAAATATAACCGTCATGTCCATAATACTCAACGATTCCCTCCTTGGATAAGAAAGTCAAAATGCTCTGAATCGCCTGAAAAGCACTTGCCTTATCCACACTGGAGGTTGTTGTGGTATAGAGACTGAACGCGTTGGTCTCCCAGATCTGCCAGTTGTAATTTAAGGTTGTTGTATCATATGGTCTGGTGTTGCGAAGCACTACATAGGGCATTCCAAATTTCTTTGCCAGTTCCACATTCTCCATCCCCGCCTTCATCATCCGTACATGGGGCATAAAGGTGCCCGGCATATAAAAAGATGCAAACTGTATCCCATATTTGTAGTCCTTGATCTCATCAAAGACCCCGGCGGCAATTCGCTGTGTGGTCTCCCCCTCATCATAGCCCGGGAACATCCGGTTGATATCCGTGTTGTCCGTAGGCCAGAACCGTTTCTGAATATTCATGGAGTAGGGATTTACCGACGGAACCACAAGAATTTTGTGTCCTTTTTTGATTCTGCCCTTCTCCTCCATCACCTTCAGACGGCGGGTCAGCTGGGAACATGTATACAACTGCTGTACCTCATTTCCCCGCATGGGTCCCACAATACACACGGACTTTTCACCCTCACCAAATTCATACCCCCATACTCTGAAATCATCCCGGTATAAGGACTTTATCTCATAAATAATTTTTTTATTCATCGGTCGTACACCTCTTTTCTAAGGAGTCGTCCGATCAGAGATCCCTCATCCACAACCGGATACTCACGAATCGTAAATAATATGCCGTCCACCGGCGACACGATTTCATCCAGAATCCCGCCCCGCAGCGGATCGATGATATTTCCCACCAGATCTCCCTTCTTAAGCACCTCCCAGTGCTTAACGCTGGGAACAAAAATGCCTCCGTGGGTAGCATTCAGAAAGCTCACATCCTCCGGATCCTCCGAAAGGATCGGTTTACGGACAGGCTGCGTCTCTCCCTGCCAGATCCCCATTTCGTGCATGAGATGGAAAATTCCATCCACCAGCTGATAGCCGTAGGTCTTGGTAATCCGCATACCGACTCCCATCTCCACCACAAGGGTCGGCACGCCCCGGCTGTTCATGCTGTGGGCAAGGGTGGATTCCAGCACCGTATTGGCTTCATGAACCCAGATGAAATCAATATTCAGTTCCCGGGCCAGGGGAATCAGCTTTTCCTTATGAAGTTTGTTAATTCGAATTTGGGGAATCTCCGTCAGATAGATGTTGCTGGCGTGAATATCCACGCATACATCGGAGCCCTCCAGATCTGCAATAATTTTGGAAGCCACATATTCCGTCATATCCCCCTCCTTATTTCCGGGAAACAGGCGGTTCATATCCAGGTCAAAGGCCGGGATTCCACGGGTGATGGAATCGATGCCCAACGGATTCATGGCCGGATATATATCAACGATTCCGGTCAAAAGCTCCGGATGCTCTTTCATCCTACGTCCCACCTCATAGCAGACAAACTGTCCCTCCAGCTCGTCGCCGTGAATGCCGGTCACAATACTGATCCTCTTACAGTCTTTCGTCTCGTTCTCAGGACAGTAGCGGTTTTTTCTGATCTCTAAGACCTCATCAACAGGAAGTCCTACAGATGCCACTGTTTTTACCATATTACCAGTCCCCTTTTTATCTTTTTAGTCTAGGATTTCACTCACATTTACACGGATGCTCTGGGTCTGGGTTCCACCTCCCAGCATCACGCCACGGTTGATCATGCAGTCCAACGCGTCCCTGCCGCAGCCAATACGGATATGAGAATCCGTTACCAGCAGATCATTGGTAGGATCCAATCCATACCAGCAGCCTCCATCATAGATTTCCACCCAGGCATGGCTATATCCCTCGCCAATCAGCATACCTGTCACATAGCGGGCCGGAATCCCGGCCAGATGGCAGAGTGCAATCAGAATATGGGCATAATCCTGACATACGCCCTTTCCCAGTGTCCATGCCTCCTCCGCTGTGGTATTCATATCCGTGCAGTTCTTCTCATAGTGAAAATCACGGTACAGCGCATGCATCAGCGCCACGCCCCGTTCGTAGCCGCCTGCCTGTGGCAGACTGCTCTCAAGGCTTTTGAAATAGGCCTTAAGGTTATCCTGCGCGCAATTCATTCCATGCGGATAACGGAAAACAGGGAAAATCCCCCCGCATTCCGTCTGTTCAAAATCCGAAAGCCCCACATCAGCATTTCCCGTAATGTGGAAGGAAAAATCCCTGTGGGTTTTCGAAACACATCCATATATTTGTTGGTTTCCAAAGGAATCGTTGTCCCTCGTATAGCCGTTGTCCGGCAGAAGCTCTATCTTAAGGTCTGAAATTTTCTGTCTGTTTGTCGTGTAAGGCATGCATTTTATTGTAAAATGGCATTCCTTTGCCGGAATCGTATAGCGGATTTCCATAAAATAGTCAAACTGAAGTTTCTTCACGGAACCTCCTTTAAATCATGGTTTCTACCTCGTTTACTATCTTATAGTAATCCAAATCCGGCTCTTCGACAAGTCTTTTTATGGATTCAAACTTTTCCTTATCATATTTCATGCCGCTTTTTTCCACCCGGGGCACCATTCGATGTACCTCCCGCTGCAGTTCCTTTTTGTCTGCGCCAAGTCTTGCATACAGATCGATACGCTCTATTCTTTTTCCTGCCTTGATGATATTGCGGACCTGCTCGGAATCGATCCGGTCATCCGCGATACCCCAGAATGCAAGGATATTGTCAATCACCCGCTGCATCTCAATCAAAGGTGCATGGCTTACCATGGCCTTGTTCATATCATAGATGGCAAGCTGTATGTAAGAAAGTGTCTCCGAGCCAATGCTCTCCCGAAGCACGATGGCGTTGTCGTAGGCACGGTTTAAATTGCTGATAATGGAATCCGGATTCTCCGCATCGAAGGGATATTTCTTACGGAACACATCCTTGGACCCGTAAATATCCGGAATATCCACCAGCTGACACCATTTCTGATAGCTGTCCGTAACCTCGTCAATCATTGTATCAAAGCTGCGGGAATATACCCGAATCGTCGTATATACCCGCTCTGTATATCTGCCCAGCCAATAAAGGTGGTCTGTCTGTTCTACCGAGATAATACCCATGTGTCTTTAAATCCTCCTCCCTGTGATGAATTGACAATAAAGGAATCCGGGTTTCTGGAAAACCGGGTCAGTCCGCTCTTCCACACCATCGGCTCATCCGCCATCAGTACAAAAGCACGAAGATCCGCTTTTCTCGGTACCGGTCCGCCCTCCTCGAGAATATCGAGATCCTGGAAATCGATGACCTCCTGGGCGATGAACCGTCTCGGTTCCTCTTTAAGCAGTGTCAGGAAATCCTCCTTCTGCTGCTTTGTCATGCTGCTGCCAAATACGACGCCGTAGCCGCCGGCCTCTGCCACATCCTTAAGCACCAGCTTATCAAAGTTCTCCAGCACATATTTCATATCCTCCTCATAGAAGGGAAGATAGGTCGGTGCATTATTTAAAATCGGCTCTTCGTTCAGATAATATCGGATCATCTTCGGAACAAAATAGTAAATTCCCTTGTCATCCGCCACACCATTGCCCGGCGCGTTGATGATTGCCACATTTCCCTTGCGGAATACATCATAAAGATGAGGAATTCCAATCACGGACTCCGGATTGAAGTTCATGGGATCCAGATACTCATCGGAAATTCTGCGGTACACCACGCCTACCCGTTCCAGCTTTCCATCGTAGCCTTCGTAATAGAGCTTGTCATCCACCACCCGAAGCTCCGAGCCGTTCACCAGATGGGCTCCGGTTTTCTCTGCCAGATAGGAATGCTCAAAGTAAGCGGCATTATATCTGCCCGGAGTCAGAATCACGCTGTGGCCGCCCACATTGACGTAATCCATGGTTTTCCGAAGCAGCTTCGCGTAATTGCGGTTATCCTCCAGCCTCGTATCGTGGAAGGTCTCCGGAGAGCTTCTCCTGCAGAGTTCCCTGGCGATCATCGGATAGGATGCTCCCGAGGGCACACGAAGATTATCCTCTAAGATATACCAGCTGCCATCCTTTCCCTTCACCAGATCAATTCCGGAAATGTGGGAGTAAATATCTTTTACCGGCGTCACTCCCTCACACTCCGCCATGTAACCGCTGGAAGCAAAGATAAAATCCTCCGGAAGAATGCCGTCCTTCACGATCTGCTTCTTGCTGTAAATGTCCTTCAAAAACAGATTCAGCGCCATCACCCTCTGCTTTAAGCCCCGCTCGAGATAATCGAACTCCTCTTTCTCGATGATCCGCGGGATCGCGTCAAACGGAAACAGCTGCTCTTTGAATGTGTTGTTCTTGTAGATGCCGAATTTCACACCGTAGCGGGCCAGAAGCTCGTTGACCGTATCGGTATTTTTCAGCAGTTCCACTTCCTGCATACCTATCCCTCCTTAGTTTAAGTCAAACATTTCCACATAGAAAAAAGGCGCTCTGCTCATCGCAGAACGCCTTCGTTATGTCAGCTTATTTATTTTTCTCATAATACCCCTTTTTATGACAAATTGTCAAGACCGATTTTTACATTCCTCAAAGCTTAAAATCACCTTAAACAGATCCCCGTCAATCTGAATGGCGAGATTCCCATCCATCAGGCTGGTAAGGCTCTGGGCGATGGAAAGCCCAAGCCCGTTTCCTTCCGTATTTCTGGAGCTGTCTCCCCGCACGAAGCGTTCCATCAGCTCGTCACTGGAGATGTTAAGCCGGGATTGGGAAATATTGCGGAAGGTCATGATCACCATACCGTGAAACTGCTCAAGACTGATATACACTCTTGTTCCCGGCATGGCGTATTTGCATATATTGCTCATGAGATTGTCAATGATCCTCCACAGATGCCTGCCATCTGCCATGATATTTACCGGCGGATCCGGACTCTCCACCACAAACTCCAGCTGTTTTGCCGTTGCCCGGTCCTCAAACTCTCCCACCACCTGGGTCAGCATGACGGTTGCATCACAGACCTCTAAATGCACCGGTAGATTACCGGTGGAAGCCTTGGAGGCCTCCATCAGATCCTCGATCAGTTTTTTCAGCCTTGCAGACTGGTGATCTAAAATCCCGATATATTCCTGCACCTTCGGATTCCCAATCTCCTCCTTTTTCATCAGATCCACGTAATTGATAATAGAAGTCAGCGGTGTCTTTATATCATGGGAGACATTGGTGATCAGTTCCGTCTTAAACCGCTCACTTTTGATTTTCGCATTCACCGCCTGAGAGATGCCGGTGCCTACGTTGTTGATATTCTCTGCGTGTTTTTTCAGTTCTCCCAGCATGTGGGAGGTGTCAATGGGATGGCTGTAATCCCCGGCGGCGATGCGCCTGCCGCCCTCTCTTATCCGGTATAACTGGTGAACGATCCATAGAAGCAAGCCAAATTCTATGCATTTGAAGAAGAAAAAGCCTGCTGCCATGGTATCCCCATCATACAGGCAGCTGGCAACTCCCACTGCCTCTACAATCGTAACAGCTGCAAAAACCGCAATGGCCTTTAACAGCAAAGGGGTCTTGGCCTTCAGCATCTCTATGCCCCACCGGAATGGAGCCCACAAATAATGAAGAATCGTATAGCGCCAGAAGTTCTTTGTCTTCACCCGCACGGCAATACTCATAGCAAATTCCAGCATTGTAAACGCGCAGACAGCCATCACCAGCAGAACCAGCCCACAGGACAGGGAAAAGCTGATCTCGCCGTTTTCAAGCACCCCGGCCACCAGACAACAGAGTAACACACATCCTGCCGAAATTGCCGTCACAGCAGCCGTCAGAACCCCGAAGGGTATCTTGTCTGCAAACCGCAGATGAATCTCATCATCCGCCTGCCGCCTGCCTGCCGCCTGCATCAGATATACAAAGGCTGCAAGAAAAATGACGACAGCCAGTGCAAGATACCAGCCGCTGGTATGTCGGAAATAGATGAGATAACTGCTCAGTGCCTCTGCCTGCGGAAAATAATCTCCCATGCCGTTTTTCAGGGTTAAATTTTCCTGCACCGGATCTGCCACGTCCATATAGACCTGATAGCAGTTCTGGGGGGCCGGATCCATCTCCCGATAGTGGAGCAGCACCTCCGTCTCTTTTCCCTCGTCAGATCCCACTTCCGTGATCTGGGAATCCGTCCACTCTGTCCAGATTACCTGATCTTCCGGAACTGCATCAACCATCCGAATCTGCAGGGCGCAGTCATTGGGCTGGTCCGAAAAACCAGCCCCCAGATTGCCGTCAACCTGTAAAAATCCCTCTTCTTTTGCCCATTGATTCTCTACCGTATCCTTCGATAATATTCTGTCCTCCGAGCTCACATAGCAGGTCTTTCCTTCTTCCTCCTTTAGGAAATAGTAATCCCCTTCATAATTGGTGTAATGATCGATAAACTGAATCTGGGATACCGGAAAATAATCGTGTACATTACTTTTCCAGTAAAACAAGCCGCTCTGTCTGTCATAGACAATACTTACGATGTACGCCATGTCGCTGTCCGGCTCATTTTCCCGCAGATGTCTGCTGACAAGTACATTCCAGAAATCATCCCTTCCGCAGCCATAGATATCCATGCGCGGATTCAGTTCCTCGGAATAAAGACAGTGATCCTTATCCACCGACGTATCGTTGCTATAGACTGTCTTTTTTTCCTTCACCACCGTATAGCGGATATTTCCTCCATCCAGCAGGTCCCATACCGGTGCCTCCTGCTTTTCTGCCGACCAGCTTTCTGACAGGCCGCTTCCCTGATACAGTTCCGCTGTATAGCCCTGCAGTAATCTCCGGTTGATGGCATCCTCCAGGGCCTTCGGCTGCTTTCCGAATTCTTCCCCCACGCCAAACAAAATGGTAAAAAAACCGCAAATCAAAATTGCGATTGTACTGACCGCCGCAATGACCGCTGCCAGAACTTTCGCCCAGGTCTGCCTTATCAGTTTATTTTTTTTCATCTGCTCTCCTTTTTGTCCCTCGCCCATAAACTATCAGATACCCTTGCGGATTGGTTTTCCTTTTCCGATCAGCTTCCCTTTTACAATCAACTTTCCATAACTTCCACCTGATTTTAAAGTCAATGGGCATATGCCATATTTTCTTTCTCTTCACGCCCAATTTAACCTGTTTAACCCCTTGTTTTACTGCCGTTTTCTGGGCATGGGCATGATCTTTTTTGCTCACAGTGCCCAAAAGCCAATATTTTATGGGCTATTTTCCTTCAAATTGGGCATTAGACTTTAATTATCACTTCCGACGCCTGTGGTACATCTTTGATGTATCACCTCCTGCATGTCAGGCCTCCTTTCAGGAGTCCTGACACATTTTATACCCGCGGCCCCAGACAACCTGCAGATATCTGGGTTCGGCAGGGTTATACTCCAGTTTTTCACGCAGATGGCGGATATGTACTGCGACAGTGTTTTCGATGCCGTAGGGGCTGTCCTTCCAGACTGCCTCGTAGATTTGATTCGGTGAAAATACTTCGCCCGGATGTTCCATCAAAAGCTTTAAAATCTCATACTCGGTCTTCGTCAGACTGACAGGATCTCCGTCCAGGGTGACCGTCTTGGATTTGTCATCCAATTCAATTCCTCCGGCACGAAGCTTCGCCTGGGAGGTCTGGCCGCTGCCCAGCTGCATATAACGCCTGAGCTGGGATTTCACTCTCGCCTGCAGTTCCACCGGATTAAAGGGCTTCGTCACGTAATCATCGGCCCCGACGTTAAGTCCCAATACCTTATCGGTATCCTCGCTCTTGGCTGTCAGAAGGATTACCGGCACATTGGAAATTTCACGGATCTTCACCATGGTCTCGATACCGTCCATCTCCGGCATCATCACATCTAAAAGCACCAGATGGATTTCCTCGCTTTCCATGTCCTTCAGAGCCTCCTTCCCATTGTATGCCTTATAGACGTTGTACCCATCGCTCTTTAGATAAATCTCCAAAGCATTCACAATATCCTTTTCATCATCACAAACTAAAACATTATACATAAAAAACCGCCACCTCGTATTCATGATTAATCATAAATACATTGTAGCGGTTTTTTTATGAATTTCCAATGAGGAAACCTCTTAAGATTTGATTAAGAAAAAAGAGGCCCGATCCTCATGGACCAGGCCTTTACTCATGATATATTACTCCCTCGCATTTACGATTCTGTCTGTACGGCATTCTGCTGACTCTGGTTTTCCTTTGCCTTTGCTGCAAAATACTCTTCAAACTTCTTATTCGCAGCATCCAGTGTCTTCTGGCTGATATCCGGAAGATCCCTGCCCCATGCTTTGGTGGCCAGCTTAAAGCCCTTCTCCATGGCAGCCTGCATCTCCTTCATCTTATCCACATCATCTCCCGCCAGTGCACTGGCAAAATCAAACAGACGCTCTGAAGTCTGCTTCACACCATAATATCCATCCTCAGAGATATCCTGCTGTGCCTGCAGCTTCGTCTGTGCATCTACCGTGTAATCTCCCTTTGCAAGGAATTGCCACAGATCGTTGGCGTTGGCGTAGGTGGTAGCCTGCTGCCCCATCATTTTCTGGACAATACTTACCAGCTGCTGCTTACGGGATTCCTGATCTGCCTGAAGCTGCTTTACCAGCGCGGCCCGATCCTCTTCGCTCATCTTATTGATGGAATAGGTTGCCTTCCCGGTATCCGCTGAAGCCTCTGACTTCTCGTAAACAACACCTTCCTCGTTTGTCTTCTCCGTAGCAGTTTCCTTTGTCTTTTCATTGGTGTCTGTTCCTGTACTCCGGGTTTGCGGCGTATTGTACGCTGCGTAAACCTCTGCCTGGGATCCCGCCGTATTTACTGCATTTACGCTCATTTACGCTCATCCTCCTTGAACTTATCCCGTGGAATCAAATCCTTTTGTATCCACTGCTATACTCTACTACTATAGGCTATATCGGACATCTCTTCCTGTTTCTTAATACCTTATTTTGAAAAATACTACTTTATAATGATTTAATACGCTCCAGAGCCTTCACAGTGTTCTCGTAATTGCCAAAAGCAGTCAGACGGAAATATCCCTCTCCGCTTGGTCCAAAGCCGGAGCCCGGAGTTCCAACCACATTGGCCTTCTCCAACAGATAGTCGAAAAATTCCCAGGAAGTCATATGATCCGGTGTCTTCAACCAGATATACGGAGCATTGACACCTCCGAATACAGTGTAACCGGCATCCTTAAGCCCTTCCTTAATGGTCTTAGCATTTCTCATGTAGTACGCAACCTGCTCCTTCAGCTGCGCCTTGCCCTCCTCCGAGTATACGGCCTCTCCGGCGCGCTGTACGATATACGGAGCACCGTTAAACTTGGTGCCGTGACGTCTTGCCCACATGGCATTTAAAGACACATCCCCGCACTTTAAATCCTTCGGAACAACGGTAAAACCAAGACGAACTCCGGTAAAGCCGGCATTCTTGGAAAAACTGCGAAGCTCGATGGCACAGGTTCTTGCCCCTTCGCACTCATAAATGGAATGTGCTACATTATCCTCGCTGATATATGCCTCATAGGCTGCATCATAAATGATCACAGCGCCCACACGGTTGGCGTAATCGACCCAGCTCTGAAGCTGATCCTTCGTAAGGGTGGTTCCGGTAGGATTGTTCGGCAGACACAGATAGATCATATCCGGTGTCTCCTTCGGGAACTCCGGAACAAAATTGTTCTCCGCTGTACATGGCATGTAGATTACATTACTCCAGGTTTCCGTTTCTTTATCATAAGTACCGGTTCTTCCTGCCATGACATTGGAATCTACATAAACCGGATAAACCGGGTCACAGACGGCGATACGATTACTCTCGGCAAAAATTTCCTGAATATTTCCGGAGTCACTCTTGGCTCCGTCAGAGATAAATACCTCATCGATCTCCACCTGACAGCCTCTTTTTTTATAATCGTTGTCAACGATCGCTTTTCTCAGAAATTCATATCCGAGATCCGGCGCATAGCCACGGAAGGTTTCTGCATGTCCCATTTCCTCTACCGACTTGTGGAGTGCATCAATAATGGCCGGCGCCAGCGGCTGGGTAACATCGCCGATTCCCAGACGAATAATATTCTTATCCGGGTTTGCCTGCTGAAACGCATTTACCTTCTTTGCAATGGTGCTGAACAGATAGCTGCCCGGCAGCTTCTGATAATTCTCGTTAACCTGAAACATGATTATTCCTCTCTTTCCTATATTAATACCATCAATTCCTATGTCACACTTTACCATTTTCTTTCTGCTATGTAAAGTCTTCTAATTTCTATAAATCTTCCATAAGGCTTAAGATCATCTGTGAGACCTCCACCAGCCCGGTTCCATTGTCCATGCTTCTCTTCTGGATATAGCGGTGTGCCTCCTCCTCGGTAAAACCATTTCTCTCCATCAAAACGGCCTTCGCCTTCGCAATCAGCTGCTGATCCTCTTTGGATCGAAGCTTTGGCATCTGGCGCATCTTCTTCCTTCTGCGCCGGATATCCCCCTCCATCATCTCCAATGTCTGTAAAAGCTCGTGGACCTTCAAAGGCATGGTCAGGCTCACCAGGTTGTCCACCTCCCTCTCCTGAATGGAGGAAGGGGAAGCAATGAGAAGCATCTGAACGCCCTGGGGAAGATATTCGTGTAATTCCGTATATACCATATCCACAAAACGGCTTCCACAGATCAGAATTCCGCTGTCCAGATCACTGATGCTGGAAAGAGCCTGTGCGCCGGTGGTGCAGACAGCCTGTACACTGTAGCCACTTTGTGCCAGTATTTTCTTTATGTTTAGTGCTACCTGTTGCTTGGAAAACGCGACTACTATGCTGCTCAACGAGGTTATCTCCTGTTAAATCTTATACAAATATTCTTCCACTTCCCAGTCTGTTACCTGTGTGCGATACTGCATCCACTCCGCCTCCTTGGCTTCCACGTACTTTTCGGTAACGTGCTGCCCCAGAACCTCCTGGACAAAAGTATCCTTTTTCAATTCCTCCACTGCCTCGTGGAGATCGGCCGGAAGTGACTCGATATTCATCTGTCTCTTCTGCTCGCTGCTCAATTCAAAAATATTTTCGCGGATTTCCGCCGGCGGCTCAATCTGATTCTTGATTCCGTCAATTCCAGCAGCGAGGCATAAAGCAAGGGCCAGATATGGATTTGCTGCCGGATCCGGATTCCGAAGTTCCACCCGGGTTCCTTCTCCTCTGGATGCTGGAATTCGAATCAGCGGACTGCGGTTCGTTGCCGACCACGCAATATAACATGGAGCCTCATAGCCGGGAACCAGTCGCTTATAGGAATTCACCAGAGGATTCATGATCACGGAGACACCCTTCATATGTTTCATCAGACCTCCGATGAAATATCTCGCCTCTTTACTCAGACCCAGCTCATCCTTCGGATCATCAAAAATATTATGTCCATCCTTGGACAGGGACATATTGATATGCATGCCGGACCCGTTCACCCCATATTTGGGTTTCGGCATAAAGCTTGCAAAAAGGCCATGTCTCTTTGCAATGGTTTTGACCGAAAGCTTAAAGGTCATGATATTGTCTGCTGTCACAAGAGCTTCATCATATTTAAAATCAATTTCATGCTGTGCCGGAGCCACCTCATGATGGGAGGCTTCGATTTCAAAGCCCATGTCCTCCAGAGTCAACACCATATCTCTTCTGGCATTTTCCCCCAGATCCACCGGTCCAAGGTCAAAATAGCCCGCCTTTTCATGGGTGATCGTAGTCGGCTGTCCATTCTCATCCTGATGGAACAGGAAAAATTCACACTCCGGTCCCACGTTGAAGGTATAACCCAGCTCCTCTGCCTTCTTGATCTGCTGCTTTAAAATGTAGCGGGGATCTCCCTCAAAAGGTGTTCCGTCGGCACAGTAAACATCACAAATGATCCGGGCCACCTTCCCCTGCTGTGGTCTCCACGGAAAAACGGAAAAGGTATCCAGATCCGGATGCAGATACATATCCGATTCCTCGATCCTTACAAACCCCTCGATGGAGGATCCGTCAAACATACACTTGTTGTCCAGCGCCTTCTCCAGCTGGCTGGATGTGATTGCTACGTTTTTCAGTGTTCCGAAAATGTCCGTAAACTGCAGGCGGATAAACTCCACATCTTCTTCCTCCACCATGCGAAAAATATCTTCCTTCGTATACTTGCTCATGCATTTGCCTCCTTTATATATTGAATGACCTGCTCATAGGACATGGGTCCCCCAAACAGATCTAATGCACTTCCGATCGTTGCGTTCAAATTTCCCTTCCCCAGCTCAGCAATCTGTTTCAGATTCTCAAAGCTGTGAATTCCTCCGGCATAGGTAATGGGAATTCTGCCCCATTCTCCCAGAAGAGACACCAATGGTTTTTCAATTCCCTGGGATTTTCCCTCCACATCCACCGCATGCACTAAAAACTCTGAGCAGTATGTGGAAAGCTCTTCCAAAAGTGCTTCTGTCACCTTTTCATCCGTAAATTTCTGCCAACGGTCCGTCACAATATAATATCCACTGTTCTCACAATTTCCTCGATAACGGCAGGACAGATCCAGGACCAGCTGTTCTTTCCCTGTCACTGCACAAAGCTTCCTAAGCCGCGGATAGTCGATCCGGCCGTCCCTGAATACATAGGAGGTCACAATCACAGCCGATGCTCCTGCTTCCAGGAATTCCCCGGCATTCTCCGGCGTAATTCCACCCCCGACCTGCAGTCCCCCGGGATAAGCTGCCAGCGCCAGCAGCGCCTGTCTCTTCGTTGCCTCATAGTATTCACTGTCCCGGGAATTTAAGAGAATGATATGTCCTCCCCGGATATTCTGCTTCCGATATAGTTCTGCAAAAAAAGCAGCGTCCTGCTCAGCCACAAAATTCTCTTTGGCCTCATTGCCCAAATCCTTTAGACTGCTGCCCACGATCTGCTTGACCCTTCCGTTATGGATGTCAATACATGGTCGAAACTCCATATTTACTCCTTTTGGGTTATTTTTAAAAAATGGGCATAGAAAGTCCACCTCTGCGGCTCCCTTGCCCTCCAAACAATAACTCTGTGTTCTATTTCTGACTTCAACAATCATACCATATTTTTTTCCATTTGTGAATCATTCTTTTTACATCCATTCCACTTGACATCAAACCATAATTTTGCTATCATCAATGAAATTATAAATACAACAAACGAATAAAAAAAGAGAGAAAGAGAGGATTTTAGAAAATGGGTACGATTATCGGCGAAGGAATTACTTTTGATGACGTTCTTCTGGTTCCTCAGTACTCTGAGGTGACACCAAATATGATCGATCTGAGAACACATCTGACCAAGAAGATCGTGTTAAACATTCCTATGATGAGTGCTGCAATGGATACCGTTACTGAATCAAAAATGGCCATTGCGATGGCAAGACAGGGTGGTATCGGTATCATCCACAAGAACATGTCCATCGAGGCACAGGCAGACGAGGTCGATAAGGTAAAGCGCTCGGAGAACGGCGTTATCACAGATCCATTTTCATTATCCCCGGATCATACCCTGCAGGATGCAGATAATCTGATGGCTAAATTCCGTATTTCCGGCGTTCCGATTACGGAGAACGGCCGTCTGGTAGGCATCATCACCAACCGTGACCTCAAATTCGAGACGGATTTCACGAAGAAGATCAGCGAGTCTATGACCTCTGAGGATCTGATCACAGCTCCGGAGGGCATCACCTTAGAGGAGGCAAAGAAGATTCTTGCCAAGGCCAGAAAGGAAAAACTTCCCATCGTCGATAAGGATTTTAATCTGAAGGGACTCATCACCATTAAGGATATTGAAAAACAGATCAAGTATCCACTCTCTGCAAAGGATGAGCAGGGACGTCTTCTCTGCGGCGCCGGCGTCGGCATTACCGGCAACATGATGGAGCGTGTAGATGCCCTTGTAAAGGCGCATGTAGATGTCATCGTGGTTGACTCTGCCCACGGCCACTCCAAGAACATCATGGATGCGGTCCGCAGGATCAAAGATAAATATCCGGATCTTCAGGTCATTGCCGGTAATATTGCCACCGGTGCTGCTGCTCAGGCTCTGATTGATGCCGGAGCTGATGCAGTCAAGGTCGGCATCGGACCCGGCTCTATCTGTACCACCCGTGTGGTTGCCGGAATCGGTGTTCCGCAGATTTCCGCTATCATGGACTGCTATGAGGTTGCCAAGAAGAGCGGCATCCCTGTGATTGCAGACGGCGGTATTAAGTATTCCGGAGATATGACTAAGGCCATCGCAGCCGGAGCCAATGTATGTATGATGGGTTCCATGTTTGCCGGATGTGATGAGGCCCCGGGAACCTTCGAATTATTCCAGGGAAGAAAGTACAAGGTATACCGTGGCATGGGTTCCATTGCCGCTATGGAGAACGGCAGCAAGGACCGTTACTTCCAGGAAGGGGCAAAGAAGCTTGTTCCGGAAGGTGTGGAAGGCCGTGTTGCATACAAGGGTACCCTGGAGGATACTGTCTTCCAGCTGGTCGGCGGCATTCGTTCCGGTATGGGCTACTGTGGCTGCCAGGATATTGAATCCCTTAAGGAAAACGGTAAATTTGTCAAGATTACCGCTGCTTCTCTCAAGGAGAGCCATCCACATGATATCCATATCACAAAGGAAGCTCCGAACTACAGTACCGATGGTAACTAAATTTAATTAATGAGGTGAAATTATTTGGACCCCAGTGACATTATACAGACAATCTTTTTAGTAATTCTTCTCATGCTGTCTGCCTTCTTTTCTTCATCGGAGACAGCTCTGACCACAGTGAATAAAATACGGATGCGAACACTCTCTGAGGCCGGCGATAAGCGGGCCGCAAGAGTGCTTCGCATTACAAGTGATTCCGGTAAAATGCTGTCTGCCATCTTAATTGGCAACAACATTGTCAATCTTTCAGCCTCTTCTCTGGCCACTTCCCTTGCCCTTAAGCATTTTGGAAGCGCCGGGGCAGGCATCGCAACCGGAATCCTTACTTTTTTAGTCCTGATCTTCGGAGAAGTCAGCCCGAAAACCATGGCCACCATCCGGGCTGACCGGCTCTCTTTATCCATTTCCGGAATCATTGAGTTTTTGATGAAAATACTGACACCGGTGATCTATATCATCAACAAACTCTCCATGGGGCTGTTATTTCTGCTCCGCGTCAATCCAAAGGATGCCGAACGTCAGATGACGGAGGAAGAGCTTCGCACGATTTTAGATGTGAGCCAGGAAAGCGGCGTCATCGAAAATGAAGAGCGCGACATGATTCACAACCTCTTTGATTTTGGAGATGCAGAGGCCTCGGAAATCATGGTTCCCCGAATCGATATGACCTTTGTGCAGGCTGACGCCACCTACCAGGAGGTGCTTGAGGTATTCCGCGAGGATATGTATGCCCGCCTGCCGGTATATGAGGACACCACTGACAATGTGATCGGAATCCTCAACATGAAGGATTTTCTTCTCCAGAATGATAGCGATCACTTTTCTGTTCGTTCCATGCTCCGCGAACCTTACTTTACCTATGAACATAAGAATACGGCGGACCTGTTTCTGGAAATGCGCAAATCTTCTATTTCCATGGCTATTGTTCTGGATGAATACGGAGTTACTGCCGGACTCATCACCATTGAGGATCTCCTTGAAGAGATTGTCGGTGATATCCGTGATGAATATGACGCCGATGAAGAAGATGACATTACTCCCATCAGCGGCCGTGAATACTATGTTCTTGGCTCTGCCAATTTAGATGATGTCAGCGACGCACTGCACGTTGATTTCTCTTCCGATGACTACAATACCATCGGAGGCTACTGCTTAGAGCTTCTCGGTCATCTCCCGGAAAAAAATGAGTGTATCCTGACCGATGACAATATTTTTATCCGGATTGACCGCATGGATCAGAACCGTATTGAACGTGTATACATCAGACTTCCGGAATCTATGTCGGAAGATACATCCCCATCCCAAGCCTGAATTCAAAGTAGAAGGGCCTGCCGCAGCTTTTCCCGCAGCAATTGATCTGTTGCCCACCGGGAGCCTGCAGCCAGGCCCCCTTTTTCTTCCGGAATCAGATTTCTGTTTTCATCTTCAAAGTATTTCCGGCTGATAAATCTGCATCGAATCGGAAGCTTCTTCTCTCCGGCATCCGGTGTGGCCGGATCCGGCTGCGTTGAGTCCGGTGTGGTGGGATCCGGTGTGGTTGGGTCCGGCGTGGTCGGGTCCGGCGTCACTGGGTCCGGCGTCACTGGGTCCGGTGTGACTGGGTCCGGTGTGGTCGGGTCCGGCGTCACTGGGTCCGGCGTCACTGGGTCCGGCGTCACTGGGTCCGGTGTGGTCGGGTCCGGCTCCTGTTCCTTCCACACCGCATACAGATCTACCTGTGGACTGTGCTTGATGATCCAGCTTCCCCTAATAATGGAATTCACAGAATAATCCTTTTCCTTTGCGCCAGCCGCCAAAGCCCAGCCCAGCATATCATTTTTCTCATTCCACCCGGTATTCTGAAAATGCATATTCTCATTTCCATAAGCCACCTTCTGATAGGCGGTTACGGTATCCCCGGAAGATTTATTCCGATGAAACACAATCGTAAGCTCCTTTGCTCTGGCCACGGCGTTCCACCTCTGATTTCCGTTGACACAGGTGCTTATCTCCGGAAATCCATAACGTTCCGGTCCCTCCCACCGGTCAAACTCATAGCCGGACTCTGTTTTTGCCTTTAATACCACATTGGTTCCGAAACAGTATTCGCCCCCTCCCGATACAGAAGCAATTCCGGTCTCTTTTCTCACCTGCAGCGTAAAAAACAATCCCTGTACCGGTTTATCAAAATAATTATAAAAGGATTGTCTCGCCGATGCACTCCAGTTTGCAGCATTGGAGATTCCGCTGTAGGTGGTATAGACACTGCCGGAGGTCGGCCCGCTGTCATTCATTGCCCCCTTTGCCCTTCCGTTTTTTACAACGACCATACACGCGTCAAATACAATGCTCAGATTTCCCTTGTTCATGGCATTCAGCGCCGCATCATTCATTCTCCGTTTCAGATTTCCCAGGGGGAGCACATACAGATTATATTCATAATTGGATTTCGTAGTGACATCTGTTTTATACATGTAAGAGCCGCCCAGCTTAAAATACAGTGTCTGCAGGGTGGAACCCGACCGGTTCTGAATACGAACCTTCCAGCCAATGGTCCGGTATCTGGTATTGGTGCTGGCCTTGGCCGCCTTTGTAGCACAGTATATTTCCCCATCCGTATTCGAAGTGGGCCGGAATACCACATCATTTTCATAGCTCCGAAAATACGAATACGCGTTATCCCATACACTTGCCATCACTGTCTGCTGACAGACCGGCAGCATCCCGAAAAGCATGGCAAGAACCAGACTTACAGACAGACTTCGGATTATCCTCTTTTTTCGTACGCTTCTCATCTCACACCTGCCTCCCAGTAATAGCACATAATCCTTCCCTCCTCATCGGTCTGCCCATCTGTATACAAGCCGATAAAATCATAGCGTCCGCCCTCTTTTTGGAGCATTCCGGTATAATCCGGGATTTCATTTGCCGATGGAAAAAGGCATAGCATATGACTCTGTACGTTCACAGAAGATACCGAAAGCTTTTGTTTCCGGAAGAAATCGCTGATCTGTTCGGACAGTTCATTATCACTGATTCGTCCCTTGGTCCAGCTATTGACCAATCTGTCAAGATACTCTTTTTCTTCCGTTCCCTCCGATGTATCCGCATGGCTCTGGTAAAAAAGCCATTGAGGACTTATACTCTCAATGATCTCCGTTTTTATTTCCTCCCCGCCTTCGGTTTCTCCATCATCCTTTACTCTCTCACAGGCCATCACCGCGTGATAGTCCTCTTCCTCGGAGCACATCTCCGAAATTACTGTTGCTGACACAACTCCGAGAATACAGCCTAATACCGTCAGAACCATAATGACGGTCTGCTTGCCCCGGGTCGTCAGCCTGAATTTTTTCTTCATATCCATTTTCCTCCCAGGAGTGTTTATTTTTATTCCACAATCATGGTTTTCTCGCACGCAACCTCCTTTTTCTGTCCACCAGGCAGTGTAAATATTTCTGACACGCGGACCGATAATATGCCCTTTTCCATGTCACAAGCCTTCACATCCACAGAAAGCTGCGAAGCAGAGCCAAGCCTTTGCAAAAGTTCCTGCCTGAGAGCCTCCTTTGCCTCCTCATCCGTCTTTCCGGAGTGATAATAGTTTTTGATGCTCTGCTCCACTACCTGTGCTGTGCAGTTTTCAAGCTCATTTTTTCTCACAGAAATACTGTAAATGCTTAAGCAGGATATGACTGTGCAGAGTACCAGCATGCAGCCGGTAAAACCAAGTATGATATTTTTCAATGGCACCTCCAATAGCTCTCAAATGCCTGCCCCCAGGTAGTATTTCCCACTGTATTTTCTCCTGCAAGAGACGAATATGGAAGCCCTGCAATCAACCCCATCAAAACACTTCCCACCAGGACAGCGATCACGCTGCTTCCATAATGTCGAAACACTTCCTTCATATTAACAGCCTCCGTTTCCCCATGCCGCGATCATCTGAGACAAAAGTCCCTGACCGGAAAACAGCATGAAACCTACCATTCCTAAAAAAAGCACCGCTCCAAGGGCTGCGATCGCAGCAGCCCCATACTCTCTCATAATTTCCTTCATTTCACACCCCCGCAATCATCATAATCACTTTTCCAAAGGCAGCAAGAGCCGCCGCCCCCACGACCATTATGACCGCGGCTACTCCATACTCCTCAATCAGTTCCTCCATACTTTTCCTGCTCCTTTCTGACAAAATATCATCTTGCATAGCTTACCAGCCTGTGCTCCTTGCTGATTCCAAAGAACGCCACACGGAATGGAAACACGAGCTCTACCTTTGCCATATCTGCCCCGCCTGCCGATGACGGAACCTCTCCGGAATTGTGGATGGTGGTCACAACTGCATTTTCGCAGAATAATGTTACCGTGAGCTGGTATCCGGCCTTCTCACACTGAGACATACATTCCCGGATCACTCCCGGATTATAATCACTGTTTTCCATCTCATCCACAAAACAGGCCTGCATATCCTGGGCGTCCATCACCTCAAGATAAGCACTGAGGATTCCCATAGCAGTGGCTGTCAAAAACAAGGTCAGAAATACTCCTAAAAATGCCTTCACGATCTGGCTCATACCTTACCCCCTTCACAAAGCCCCGATGCCGGCTCCACCGATAAAAGTCAGCATAAACACCGCCATATCCACCACGAGTTTCATGGAGGCAGTCACCACCGGCGCCAAAAACAGAAGATACATTCCGCTGCACAGATTTTTAAGTCTTTCCGTCTCTGCCGCATCTAACATCTCCAGATTCCGGCTGATCAGCTCCCCCATCTGTTGATCTCCGTGGCTGCTGTTGCCCATAGAAATAGAAAACAGCATGCTCATGGCGGAATGCACCTCCGGAATATGGAATTCTTTCAGAAAATCATGGTAGGGCTCTGCCGACTCCGGCTCCATCAAAAGCCGATCGGTAAGGAGTTCCAGGTCCCGACTGAGTATGCCTGGCGCATGGGCCCTGGACTTGCTTAGAGACACCTGCACATTCTCACTCTGAAGAAGCAGCACCAGATCCAAAAGCCATCCGGGGAACACACACTTGATACGTTTTACCATATTTTTTCTGGCGAGACTCCGTCCCACCCGGTGCTGGTTTGCCATCAAAACCGACAGCAACAGACCCAAAGCTCCCAGCGCCTTTTTCCCAAATAAAAAGGCCACAGCTGTTCCGATCAGTGAAAGTAACGCTAAAATGATGGACATTCGTTTATCCTTTTTCTCATCATAGCTGTAAAAGGATTTGATCTTCTCCTCATCCTCTTTTTCATCGGTAACCTCCAGTGAAAGCCAGTCCACCGCCATATATTTCTGTGCCCGCCAAAGGATTCTCTCATCCAGTACGATCACCACAGCGGTCAGTATCTGTGATAAAACATTTCCGCTGATATCCATATTCATAACCGGAAGATACAAAATAATGCCGCAGATAATCAGGGAGGCTGCAATTGACATCACAATGTCGGTGAACATCTTTTTCCGTTCCTTCATGGACAGGCGTATCCGGTTCTCCCATCGGTTTTTATCCGCCAGGAGCAGGCGTACCGGCTGCTCGATTTCTCCCCCATAGCACTCCACATGCACTGCAAAATCATGCACTGCCGATATCCTGCTGCAGGGATAAGCCTCCTCCACAATGGCCAGGGATTCCCGCATAACATCCGACTCATCATAGGTCATATGAAGGTGGTCTATGGCATCCTCCACCTTCTCCCTCATAGTGCCCTCCTCCAGCGCAGCCTCTACATTCTCCAGCGTGCGCTCCACCTTCTCCTCCCGGACAAAGGCGTACAGAAAAGTATCCAGATACCCGGCAGCCTCCCCAAAGCGTTTCGTTTCCTCCTGCATTTTTTCAAACAGTCTGATGTGCTGTTTTAAGGTAAGCAGCAGATACCCGGTCAGACCAAGGGCTGTTACCCAGTGCATTTTCATCATGAGGCTAAGGGCATACATTCCCGCCAAAATTAACGCATATATCATAGGCCGGTTTCCTCCTCCAGCAGCGGACAGTCAAAGGGATCTACGACTCCGGCTCTTTCCATCCGTCTATGAATCTGTCCCGGAAGCTGGCCAAGGACCAGTCTTCCATCCTGCACCGCCATCACAATTTGATTCCGGCCCTCCTCCCGCAGGAAAAAGCATACCTGGTCAATATAACGGTAAGTCATATTCTGCTCGTTCTTTTTCTTTCGGATCAATACCCCCACATCCGTAGCCTGAAAAATATCGTTCTCCAGACGGTCCGCGTCCACACGGGTCTCCAGCATATTCAAAATACGATCCGGAATATTTCGCACATCATCCGTGTGGATGGTGGTCATACCGCAGACACCGGTTGACCAGCTCTCCAACAGATACTTTACCTCCTTGGACCTGGCCTCCGAGAGCATGATCCACTTCGGGTTCAGACGAAGACTTGCTTTGATGGCATCTGCGTAATCGAAGATCGGGCTCACCCGCATCTCAATACAATCCTTTCCCGGATTGGTCTCCCCGTATCGGATTTCCATCGTATCCTCAATGGTAATTACCCGCTCATTTCCCGGAATATAGCGGGAAAAGAATTTGACACACTCCGTCTTTCCGATACCGGGCATGCCGCAGAAGATCATGTTCATTTTTGCCTGCACACAGCTTATGAGCATGGACAATGTTCTCCTGTCACAGTAATTTTCCGCCAACGCCTTTTTCGATGTCAGCCGAACGACCGGAGGGGTTTTCCGGATACTGATGCTCCGGCCCGAACGGGCCACAGACTCATGAATAATTGTCACTCTCAACTCGCTGGTCTCTGCCTCCAGTTCCGGGTTCTGCTTGTTAAACTGCCGGCTGACCACATTTGCGATCCGCTGCGTAAACTGCTCCACAAAGGCCGGTGTCAGATTTTCATCCACATAGGCCTGACTGACTCTGTAGCGTTCGTTATATATATTTGTAAGCCATACCTCCTTCCCGTTGTAATCTACATCTGTGATTTCCTCATTCCCGATATACTTCCACAGTGGCCCGAAGTATTCTCTCCCCAGATCCATCTACTTGACTCCCGGAATACCGGTATTGGCATTTGCCTGTGCAATAAAATTATTGATCAGCTTCGTAAATGCCTCTCCAATCGGTCCCGACGCATCCTTTCCGACAACCGCCGATACCACCAAAATAACTGCAAGAATTGCAACAACGGTAATTAATACACCGCCATACTCCTGAAAAATTTCTTTCATGTTTTTTCCTTCCAATATTCAAAGCTGTAAAATTATATGGAAAATACGCAGAGATTTTCTGCATAATACGAAACAGCCCGCCCTCCGGCATGCCGTTTAAATGAAAAAAAGATAGTTATTATCATACACGATTTTTTCGATTTGTAAATACCCTTTTTAAAAAAACCTCCGGAGAAGTATCTCCGGAGGACGAAACACACAACTGATTATTCTGCCAGAAGCTTTTCTGCACTGACAAGACGGACAACCACTGCAAATACCTTGACAGCCTCTTCCAACTCCTCCCTGGAGGGGTAGGTAGGCGCAATCCGAATCACAGAATCTTTCGGATCTTTCTTGTATGGGAACGGCGAGCCCGCTCCCGTCAGAACCACGCCGGCCTCCTTACACTTTGCGACAATTTCCTTTGCACAGCCAGGAAGGGCTTCAAAGGAGATAAAGTAGCCACCCTTTGGATTAACCCAGCTTCCGATTCCCCGGGAGGCGATCTCCTCAGCGAGAACCTTCTCCACCAACTCAAATTTCGGCCGGATCAGGTCTGCCTGTTTTTTCATATGTGCCTTGATACCATCCATGTTCTTAAAGTATTTCACATGGCGAAGCTGATTGATCTTATCGTGCCCGATGGTCTGGATGGTCAGTCGCTTCCTGATATCCTCCAGATTTGTCAAGGATGCAGAAATTGCCGCGATGCCGGAACCAGGGAAGCTTACCTTGCTGGTAGAACAGAACTGGAATACCATATCCGGATGTCCGGCCTTCTCACATTCCTCCAGAATATTTAAAATCTCTGCCTGATCCTCCTCATAGAGATGATGAACCGCATAGGCATTATCCCAGAAGATCCGAAAATCCTCCGCTGCCGGTGTCAGTGCTGCAAACCGGCGTACTGTCTCATCCGAATAGACGATTCCCTGTGGATTGGAGTACTTCGGCACACACCAGATTCCCTTGACTGCCGGATCGTTGTTTACATATTTTTCCACCAGATCCATATCCGGCCCGTCCTCTGTCATCGGAATATTGATCATCTCGATGCCAAAGTCCTCCGTGATAGCAAAATGTCTGTCATATCCGGGAACCGGACAGAGGAATTTCACCTTCTCAAGCCTGCTCCACGGAGTGTTTCCGCAAATTCCAAATATCTCTGCACGGGCAATCTGATCGTACATGATATTCAGACTGGAATTGCCATACACGATCACATTCTCCGGCTTTGTACCTACCATCTCCGCGATCAGGCGCTTCGCTTCCGGAATCCCATCAAGGATCCCGTAATTGCGTAGATCCGTGCCGTTCTCACTGCTTAGAACCGATTTAGAATCCAGAACATCCATCATTTCCATACTGAGTTCCAACTGATCTGTCCCCGGCTTTCCTCTTGACATATCCAGCGCAAGTCCCATCCCCTTAATTTTTTCAAATTCTGCCTCAAGAGATACCTTTTCCTTCAGCAGTTCGTCTTTGCTCATCTCCTGGAACTTTTCCATCTAATTTAATTCCTCCTTTAATTTAATCTTCATATAATTATTCTTCCGGATCCTCATGTATTCGCTCATAATACCTTCGTATCTCCGCTTCATAACCATTTTCGGATGGTTCATAAAACACCTGATCCGTCAACCCGTCCGGAAGATATTGTTGGCTCACGTAATGGTTCTTATAATTGTGGGCATATTTATAACCCACACCATGGCCCAGCTTCCCGGAGGCCTTATAATGGGCGTCCTGCAAATGTACCGGAACCGGCGGTGTTTTCGTATGGGCCACCAGATCCATGGCTTTGTCAATGGCCATGATAGCCGAATTGCTTTTCGGTGCCGATGCCATATAGGTAACTGCCTGAGCCAGCACGATCCGCGCCTCCGGCATTCCCAGCCGTTCTACGGCCTGCGCCGCCGACACAGCCACCGTAAGTGCATTCGGATCTGCGTTGCCGATATCCTCTGCTGCCAGAATCATGATTCTTCTGGCAATAAATTTGATATCCTCGCCGGCATAGAGCATTCTGGCAAGATAATAGACCGCAGCGTCAGGATCCGACCCTCGCATGCTCTTAATAAAAGCAGATACGGTATCGTAGTGATTATCGCCGGTTTTATCGTAGGAAATCACCCGCTTCTGGATACATTCCGAGGCAACCTCCAACGTGATATGTATGATTCCGTCATCACTCCGCTCTGTGGTGAGAACTCCCAGCTCAATGGCCGTCAGGGCTGCTCTCGCATCTCCGTTCGCCATATCCGCAAGAAATTCCAGTGCATCCTCATCTATTTTTGCACGATAGGAGCCCATCCCCTTTTCCTCATCCTCCACAGCCCGAAGCAGAAGGATCTTGATATCCTCCTTCGAAAGCTTTTTCAGTTCAAAGATCACCGACCTGGAAAGGAGAGCCGAATTCACTTCAAAATACGGATTCTCAGTAGTAGCTCCGATGAGAATAACCGTTCCATCCTCCACATAAGGAAGGAGATAATCCTGCTGACTCTTATTAAAACGATGGATCTCATCAATAAAAAGAATCGTTTTCTTCCCATACATCCCCTGATTGTTTTTCGCCGCTGCCACGACCTCCTCCATCTCCTTCTTTCCGGAGGAGGTGGCATTGATCTGCATAAATTCCGCGCTGGTGGTATTTGCAATCACTTTGGCCAGCGTGGTCTTGCCGGTGCCCGGCGGCCCATAAAAAATAATAGAACTCAGCTTGTCAGCCTTGATTGCCCGATACAGAAGCTTATCCTTTCCGATGATATGCTGCTGTCCTACCACCTCTTCCAACGTCGTGGGGCGGAGCCTGGAAGCCAGCGGAGCTTCCGTCTTACTATTCTGTTGTCTCATATACTCAAACAGATCCATATTTCCCCTTTTCTCCTGCATTTTTTCGACCATTTTCGACCGTGTGTGAATCAGTTCCTGCAATTTTTGACTCTTTTTTGATACATGCAAGAAAAAGTGCCGGAAAATTCATTTCATCTTTCTTAGAATACATGATTTTCCGGCACTTGACAACCTTAAATTCAAATTTCTTTCGCTTATGCTTTTACATGTGCTTCCATTTTTCCATCCATGACACCGATTTCAATCGTGTCCCCCGCCTTCACCGCATCCTCCAGAATCAGCTTTGCGGAAAGGGTTTCCACATGCTTCTGTAAAAATCTCTTCAGCGGTCTTGCTCCGTATACCGGATCATAACCATGGGTGATTACAAAGTTCTCCGCCTCTGGTGTCAATGCCACCTTAATCTCACGATCTGCAAGTCTGTTGTTTAAATCCTGCATCATCAGCCGGATAATATTACCAATATTATCTTTCGTCAGCGGCTTAAACATAATAATTTCATCAAGCCGGTTCAGAAACTCCGGACGGAAATGCCCCTGCAGTTCCTCCATAACTTCCTTTTCCGCCTCCGGTGCAATGCTGCCGTCTGTATCAATGCCCTCCAGCAGATAGGAGGAGCCGAGATTGCTGGTCATAATGATAATGGTGTTCTTGAAATCCACGGTACGTCCCTGAGAATCCGTGATCCGCCCGTCATCCAGCACCTGAAGAAGAATATTAAACACATCCGGATGTGCTTTCTCCACCTCATCGAACAGCACTACCGAATAGGGTTTTCTCCTGACCGCCTCTGTCAGCTGACCGCCCTCATCATATCCCACATATCCTGGAGGTGCGCCAATCAGCCGGGACACGGAATATTTTTCCATATACTCACTCATATCGATCCGCACCATATTGGATTCATCATCAAACAGGCTTGCCGCGAGTGCCTTGGCAAGCTCCGTCTTGCCGACGCCGGTAGGTCCTAAGAACAGGAAGGAACCAATGGGCTTCGAGGGATCCTTGATGCCTGCTTTGGACCTTATAATGGCCTCCGTCACCTTCGTGACACCATCGTCCTGGCCGATGACTCTCTTATGCAGTTCCTCATCCAAATGCAGTGTTTTATTTCTCTCGCTCTCGCTGAGTTTTGCCACCGGAATTCCAGTCCAGCGGGAAATGATCTTGGCAATTTCCTCATCCGTGACATTTTCATGGACCAGAGACAAATCTCTGTCCTTAAGCTTCTCCTCCTCGGCCTCCAACTGTTTCTGCATCTGGGGCAGAACGCCGTACTGCAGCTCCGCAGCCTTTTCCAGGTCATAGTTCTGCTGAGCGGTCTTAATCTCATTCTTGGTGCTCTCTATTTTCTCCCTCAGCTTGCTTACATTGTCCACGGCATCCTTTTCACTGCTCCACTGTGCTTTTTTCGTGTTAAAAGAATCCCTGAGTTCTGCCAGTTCCTTCTGTAAATTGGCAAGCCGCTCCTGGCTCAGACGATCCGTCTCTTTCTTAAGCGCCGTCTCCTCAATTTCCAGCTGCATCACCTTACGGTTTAATTCATCCAGTTCTGCCGGCATGGAATCAAGCTCCGTTTTGATCATAGCGCAGGCCTCATCCACCAGATCAATCGCTTTATCCGGCAGAAAACGGTCAGAAATATATCGGTTGGAAAGCACCGCCGCCGTCACCAGCGCGGAGTCTGTGATCTTGACACCATGGAATACCTCGTAGCGCTCCTTTAATCCACGTAGAATCGAAATGGTATCCTCAACCGTTGGCTCATCCACCATCACCGGCTGGAACCGGCGCTCCAGAGCAGCGTCCTTCTCGATATACTCCCGGTATTCATTTAATGTCGTTGCGCCCACACAGTGCAGTTCGCCTCTTGCCAGCATCGGTTTTAAGAGTTGTCCCGCATCCATGGCTCCATCGGTCTTTCCTGCCCCCACAATAGTATGAAGCTCATCAATAAAAAGAATAATCTGACCGTTCGAATTCTTCACATCGTCCAGCACCGCCTTCAGACGCTCCTCAAATTCACCCCGGTACTTGGCACCGGCCACCAGTGCGCCCATATCCAGTGCAAAAAGCTTCTTATCCTTCAGTCCCTCTGGTACATCACCCTTCACGATACGCTGTGCCAGGCCTTCCACCACAGCGGTCTTGCCCACGCCTGGTTCACCGATCAGCACCGGATTATTTTTTGTCTTCCGGGAAAGGATACGAACTACATTCCGGATTTCCTCATCACGGCCGATCACCGGATCCAGCTTCTGCTGTCTGGCACGCTCCACCATATCATAGCCGTACTTCTCAAGAGTGTCATAGGTTGCCTCCGGATTATCCGAGGTCACCCGCTGATTGCCCCGCACCGTGGAAAGTGCCTGTAAAAAGCGCTCTCTGGTGAGGCCATATTCCTGCATCAGAGACTTCATAGCCGGATTTGGATATTTGAGCAATGTCAAAAACAAATGCTCCACGGATACATATTCATCTCCCATGGCCTTTGCCTCATCCTCTGCGTGGATCAAAACATTGTTCAAATCCTTACCTACACGCAGGTCCCCGCCCGACACCTTGACTCTCGCTGCCAGCTTGCTCTTGGCATTCTCCGTAAAGTGTGCTAAATTGATCTCCATCTTTTCAATCAGCTTCGGAATCAGACCATCCTCCTGCTGTAACAGAGACACCAGAAGATGCTCCTGCTCTATTTCCTGATTGCCATAGTCATAGGCAAGCTTTTCACAGCCGTTGATCGCCTCTATGGATTTCTGTGTGAATTTCTGAATGTTCATAAAAACGCCCTCCTTTCTCTGAGAACCTTTCATACTCCATCATGATGATCTCCCAAACTGCCTGTTTTCTATTCAGTTTTATCATCAATGATAGTTATACAACGAAAATTAGCACTCGTCAAGTGCGAGTGCTAACAATTATTCTAAAAATTCTATAAACTTGGATTTTTTAAATAAGCATAATCTTATTTTCGTCTTTTGTGTTATATTGGATTACTGTTTATCCAGTACCTCTTGAAAAAATAATCCTGTTTCATGGATTTTGTGCCTCCTTGGATTACATTTTTTCCAGAACTGTCTGAGAGAGTAATCCTGTTTCACGGTTTTTCTTCTTCTTGGATTACTTTTTTCCAGAACCGCTTGAGAGCGTAATCTCAATTCACTGATTTTACTGCTTCTTGGATTACTTTTTAACTAGTACTGCTTGAAAGAGTAATCTCAATTCATGGATTATACTACTCCTTGGATTACTTTGTGATTAGTTTCTCTCAAAAAGCCTCTCCCCACAGGATATGCGGGGCAAGGTATCTTTTCCAACCGGTTTCGTACATTCCGGATGTCCACGTGGCTTTTGCCGTTGTCCCTGCGTTCTGTCATCTCAAAACCAATACCATCTGGATGCCTGGTAATTGACTGCAACCAGCTTTATCGCCCATAGCAGCTGACACACAAACGGCACACCAAAAACGGTCTTAACAGCAATGTCTCTCTGCCTCATTTCAATTTTACTGAAGCTTAAATTTATTCACCTCGCTGGTCAGCTGGCTGGCAATGTCCATATTGGAATTTGCCTCTTTTCCCACATCTCCGACACTGGTAGTGAGATTGACCGACATCTCCGTCACGTTGACAACGCCCTTGGCGCTTTCCTCCACAGCGGAGCTGACCGCCGAAACTAATTCACGGATATTGTCAATACTTCCCTTAACTGCTTCACTCTCCTGTGCAAAGTTCTCCATCATGCTGTTCATTCCCGCAACATCTTTTCGATAGCTTTCGCTGGTCTCCAATAGCTTCTCATATCCGCCCATTGCCGTCTCATTCATAAATGTAAGCATCATTCCGGCCTTATCCGCAAGTTCGTTGACAGCAACAATTACATCCGCACTTACTTTCTGGATCTGTGCCGCTGTCTGCGCAGATTCCGTGGCGAGATTACCGATCTCCCCTGCAACAACGGCAAAGCCTCTTCCGGCCTCCCCGGCTCTTGCAGCTTCAATGCTTGCGTTTAAAGCCAGAAGGTTCGTCTGGTCAGTGATATTAATGATATTGGCTGTCAGGGTATTAATCTGTTCTACCGCTCTGGATTTCTCAATCTTGTCATTGACCTCCTGTGCCATCTCCTGCGCCTGGCGGTTCGCCTCACTCTGATCTTCTACTGCGGTCTTGTAAATCGCAAGAGCCTTTTCCATTACTTCATTGGAGGTATCCCTTCCGTTTCCGGCATTCTCGGAAATCGACTCCACTGCCTCGTAAATCTGTCCGACAGACTCATTCACCTGATTGAGAGAGGCACTGGTCTCCTCCATTGCCGCGCTCATTTCTTCCATCGTGGCGGACACATCTGTGATATTCATCTCCGCATCAGACAGGTTCCCCGCTACAACCCGGGAAGACTGGTTGAGCTGTCTGGAATTGCTGGCAATATTCAGCATGATTCCACGGATATGTTCCAGAAGTTTATTGACGTTGCCTGCAATCAGTTCCAGCTCGTCTCCGCTTCTGATATCCAGCTTCTGGGTCAGATCCCCCTCACTGTGCACCAGATCATAAATTTTACTATTGACCTGTCCCAGCCCTCTGCAGATTCTTCCGACCACCAGGCTCAGCAGGATAATGGATATGATTTCGCAGATGACAGCAACCAGAATTACCTGCCACGTCGTGGCGGAAAGACGTTCAAGAACCGGCTTAGCATCATAATCACTGCCCATCACCGCAATGATCTCGCCCTTGCTGTTCTTAATCGGGCGAAAAATGGTAATAACATCTCCATAGGCATCGCTCTGTATGTAATCCTGCGTAATCTCCTGTCCTTCAAAGGCATCCTTCATTTCTTCATAGGATTTCTCAAAGGGCTTGCCATACTCTGCCTGCTGTTCTGATTCGTCCGTATCCACCCCATAATAAACCTGGCTTCCGTCAGTATACAGCGTATACAGAAAAGCAATCCCGTACTTCTCCTTCTCTGCCCGCATCTTTGCAAGCTGCAGACGGTATTCCGCCGAATTTTCGCAACCCGGAGTAAGTGTCGACAGGATATCCGGATCTATCACATCCGTTGCAATCTGGGCGGCCATTCTGGCTCCCTCTACCCCCATGCCAACCATTCCATCCTTGATGCTCCGATAGGACATTGCTCCCAGCAAAACGCAGATTATCGTTACCAGCAGACAGGACGGCAGCATAATCTTAAAGCGTATACTGCTTTTTCTTGTCTTCTCTTTCCTTACCTTTGCTTTCTCAGCAACTTTCTTTTTCGTTTTCTCTTTTTTCACTTTGTACGTCCGCCCCCCATATCTGTCTTCCCTTAGATTGATTTTGTCGAAATAATATGATATTAAATATATTTTATCTTAATTTTTGTGTAATATCAATATATTTTCGACAGTAATACTATTTTTTTCAATAAAAAACCGCCCGGTTCATCGAAACCGGACGGTTTGTCTGTTCTCCTCTTATCCCTGTGCATAACGGCTCAAAAATTGTTTGGTTCGCTCCTCCCTCGGGTGATCGATCACCTGATGGGGGTCTCCCTGTTCAACAATCACGCCGCCATCCATAAAAATCACATGATCGGCAACATCCCTGGCGAATGCCATCTCATGGGTGACAATGATCATGGTTGTCTTCTGCTTTGCAAGATTCTTGATCACCTTTAGCACCTCTCCTGTCAGTTCCGGATCCAGCGCCGATGTGGGCTCGTCAAAGCAGAGAATATCCGGCTTTAGCGCCAGTGCTCTGGCAATTGCCACACGCTGCTGCTGTCCACCGGAAAGCTGGTGCGGGTAATGGTCCATCCGCTCCGACAGTCCCATCCGGTCCAGAAGCTGCTTTCCGTGTTCTTCAATTGCCGCATATATTTCCTTCTTATTCTGCTTGAAGTCCGGCTGTTCCTCGGCAAGGAGCCGTTCTGCCAGCATCACATTTTCAAGGGCTGTATACTGGGGAAACAGGTTAAAGGACTGAAATACCATGCCAAAATGCAGACGCTTTCTGCGAAGCTCTGATTCCCTCTCCGATTTTGCATTTGCCGCATCATAGAGCATTTCCCCTTTGACCGCAATCGTGCCCTGGTTGGGCTTTTCCAGAAAATTCAGGCAGCGAAGCAGGGTTGTCTTTCCGGAACCGGAGGAGCCAATGATTGCAAGGGTACTTCCCTCTTCCATGGAAAAGCTGACATCCTTCAATACACTGGTGCCGCCAAAATGTTTTTCTATATGACTGACCTCTAAAATCGACATCCTCTTCCCCCCTACTTAAAGTAATCCAGTTTTCGTTCAATAAAGTTGAACAAAATGGTAAGAATTCCCACAAAAGCCAGGTAAAACACGCCTGTATAGAACAGCGGCCACGTAAGGCCGGCGGATTTCATAAAGGAGAAACCGGCAAAAGTGAGTTCATAAGCAGCAATAATCCTTGCCAGGGAGGTATCCTTGACCAGAGTAATGATCTCGTTGGACATCGGTGGAACAATTCTCTTAATCATCTGTAAAAGTGTGATCTTAAAAAAGATCTGCCGCTTCGTCATCCCAAGCACCTGTCCGGCCTCGCTCTGCCCTGCGGGTACACCTTCAATACCGCCTCTGAAGATCACGGAAAAATAGCAGGCATAATTGATCGTAAAGGCAACCACAGTAGCCGTAATACGACCGGCTTCGTTACCGCTCCAGATATTATGGGAAAGCCACAGCCCCGGGCCATAGAAAATAATGATCAGCTGCAGCATCAGCGGTGTGCCTCGAATTACCCATACCAGAAGCTGCACCAGATAGCGCAGGGGCTTAAATTTGCTCATAGAGCCAAATGCCAGCACCAGTCCCAGCGGAAGGGCAAAAATAAGGGTCAGAATAAAGATCACAAAGGTTGTCCACAGACCACTCAGTAACGATTGTGTGACTGTCCAAAACATATCCTGTCTCCTTTTCTTTTGCGTGAGATATTATTTCGACGGCTCAACAACCACCTGTGCATTGTTGCAGTATGGATTGGTACAAGCCATGGCTGAAGTAACCTCATCCGTCAGTGTCATTCCGTTCCATACCACGTCAATGTTCTTGGAATCAAGCTCCATGATCTTTCCATCCCAGTCGATCTCCACAAACTGTGCCTCCACACCCAGCTTGTCCGCTACAAGTTTTGCCATATCTGCATCAAAGCCAATCCACGCACCGGACTCATCCATGTAATCCATCGGCTCAAAATCCGTGATTCCAATGATCAGGGTGCCTTTATTCTTAATATATTCTACATCACTGTCCTGGGCAGATGCCTCGTACTTTGCATCCTTCTGCTCGATCAGTGCTTCCTGTACTCCGTACTTCTGTGCAATTTCCTGCATCGTTCCATCCTTGTAGGATATGGAAAGTACTTCATTGATATAGGAAGCAAGATCAGAATCCTTTCTGCAGCCCGCACCATACTCCTCGGTTGTAAGTTCCTCTGTGTGCACCAGATCCGGATAGCTGGTTCCCTCACCGATCATGGCTCCTGCCATCAACAGATCAATGATTGCAGCATCTGAAGTTCCGGAAGCCACCTCCATTAACGCATCCGCCTGAGAAGATACCGAATTGTACTGAAATCCCTTATCCTTGGCAGCAGCCTCTCCTGCAGAGCCAGCCTCCACAGCATATACCTTACTGCCGGCAGTTTCCTTCCCACCGCAGGCAGCCATTCCAAACAGCATACATCCTGCCAGTAAAACACTCATTACTCTCTTTTTCATCCTTTGTACTCCTTTCCATTACATGTTTAGTATATTATCAAATTGTCATATTAAAGTAAAGATTTATGCCATCATTTTCCGAAGCTTTTTTAATATTTTCCGCTCCATCCTCGAAACGGCCACCTGGTTCAGCCCGAGGACGGCAGCCGTTTTGGCCTGCGTCAGATTCTCCAGATACCGCAGGGACAAAAGCTTCCTCTCCTGTTCCTCCAGTTCCTCCATCGCCTGATCCACCGCAATTTTGTTCAAAACCGGCACTTCAAAGTTTTTATCATCCTCAAGCTGATCCATCAAAATCAGTGCGGAATCCTCTCCTGCTGCCGGCCTGGAAATCGATACCACAGGAAGGGAGGCCTCCATAGCCATGACCAGTTCCTCCTGCCCCAATCCGGTCTCCTCTTCCAATTCCTCCATCGTCGGTTCTCTATTGTCTGTCTTTTTCAATTTTTCTCTGACACTTGCTATTTTTCCTGCATTTTCCTTTATCTGGCGACTGATATGCACCATTCCGTCGTTTCTTAAAAATCTGCGAATCTCCCCGATAATCATTGGTACCGCATAGGTGGAAAACTGGTAAGGCTGTCTGAAATCAAAGTTGTCGATTGCCTTGATCAGCCCAATGGCGCCAATCTGAACCAGTTCCTCATTGTCCACTCCCCGGCCGTAGAACCGCTTCGCTGCCATATGTACCAGCCCCATATTCTCTGTTACCAGCTCATTTCTGCTCTGCCGGTCTCCATTCTGGGCCTTTTCCAGCTTTTTTCGCCACTCTTCCTCTTTTGCAGACGGATTACTGCTCACCGTCTCCTTTCCCGGGTATGTACTTCCACATCACCACTTTTGTTCCCTCTCCGGGCCTGGAAACGACCTCTATTTTATCCATAAAGGCTTCCATAAAGGAGAATCCCATTCCCGAACGTTCCAGATTCGGCTTTGAAGTGTAAAAGGGCTGCATTGCCTCCTCCACATTTTCAATTCCGATTCCATGGTCCTCCACTGTCACAACAAGCTGCCGGCCCTCCTTGTCACAGACCAGCTCCACCTGCTGTTCCTCATCCTGGTAGCCGTGGATGATTGCGTTGGTAACCGCCTCTGACACAGCTGTTTTGACATCTTCCAGCTCATCCAGAGTCGGATTCATTCCCATCATAAAAGCTGCAACCAGCATCCTTGCCAGTTTCTCATTCACCGACCTCGCATCAAAAAATACCTGCATATGATTCTCTACTCCCATTCCTTACCTCTCTTCCCCGCTGTCAGCCGTTTCCACCAGCCGAAGCAATCCGGATTTTTCAAAAATCTGACGGGCTCGCTCTCCCAGATGCATGACCTGAAGCTGTCCCCCATATAGATCCATTGTCTTTTTCCTTCCAATAATAACCCCGATCCCAGAGCTGTCCATAAACTGCGTTTCCGCAAAATCAAGCACCAGCTTTTTGATCTGCCAGGAGTCAACCAGAAAATCTATTTCCCTGCCCAGGGTCTTCGCCGCATGGTGATCCAGCTCCTTCGGCATGGGAATGATCAGCTCCTGCTTTTCCATGTGATACTCTGTTTCCATCCCTAATCTCCTTTCCCAGATAATTATTTTCAGAATAAAAAAGATGCCAAAGGCTCCTCGCCATGGCATCTTTAGTAAAATATTAATTTAGTATTTAATTTTATTCCTGCGCGTTCACATAATTCTGTGCCGTCAGTGCCCGCTGGGTATTTGGATAGTTGTCGATCACATACTGGTAGTAAGGCCTGGCTGATTTCAGATCCCCGTTATGTCTGTAGGATTGAGCCAGATAATAGGCTGCCGAACCATCCCTGTAATCCTCCTGCTCCTTTATAACCTTCTTTAAATTCTTGATTGCTTCCTCATACCTGCCCTGCTGGTAAGCATTATAGCCCTCTTCATACAACGCATCCAGATACTGTCCCTGCACCTCTTCGTCGATTCCCTTGAAGATTGCCTTGGCAGAGGATGACAGGTACTTGGTATTGACCTTATCCAAAGCAGCTCCTGCAGCGGTTATATCATTCTCATGATAGGAGACATAGGCCTTAAGCAGTGTCTCATAGGAGGAGATTTGTTCCTTTACCTTTGCATTGTTATCCTTCTCTTCCTCCAGCTGCCCCTCAAGAGCATCAATTTGTCCCTCAAGTTCCTTAATGGTCTGACCGTTTGTGGCAATGGTATCGCTGGCCTCTAACACCTGTCTGCTGGCTTCCTCCTTCGCCTGATTCCGCACATTCGGAACAATCAGACAGGCCGTCACCGCCGTGCCTACCACAAGTCCCAGAACTATATAAAGCAGCGAGGAACCGATGGAGGATTCCTTAAACCGTTTCGGCATGATAATTGTTTCATTGCCGCTCTGGTAGGATATCAGATCATCATCCTTCGGCTTTTTTGAAGGACTCTTCTCCTTCAGCCTTGCGTTGACCTCCTTCAGATAGCGGAGTGTCATGGTATTATCTGTATCAATTTTCCCGGCACCGCGAAGGGTCTTTTTGGCCTGCTCCAGCTTTCCCTCCTGCAGATACAAAAGAGCCAGAAGCTGGTAAGCCTTGACAAGCTTCGGATTGAGGGAAAGAACCTTCTTAAGCTGAATCACAGCCAGATCTCTGCTGTCCTGCTTACAATAATTAAGTGCCAGGTTAAATTTCTTAATTGTCTGATTCACGGTATCCAGATACCCTCTGTTCTGCTGGATCTCATCCAGATACCTGCTTGCGAGATTATCCTCCGGCTGATAACTTCGGCTGATAACCCACTCGCTTAAGGCATCCACAACCTCGCCCATCTCACAGTACACGAGTCCCAGAAGGTTTCTTGCTTCAATATTATATTTATTAAATTTCAGGCTGTTTTTAAGGCTCACCACTGCACCGGAGAGATTCCGGACGCCGGCCTGCTCCAAGCCCATATTATAATACACATTCGAGAGGCTTTTCACCGTGCGGAATAAAGAAAGATCCGCACCGCAGGCCGGACACCTTACCGCCTCCTTAGCCTCTGCTCCACATCTATAACAAATCATAATAACCTCTCTGAAAAATTAACGGCCCGTACTTTCCCTTGCGTCACGAAGAACCTCCGTGATAATATCCGTCACATCCGTCAGATCATGATTCTGGATCACCGATTCGGCATCCTCAACCTCAAGACTGGGTTTAAAATTTTTCAGTTCCTTTTCAAAATTAATCATGCTTGCCTCCAAAAAACAATTCCACTTAGCATTATAATATAGACATAAAGATATGCAAGTAATTTTCCATAAAGTTTTTCGAAAATAATCGCGGGTTTCGCGTTCTTTAGACAAGTTCGTCGGCAATCGATATCATGACGACATTTTCCTTTCTCTTGATAAACTTTACCGACTTGTGCATATCCTTAACCTGCAGCATAGACGAATCCACCGTAACCGTAATGCCCGGATTCACCTCGTGGAGTACACGGACTGCGGCTCCTCTGGCCCGCTCCGCAATTCCATTCAGACGGTCTATTTTTTTCTGCAGGGACGCGCACTCTGCCTGCTTCGTCATTTTGGTCCGAAGGAGCGCCATTCTGCGCTCATCACTGCTGATATCAATTCCCCGCTCCTTCGCCAGCTCATCATACTGCGTCAGACCGGCTGTAATTCTGTGAATCACATCATTTGCAGCCTTTTTCAGATTCGTAAGCTCCGAAAGTTCCTTCATCATCTCCATGCTCATGCCGACCTGAACCGAAGTCCGGACTTCACTGGGGCTTCCCAGAACATCCATCTCCATGCCGGCCGCTGCATAGGCAGATCCTCCCACGACACCCGCCTTGCGGCCCGCAAGAAAGATACGATCGTAGCTAACCATCTGACTATCCAAAGCAGATGCCGCCTCGATGCAGCCCTCTGCCTCGATCCTGCAGTACTCGAAAAATTTCGCATGAATATTTCCACCGGAACGGATCACTGCCTTATTGCCGCCCAGCACACCACTTCTAAGGATAATATCTTTATCCGCTTCCAGGGTGCAGTTTTCACAGATGCCATCCACGGTAATACTTCCAGTAGATTTCACAAAGGCTCCCGGCGTCACACCTCCATGGATCACCACGTCACCATGAAAGTCAATATTGCCGGTAGAAAGTCCCACATCTCCCGATATTTCATAAACCTCGGAAATTCTTACCCGATCGTTCACCAGTTCAATCTTGCCGGATACGTCCGCAATATAGGCGTGTTCCTCTTCCGAACGGCTGAATCCCTTGCCCATAAGCGGGGGAACAGGCTTTCCTCTTCTGGCAGCTATGGTTTTGCCGGTCACCGTCAATCCGTCTTCATACTCCGTTGGATCGGTATAGACTGCAATGACCTGCCCGGCATTGACCAGCTCCACGGCATGGATGCTCCAGTAATCCACAGAGCCGTCCTCACGGATCTCCGGTCTGGTGTTAATATCCGTGTTAAATTGATAGGTCAGCGTTCCATCCAGGCCATTGACCACCCGTTTCCCTTTTGCAATACATACCTCATGGCCATAGACCGGCGTATCAATCATGCGCCGGACGGTCTCTTCGTCAATGCACGCAACAACCTTCTGTGAACGAATAAAGGCAATTACCTGATTCATGGAATAGCTTTCCCCTTCTTCCAGGGGAGGAAGGCTAAGGTACGCCTCCATTTCATCCTCGGTGATCCGAACCCTGGCATTCTCGATTGCGGAAATTCCCATAGTCACCCCTCCTGTGTATTGTAAGCTGTTTTCTTACTTCATTTGTGCAAGGCGCTCCTCCACCTGAGCCATCATCTGCTCATACTTGGCAAGCTTTGCCTTTTCTTCCTCCACCTTCTCCGGCTTCGCATTCTTTAAAAACTTCTCATTGGAAAGCATTCCCCGGGAACGGGCAAGTTCCTTCGTCAGACGCTCCTTTTCCTTTCCGAGACGTTCCTTCTCCTTCTCGAAGTCAACCAGATCCTCCAGAGGCAGGTATACCACAGCCCCCGGAATCACAACCGATACTGCATCCTCACCGACACCGCTCTTATCCGCCTGTACACAGATCTCACTTGCAAAGGCAAGGTTCACATAGACTTCCTTATTCGTCTCAAAAACCCTGCGCACCGCCTCATCCTCTGATGTGATGAAAAGCTTCGCCTTGCGGGACTGCGGAACCTCCATCTGGGTACGCACGTTACGGACACCTTTTACCAGATCCTTGCAGTGCTCAAGCGCAGCCTCGTCCTCCGGGAAATTCCAATCCCCACGATACTCCGGCCACCGGGAGAGCATGATGGTCTCCTCCTCTGACTGGATCGTGCAGAAAATTTCTTCCGTGATAAATGGCATATACGGATGCAGCAGCTTCAGTGCCTGGATCAGAACGGTCCGAAGCGTCCAAAGGGCCGCATTGGCAGAAGCCGGATCCTCCTCCTTCTTATAGGTACGAACCTTGGCGATCTCAATGTACCAATCGCAGAATTCATCCCAGATAAAGTCGTAAACCTTCTGAACCGCAATTCCAAGCTCATATTTATCCAGATTCTCCGTGGCATCTTTCGCCAGAGTATTGACTTTGGACAGAATCCACTTATCCGCCGGGTGCAGCTCGCTAAGATCAGGCTCTGTGACGGTGAAGCCGTCCAGATTCATCATGATAAAACGGGAAGCATTCCAAACCTTGTTGGCAAAATTGCGGGAAGCCTCCACACGCTCCCAATAGAAACGCATATCATTGCCCGGTGCATTTCCCGTAATCAGTGTCAGGCGAAGTGCATCTGCACCATATTTATCAATAACCTCCAGCGGATCAATTCCGTTGCCTAAGGACTTGCTCATTTTGCGGCCCTGGGAATCCCGAACCAGACCATGGAACAGTACCGTATGGAAGGGAGCCTCACCCATCTGCTCATATCCGGAGAAAATCATACGGATAACCCAGAAAAAGATAATATCGTATCCGGTTACCAGCACATCATTGGGATAGAAATAATCCAGCTCTTCGGTCTTCTCGGGCCATCCCAGTGTCGAGAAAGGCCAGAGTGCAGAGGAGAACCAGGTGTCCAGCGTATCCGGATCTTGTGTCATGTGCTTGCAGCCACATTTCGGGCAAACCCCCGGATTCTCAATGGATACCACCATCTCGCCGCAGTCATCACAATACCATGCCGGAATCCGGTGTCCCCACCAGAGCTGACGGCTGATACACCAATCACGGATGTTGTCCGTCCAGTTGAAATAGGTCTTCTCCATGCGCTTCGGAAGAAGCTTGATGTCTCCGTTCTTCACACCTTCTACTGCCGGTTTGATCATCTCATCCATCTTCACAAACCACTGCTGCTTGATCATGGGCTCAACGGTGGTATGGCATCTGTCATGCACTCCTACGTTGTGGGAATGGGGAACCACCTTCACCAGAAGTCCCTCCTTCTCCAGATCCTCCACCAGTGCCTTCCGGCACTCATAGCGATCCATGCCGGCATATTTCCCGGCCTTCTCATTCATGGTGGCATCATCATTGATAACGATGATTTCCTCCAGGTTGTGGCGCTTGCCCACCTCAAAATCGTTGGGGTCATGGGCCGGTGTAATCTTCACACATCCGGTTCCAAACTCCTTATCTACATAGGCATCTGCAATGACCGGAATCTCACGGTCCGTCATGGGCAGCTTAAGTGTCTTGCCGACAATATCCTTATAACGTTCATCCTCCGGATTGACCGCCACTGCAGTATCTCCAAAAAGCGTCTCCGGACGGGTGGTGGCGATCTCTACAAACCGTCCTTCCTCACCTACCACCGGATAATTAATATGCCAGAAAAATCCATTCTGTTCCTCATGCTCTACCTCTGCATCCGAAATAGAGGTCTTACATACCGGACACCAGTTGACAATACGGGATCCCTTGTAGATCCAGCCCTTATCATAAAGCTTGGTGAATACCTCCTGCACGGCATGGGAGCATCCCTCATCCATGGTAAAGCGCTCCCGCTCCCAATCAGCGGAGGATCCCAGCTTCCGCAGCTGCTTTACAATGCGGCCGCCGTACTCTTCCCGCCAATCCCAGCATTTATCCACAAATTCTTCGCGGGTCAGGTCTGCCTTGCTGATTCCCTGCTCCTTTAAGGATTCAATCACTTTCACCTCTGTCGCAATGGACGCGTGGTCCGTGCCCGGCTGCCACAGTACATTGTACCCCTGCATACGTTTATAGCGTGCCAGAATATCCTGCATGGTATTGTCGAGTGCATGTCCCATGTGCAGCTGGCCTGTAATATTTGGCGGCGGCATCATAATGGTAAAAGGCTTTTTGCTGCGATCAACTTCCGCATGAAAATAGCCATTGTCCTCCCATTTCTTATACAGACGATCTTCAATGTCTTTCGGATCGTAGGTCTTACTCAGTTCCTTACTCATTCTTTTCTCCTCTCTTTCTATACTAAAAAACCCTCTGTGCAGAATTTTCTGCACAAAGGGCGAAAAATCGCGGTACCACCTCTGTAATACTCCTCATGTCCGTTAACGGGGACGATGCGGGAACACCTGTGCCTGTCGCTTATGCTTTTTGAGTGTTCCGGTTCCAAAGCTACCTTCTGCATCGCTGTCCGTGGAATTTCTCTCAGCCCATAAAATTCTTCTCTGTCCGACGCCCTTATGCATACTCCTCTTCGTCATAACCTTTCTATAAAATATGATACTTGCGTTCGCTTTTTTTGTCAAGTTTAAAAACAGTGTGGGAAAGTTTCCGTAAAGTCAGGAGAGCATCCGGATCAGAGAATCGTAGGCAAACACGCGCGCCTCCTCATACTCCATGGGAAAGAATTTTCTCTCTCTGTCTTCCCCAAAAGTCAAAACCAACTGTACCAGCGACGAGGCGAATGCCATACGCCTCCGGATCGGATCGGCCTGCGTAAAGACATTCTCCCGGTATCCCTGTTCCAGAAGCTCATCCATATGTTGTAACAGATACTGCATCATCCCATTGTAAATATCCGGTGAGATTTTTCCCTTCAGGGACTCTTTGATATCCACACTGCCAACACTGAGTCTCATCATATGCACAAAGGTCATATGATATTCCTTGTGATCATGAAGCCAGTCAAAGATGAACAATATTTTTTTCCGAAATCCCGGAACCTCAATGAGCAGTTGCTCCAGTTCATCAATCTTCGTACCGTAATCGTACAACAGCGCCATAATGATGATTTCATCCCGTGAAGAGAAATATTCATAAGCGGTTCCTTTTCCGATTCCGGCACGTGCCGTGATATCCGAAACCTTAATTGTATTGATATCTGCCCTCTGTGCAAGCAGCTCTGTCACCGCCTGATAAATCATGCGAACTTTCTGGGGCGGGTTACAGAAATCATCAATATTCAGTCCCTTCCTGCACATTACAGTTCCTCCTCCACCATGCTCTTCTCCCGATTGAACGCATCATAGATACAAGGGATTACAATCAGTGTCAGGATCGTTCCGTATACCAGACCTCCGACAATCGTGATGGCCATCGGCTTCATCATCTCGGAGCCCTCACCGAAGCCCAGCGCTGAAGTCAGCATGGCAAGGATGGTTGTCAGTGCCGTCATGAGAATCGGACGAACACGGGTCTTTCCGGAATCAATAACGGCATCCTTTTTGGACATTCCGCCTTTTCTTGCCTGATTGATATAATCAATCAAGACAATACCGTTGTTTACGATCAGACCAGCCAGCATGATGAATCCAAGCATGGCAATAACGCTCACTTCCTGTCCGGTGATAAAGAGCGCTAAAAATCCTCCGGTAAAGGCTAACGGAATAGAGAACAGGATAATAAACGGCGAAGCCAGTGACTGGAACTGCACTACCATAATCAGGTAAATGAAAATCACAGCCAGAGCAAGCATCAGGAGAAGCTGTCCCATGGAATTGTTGATTGTCTCATCCTCCCCGGCCATCTTAACGGAGTATCCTTCCGGAATATCCAGCTTGTCGATTTCCTTCTGGACCTGATTACTGATCAAGGTTACATTGTGATTCTCATCAATACCACAGGAAACCGTCAGATAACGGTTCTGCGCGTCACGGCTGATTGTGCCCAGCGTTGTAGATTCCTTCATTTCGCAGATCTTTGTCAGCGGAATCTCTTCCTCCTCCCCATCCTTATTCTTGTAAGTAAACGTCAGCTTCTTAATATCCGAAAGCTTTGGATCTGCCTGCTCTTCTGTCTGCAGATAAACCTCATAATCCTTAATATCGGTGGAAATGGTTGTCACACTCTTCTCATCTGCCAGTTCCTTGTTCACCAGCTGGAACACCTGGGCCACGGTATAGCCATACTCTGCTGCCTTCTCCTTGTCGACACTGATGGTCAGCTGAGGAACTGCATCATCCAGTCCATCATTCACATCCACGGTTCCCTTGGTATCATTTAATATTCCTGCCACTTCCTTTGCCAGTGACTGCAGCTTATCCAGATCATTTCCCTCAATCTGAATGGACAGACCATTGCCGAAATAGGTATCAAAGTCCATGGAAGAAGTGTTGCAGGAGACCTGACAGTCCATATCTTTTGTCCGCTCCGTAATCTGATCCGCCACATCCGATGTCTTTACGTTCGAATCCTCATCCAGAAGAACGTACATGCTGACGCTCTCGTCTCCGCCGCTCATCATACTCATAGTGGAGCTGCCGCCGGCCATGGCACCGATGGTGTCAATGCCCTCAATGTCTGCAATACGCTCCATCACCTCATTGGAATCATCCCGAAGTTCCTCAAAGGTCAGCTTCTCATCCTCCTTTGCCGCAATGGTAACGGAAATCTGATTGGTCTCCATATCCATATCCATGAAGCTCATACCTTTGGAAAGGGAAAGATACGCGCTGCCCACAAGAAGTAATACTGCAACAAGGAATACAACCGGCTTGAAGCGCAGACATACTCCAAGGAATCTGCCGTATGCTTCCTTAAACCGGTCAAACCACGGATGTCTGATCTCCTTCGTGTGCCTTAAGGTTGCCGAAGAAAGTGCCGGCACGAAGGTTAACGCTACCGCAAGAGAAGCAAGAAGCGTATAGGCAATCGTCAGCGCAAGATCCACAAAAAGCTGCCTTGTGAGACCCTCCGTAAAAATAATCGGGGCGTAAACGCTGACTGTGGTAAGCGTAGACGCTACAATGGCACCTGCCACCTGATTGGCTCCCTCCACTGCTGCCTTGCGGATCGAATATCCCTCCGCCCGCAGCCTGTAAATATTCTCGATCACGACAATGGAGTTATCCACAAGCATACCGATTCCCAGCATCAGTCCCGACATGGATATGATGTTTAAGGAAATTCCGGTAAAGTACATCAGCACCACCGCAGTGACAACGGAAAGCGGAATGGAGCAGGCAATCACAAAAGTCGGCTTGATATCCTTTAAGAACAAAAGCAGAACAAAGATGGCAAGGATTGCTCCAAAGATCATATTCTGCATCACGCTCTTTACAATCATGTCAATATATACGCCCTGATTCATCATCACGGTAAGATGCAGATTGGAATCCGCCTTTTCCAGCTTATCGAATTTCTCCAGGATACGGTCTGTGACCTCTCCGGTAGAGTAGCCGGTCTGCTTTTCCATAGAAAGCATAATGCCCGGGTTTCCGTTGATTACCGCATAAGTCTCGTCAGAATTATCGGTCATCTTGACATCTGCCACATCGGACAGACGAATGGTATCAATATCATCCATCCCCAGATCAATGAGCGGGAGCTCCTTAAGCTCATCAATATTTTCAACAGCATCGCCCACACGGACCAGATACTGCTTATCTTCGTCCATGGCATAGCCCGCAGGCATATCAAAATTCTGTCCTGCAAAGAGACCGGACAATGTCTCCTTTGTCAAAATATTGTTGAGGTCCGCAGAATCATACGCGGTGTCTTTTGCACTGTCCAGATTACTCTGGGCCGTCTCCAGATTGGAGGAGGCTGTTGCCAGCTCCGCAGAACCGGTGCTCATGGAAAGAGCCGATAACGCCGCATTGGCATTCAGTGTATCCAGCGCCGAAGCCAGAGAAACTTTCCCGGCCTCCACCTTTTCCAAAGCCGTATCGATGGTTGTGATCCCGGTATTTACCTTGGTCAGAAGCTTTCCAATCTTGGATGATACAGTAGGAAGATCCTCATAGGATTTTACCGTGATATCCATGGCACTGAGGGAGCCAAACTGCTCCTTTACCGCATCGTTCAGCTGCTTGAGTTGTGCCTTTACCTCCGGCATCTGAACCGCGTCCGGATTCTGCGCCAGCATCGTTGTAATTCCGGTATAGGCATCCGACTCCATAAATGCCTGAAGCCCTTTCTGTACCTGTGTCAGAGACTTCTTCTGCGCTTTCAGTTCCTTCAGCTGCTTTTTTAAATCTTTCTCTGTCTTGTACAATTCATTCTGCTGATTCATCGCCTCATTGATGGCGGAGCTCAGTTTGTCCTTGCCGGAATTCATGCTGGACTGACCGCTTTCTACCTTGTCTTTTCCCTCATCAATATCCTTCTGTGCATCTTCAAACTGCTTGTCAATGCTGGCACGGATCTTGTCATTGAGCTTGTCGATCTTATCCTGATTCATGGTAACCTCGACACTCTCCTCAAGCTGTCCGGTGGTATTGACGGAGGCCACGCCCTCCAGACTCTCGATCGCCGGAGCCAGCTCATTCTGAACATATTCTGACAGCTGTGAAGCATCCATTCCATCCATATCCACAGCCGCCGCCATAACCGGCATCATATCCGGATTGATTTTCATAATCATTGGTGTACCGACCGTATCATCCCACTGGCCGGAAATCTGATCCAGACTCTGCTGGATCTCGATGACCACCGAATCCATATTGGCATTCTGCTCATATTCCAGTGTCACAATGGAGTAGCTGTTATAAGAAATAGAGCTGATATTCTTGATATTCGAGGTTGTTGCCATCGCTGCCTCTATGGGCGCGGTCACCTCACTCTCTACCTTCTCCGGGCTTGCGCCCATGTCTGTCGTAACGATCATTGCGTACTGTAAGCTCATATCCGGCAGCAGATCCGTCGTCATCTTCGACAAGGACACCACTCCCAGCACGATCACAAGGACCACGCCTACCAGTACGGTAAATGGTTTCTTCACACTGTACTTGGAAATCATTATGTATTCCTCCTGTTGTTTTCGTATCCGACCGACCGGTCGGTCAGTTTCGATTTTATTATACCCGCCCTCTGACAATTTACAAGTAATTCCATCAAAAATTCATGATTATTTTATATCTTGCAGCCCAGGGGGTGGTTCCAGGCCAGACAAAAAGTGCCGTGCGAATCACTCGCACGGCAGCATTCTGGTCTTCTCTCTTATCGGGATAAATCTTCCTTACTAACCTTCCTCTTCATCCTCTTCATCTGCGATTGCGGCAGACGCTCCGGACACTGCTGCAATCACTGCAATAATTGCGCCCAGCACTGCGATCCCGATCAAAGCCCCAACTAAAATCAATACTGACATCTTATCATCTCCTATGTTCCCCAGATATCGGTTGTGTACAACACAAGACCTGTTTTTAATATAGCACAAATCCGTTTTCCATGCAATTATTATGATGTGAGTGTCAAAAGTGCTTTTGCCACTCACTGATATACGAATTGCTCCGTTGCTCCGCAACTCCCGCAATTCTACACACATTCGCAATCCGTTGATTTTCCTGGGAAAATCACAGGGTCATCAATCAAAGATTGATGACAGTGCTCATGTGTGCGCGGGTCAACAAGTCAGAACTCTTTTCCTGCAAGCAGGAACGATTTCTGACTTTTGACCCTCATAACATTATTATTAAAAAACAGCAAATCTATTCACACCCCATGCAAATCAGAGAAACAGGTTTGTCATGCTTTTTGATTGTTAAATGAGGATTGTGTCAGGTTTTCTATAAAAACCTGACATGCAGCGTCGGTCCATTTGCCGAAGGCAAATTTTGCATGGACCGATGTTCAAAGCTTTGGGCATATATATGAAAAATCAAAATGTACTGCCCATTTTGCTCTCATTTTTTGTCTGAAATTTGATACTTTGGGCGTGGGAACTAATAATTTAATTTCTACATCCCACTAAATGTCTAAAATGTGGGTGTGGAGAGTAAGCAGTTGGACTATACGCCCAATTGTCTTTTTTTAGTATGTTTTGATCATGGAAATTGGGATGTAGGAAACAAATTTTTTCTCATATGTCCCCATCGACATTTTTCCTTTTTACTCATCTGCAATCTGTTTTCCGGTCACATCCATGTGGTAATTTTCCCGCATGATCAGTTCCGATACCGGCACGATCTGATACCCCTTCTGTTCCAGTTCTGTCAGCAGCGTATCCAACGCTTCTGCCGTATATTTTGCCCCGTTATGACAGAGGATGATGGCCCCAGGTTCCAACGCTTTGTGATTGCACACCGTATCAATGATGGAGGATACCCCGTAGTTCTTCCAATCGAGACTATCCACCGACCACTGAATCGGATAGTAGTCCATATCATAGGCAGTCTGCACCACCTCATTGTCGTAAGCGCCATAGGGCGGCCGGAACAGAAACATATCATAGCCGGTGAGCTTCTTCACCTTGTCATGTACCTGCTGCAGTTCCTTCTCCTTTTCTGCCCGGGAGATCGTGGTCATATCATAGTGGTGTTCACTGTGGTTGCCCAGATCATGGCCCTTTTCTACCAGTTCTTTCACACAGTCCGGGTTGTCGTCCACCCAGTTGCCCGTCATAAAAAAGGTTACTTTCACGTTGTGCTTATCCAGAATCTCCATGATTTTGGGAAAATCCTCTGCGCCCCAGGCCGCATCAAAGCTTAATGCCACCTTCTTTTCCGTGGTATCCACGCAGTAGATGGGAAGGTCCCGCTCCCCCACCCTGGCATTCGTCACCACTGCGTTGGTGGTCTCGTAGGAAAGAAAAGCCAGACACGCAAAAAGAGCCGCAAGAAGAATTCCGTTTTCGAATTTCCTCTGTGGCTCTTTATACCGTTTTTGAATATGAAATTTACGCATGCTCTGTCCTTCGAACATAACTCTTGATAAAGTTTATGTCCGCAGGCATTTCTTTAGAACTTTTACGTCCCTTTGCAGCATCTCCTATCCCTGATGTCATTCCCTATTTTACTGCAACCTTAATCTTAACCGTCTTTGTCTTTCCGTTCTTTAAGACTACCTTGGCGCTTACTACAGCACTGCCCTTCTTCAAAGCCTTTACGGTTCCGCTCTTGGATACCTTCAGGATCTTCTTGTCGGTTGTACTGAAGGTGATGCTCTTTGCATTTTCCTTGTTGAAGGAACTTGCAAGTGCCACCTTTGTTTTCTTACCCTTCTTTACCTTGACAGAGGTCTTTGCCGCTTTTACGGAGGAGAGAATCTTCTTCTCAATCTTTGCCGCTGTCTTAGTATCCTCCAGACGATAGGTGCCCTTATCCTTCAGGTTTACGGAAACGCTGCTGTCCTTAACCGTCATGGTGATGGCTGCATCTGTTCCTGCAGCATCTGTAATTGCCTTCACCGTTGCACTGTCGATGGTTACCTTTCCGTCTTTTCCTGTTAACTCTACGGTTGCCTTCGATGATGTCACCGCACCGGTTCCGTCCTCTTTGGTCTCATTGGAGACAGTTGTTGTGGTTCCATCCGGGTTGGTTACGGTTACCGGTTTTTCCTCTGCCGGCTTCTCAGCAGGTGCTCCAGGTGTGACTGCTCCGCCTGCGCCACCTCCCGGTGTCACTGTACCGCTTCCATCTCCTGTACCGCTTCCATCTCCTGAACTGCTTCCACTTCCTGAGCCACTTCCGCTTTCAGAACCGCTTCCACTCTCAGTGCCGCTTCCACTCTCAGAACCGCTTCCACTCTCCGTGCCGCTTCCACTTTCAGAGCCGCTTCCGCTCTCGGAGCCGCTTCCGCTCTCGGAGCCGCTTCCGCTCTCACCATTCTCCGTCACCTGACCAAGAACTTTCAAATCTGTGAACCAATCATCATGATTTTTTGCATTTACATCAACAGCAATATACTTTCCAATAAGTCTCTTTGAGATGGTTAATGTGTTTTTTTCTCCTGACTGAAACCATGAATATGTTTCTCCATTATCATCTGAGGCGTAAAAATTATACACCAGCTTATCACCGTTTTCCAGACCATCAATCTTTTCTGCATTGATCGTCAGTGTACTTCCCACTTTAAGATTTCCTATTGCAGAAAGTTCTTCATTTAGTTTCACTGCCTGCGTAAAAGGTTGATCTACCACAACTTGATTTCCTGCAGCGTATATCGGCGTTTCACAGGAACGGATATAAATGGATTTATCAAATTCAATACCTTCAATCTGAAGCTTAGTGTCTACGGTCTCCTTCTGCGTTGAATCCGTTTCCAATCCTCCTTTGACCGTAATTGCCTGGCTACGGATCTGAGCCGGAACAGGAGCTAAAAGATCACCCAAATTTATTCTTTCACCGTTCTCAGTCTCAATGTACACCTCCGATGGATAATAAGTTCCTGATAGTTTATTGCTATCGAGATTTATTTTCCTCTTCATTCGTGTATTTCACTTCTATGTATCGAACCGTCTCATCCGCTTTCGCTGTTGCCGTCAAAGCCACCTCTCCATTTGAAACATCAGCTTCATTTGAGCTTAACGTAAATTCGGTAATCTGTGGAAAACTCGATGCCTCACTGCCTGCCTCCTTTGTCACAGCAGCCCTACTTTGCGGGATGTAGAAAATCAGGAAAGAAAAGCCAGACACACAAAAAGAGCCACAAGAAGAATTCCGTTCCCGAATTTCCTCTGTGGCTCTTTAAACTGTTTTGTTTATGTCCGCAGGCATTTCTTTAAATGTTCAATAGAACTTTCCCCCGGCTAACTCTCCAGTTCATCGGCCCGGCTGATAAAATCCAGCACCACATCGATGGACTGCAGGGCAGCCCGCTCTGCGAAGGTCTCATAATCCATAGCTCCGCCCTCACCGTCGGAAATGGATCGAAGAATGGCAAAAGGAACCTCATTGACGTAGCAGACATGTCCGATGCTGCCGCCCTCCATCTCACCGGCAATGGCACCAAAGCGCTCATGAAGCAGTGCCTTCTGGGTCGGCTTGTGCAAAAAGAGATCTCCTGTGGCAATGGTTCCCACCCGGTACTTGATTCCCCTCTCCTGCAGGCATTCACAGAGAAGCGTTTTCATCTTCTCATCACTGGGCAGGAAAATCTGGTTCAAGCCCGACAACAGGCCGATGGGATCTCCCAGTGCCGATGTATTCATATCATGCTGCACGACCTGATCTGCAACCGCCACATCCATGACGCCAAGCTCTTTACAGAGGGTCCCGGCCACACCGATATTGATCACATGGTCCACGTTGAATTTTAAAATCATTGCCTCCGCACAGATCGCTGCAAATACCTTTCCGATGCCACAGACAGCAGCCACAACCTCACGGCCGTATATGGTTCCGCTTACATAGGTCACCCCGCTGTACACATCGATTCTCACATCTTCCATGGATTCCTTCAGATTATCCACTTCCATCTGCATGGCTCCGATGACACCAATCTTCATCCCGCTACCTCCTTATCTCTTAAAATATACCTATGACTCCGGGTAAGTAAACTCCATGTTTGTCTGCCGGTTCAGGGCTTTGAGATACTTTTGCGCCTCCGTCTTTGCCGCCGCAAGCGACAGGTTCTCGTAGTGACCGCATTCTCTTGCAGATGCGCCGAACACAGCCCCCTCATGATCTATGGTCTGCTGTAACACCTGCTTTGTCATCTCAAAGACCGCCTTCGGACTCTGACTGTCCCGCACCAGCAGGTAAAACCCTGTCTGGCAGCCCATTGGCCCGAAATACACCACGTCATCCTTCATCCCGGAATTCCGGATGTAGGTGGCAAACATATGCTCCAGAGAGTGCATGGCTGCATTGTCCATATAGTCGCCGGCGTTGGGCTTTCTGGTGCGAAGATCGTAGGTGATCACATCCCCGTCCACTCTCGAAATATAGAATCCCGGCACCAGCACATCATGATTAATGGTAAAGCTCTTAATTCTGTCCATGGTAAAACCTCCTAATTCATCTGCTCCTCAAACCGGCTCAGACAGTCCTCAAATACCGAAAGTGCATCCTCCACCGGCTTTGGTGTACTCATATCCACACCTGCTGCCGACAGCAGATCAATCGGATCCCCGGAGCTGCCGCCACAGAGGAAATTACCGATATAGGCATCCACCGCAGGCTTTCCCTCCTTAAGTATTTTCCTGGAAAAAGCAACTGCAGCCGAAAAACCGGTAGCATACTGATACACATAAAATGCATTATAAAAATGAGGAATCCTCATCCACTCGTAATCAATTTCCGGATCCACCACCATATCCGGCCCATAATAAAGCACATTCAGATCATGATAGATCCGGTTCATGGATTCCATGGTCAGTGCCTCCCCCGCCTGGGTTTTCTCATGGACGATCTTTTCAAATTCCGCAAACATCGTCTGGCGGTACAGTGTCGTGCGGAAATTCTCCAGATAATGGTTCATCAAAAAGGCCTGTTTTTTCTCATCCTTCTCATTTTCCAGAAGATAGTGATTGAGAAGCGCCTCATTGCAGGTAGACGCAACCTCGGCCACAAAGATCAGATAATCCGCATATGTCACCGGCTGGTGACTGTTGGATAAATAGGAATGTACTGCATGCCCCATCTCATGGGCAAGGGTGAACACGCTCTCCAGATCATTCTGATAATTCAGAAGAATATAGGGATGGGTTCCGTAGGCCGCCCAGGAATAAGCGCCACTGCGTTTATTCTCATTCTCATAGACATCGATCCATCCATTCGTGAAACCTTCTTCCACGATAGAAAGGTATTCCTCTCCCATAGGTGCCAATGCCTTTGCCACGAGCGTCTTTGCTTCCTCAAAGGAATAGTTTTCTTCCACATTCTTTGCCAGCGGAACATACAGATCATACATATGCAGATGTTCCACCCCGAGAAGCTTCTTCCGAAGCGCCATATAGCGATGCATCGCCGGAAGATGCTTATGCACCGTCTCAATCAGATTGTCATACACCGCTTCCGGAATATTCCCCTCGCTTAAGTGCATGGCCCGGACACTGGGATATTTACGCATTTTTGCATAAAAGTTCTCCTGCTTTAAGTTACTGGTAAAGACAGCGGCAATGGTATTTCCCCACTTGGCATAGGTGTGATAAACGCCACGGAACACCTGCTTTCTTAAGCTGCGGTCCTTGTGGTTCATGAATTTGATAAAATTGCCATGGGTGATCTGGATCCGATTGCCCTCCACATCCGTGATGGATGGAAATTTAATATCCGCATTGTTAAACATGGAGAAAATATTGGAAGGTCCCACCGCAAGTTCCCCCGCCTCTGCAAGGATCTGTTCCTCCGCGGGGGAAAGGGTGTGTTCCTTCTCCCTTAAGATCAGACCGATCTTGCGCCGGTACGCGGAAAGTCCCGGTTCCTCTTCAAAAAAGGCGTTCAGCGTCTCCTCCGGAATCGCCAGGATCTCCGGGTCTGCAAAGCTTTTAGAGGAAGAAACCAATACCATCACCGAGTCTGAGACAGAGGCAAAGCCCTGATATTTCGCATCCGCGGTATCCTGGTGATAACTTTCATTGGCATAGACACAGATCCTTGCGGCCAGAAAAGAAAGCTCATCCTCCAGTCTGCAAAATGCAAGAAGCTGCCCCGCACTCTGTCCAAGGGTTCCTTCAAGCGCTTTCATCTGCCTGCAGAGTTCCTTAGCCTTCTCTACTTCCTCTTCCCATTGTTCATCTGTTTCATAAAGATCCGTCAGTTTCCATTTATACTCTGCAGGAATTTCCTGACGTTTCCGTAATTTTCTGTCTTCCATGATGTCCTCTTATCTGTTCATTTTCTTCACAGTTCTTTTATTTCTTAATCAATGTCCCCATTCCGCCGGTCAGCTCCGAAGAATCCTTATTCAACTTGGTGATCAGCACGGAACGGATGGCAGATTCCCCGATAAAGTCGATCGCCGCCTCGATCTTCGGCGCCATGGTTCCCTCTCCAAACTCTCCTGCTTCCAGATATTTCTTAGCATCGGCAAGGGACAGCGTATCCAGCTTCACCTCATCCTCTTTGCCAAAGTTCAGGCAGACTTTGTCCACGCTTGTGAGAATCACCAGCATATCTGCGTCCAGCTTTTCTGCCAGTTTTCCGGCAGCCAGATCCTTCTCGATTACGGCACTTGCTCCCTGAAGTCTGTTATTCTGGGCCAGTACCGGAATACCACCGCCGCCACAGGCAATTACCACCTGATCTGCATCTGACAGGGCTGCGATAGCATCAATCTCCACGATGTCCATGGGCTTCGGCGCTGCCACTACTCTGCGGTATCCCTCTGCAACAGCCACCACATGGTTTCCCTTCTTTTCTTCCTCCTCAGCCTCTTCCTTGGTCATCACACGTCCGATGACCTTGGTGGGATGATAAAATGCCTCATCATAAGGATCTACCACCACCTGCGTCAGCACCGTAGACACGGTCTTATAGATGCCACGGTTCAGAAGCTCCGTGCGGATGGCATTCTGCAGGTCGTAGCCAATATACCCCTGGCTCATGGCAGAGCATACAGAGGTGGGGGTTGCCGTGTATTCCGGATAGAGACGGCAGAATTCATTCATGGCGGTATGGATCATTCCAACCTGCGGACCATTACTGTGGGTAATGACCACCTGATAATCCTCCCTGATAAAATCGGCAACCGCCTGCGCCGTCCGGACCGCAGCCTTCTGCTGCTCCGGCAGCGTGCTTCCCAATGCCTCATGCCCCAAAGCAATTACAATTCTTTTCTTCTTCATACTTCCTCCTTATACTTGAGCATCCGCCCATACAAAAATTTGCCACAATCCTCCAGAAATGATCTACGCCTCAAGAAACAGCTTTCTGGAGATAAAATTATAAGTGGTTACTATCATCGTTGCCAGAATCTTAGCCAACGCATAAAACATCTTGAAAAATTCCACGGCAATCCACATGATCATCTGGTTTAAAGCCAGCCCCACCAGGCTGAGTGCCAGAAAAATCGCCATCTCCTGAAGCTTGCTCAGTTCATCCTTCCCCTTGAACACAAATCGCATACTCAGTATATAATTGACCAGAACGGAAAACGTAAAGGAAACCCCACTGGCCACAAAGTAGCTGAGTATTCCTGTCTCTGTCAAAAGAACCATCAGTCCGTAGTCAATACAAAAGCAAAGTGTCCCAACCAGTCCGAATTTGCAAAACTGCAGAAACAGCTTTTTTACCTTCTTCATCTATGACTCCTGCATAAAATAATAGATTGCCCACTATGGACAATCTATTATATCGCATTTTTGTTTTTTTGTCTATTTGTTGTTCTGCTTTTCAGAAGCCGGAATTGAACCAAGTTTCACTTCAACCGTCTGTTCTGTATAGCCTTCGCTCTCAAGCCGCTGATAGGTAATCTTGACCTTTTCTCCTGCCTGATAATAAGCCAGCTGCTGCTTGAGCTCACTCATGGATTTCACGGTCTGTTTATCAAACTTCGTAATGATATCACCCTGACGAAGACCTGCATCCTCCGCCGGTGAACCCTTCACTACCTCGTAAAGATAGATTCCTTCCGGCATATTGTACGCACTTGCAATATCGGAGGACATATCCTGTCCTTTGATCCCCAGAAATGCGGTCTTAGACTCATCCACCTTCTCCCTGGTGATCAGCTGATCCACGATCGGCATGGCATCTGTAATCGGGATAGCGTAGCCGAAGCCCTCGACCTGTGTATCCGAGTACTTGGCAGAGTTGATACCGATAACCTCTCCCCTGGCATTTAAAAGTGCGCCGCCGCTGTTGCCCGGATTAATGGCTGCATTGGTCTGAATCATGTTGTTATTGACAATCGTCTGACCGGTCTGCTCATCCTGAACCGTCACACTTCTTCCAAGTGCACTGATAATACCGTTGGTCACAGACTGACCATAACCAAGAGCATTTCCGATGGCAATGACTCCCTGGCCCACCACCAGTTCCTCGTTCTCATCCGCAACGCTGGCAACCTTGATGTTTTTCAGGGTATCCTCCTTGATATCAGAAAGCGCAACCTTAACCACTGCCAGATCATCCGATTCATCGGTTCCCTTAACCTCACATTTCACAGTCTCATTATCTGCAAACTGAACCGTCAGCTCATCCGCATCCTTCACTACATGGTTATTTGTCACAATGTAAAGATACTTGTCATCCTGCTTGATAATGATTCCGGAACCACAGCTCTCACTCTGCTGCTCCTGAATTCCCCAGAAGGTCTGGTAGGAGATTGTCCCCATATTCGTGATTGCTACGATGCTCGGCATTGCCTCCCTGGCAATTGCAGAAACATCCGAAAGGTTCTCCGCCTCTCCGGTCTTTGTCTGCTGAACGCTGGCAGAGGAATCCGAATCCTTACCATCGGAATCAGGCTCGGACTTCTCGCCTACAATTCCCAAGGTCTTAGTTCCCACGTAGCTCACCCCGGTAAAGACTCCACCGGCTACCAATCCGAACACCAATGCAATGGCAACGCTCTTGCCGAGGGTTGCTCCAAAGCCCCGATGCTGCTTCTTTGGTTTCTTCGGTCTCTGCTGCTGTCCCGGCTGCTGATAGGGATTATAATTGTTCTGGTAGCTGCTGTACGCGTAACCACTGCTGCCCTGTCCGCTGCCTGCCCCATAGGGCTGGTAGCCGCCGGCACCCTGACCGGTCCCGTTCTGCTGGTTCACCTGGTTATTATTTGGGGTATTATTATAATTATAATAGTTGTTATCCATGCTAAAACAACTCCTTTCCTTATCTTTCTAGGAGTATTCTAAACAGATTCTGTGTTCAAATTGTGACAAAAATATGGAAAAAATATTATTTTCTTCCCCGGTTCTACTCAACAGTAACCGACTTTGCCAGGTTTCTCGGCTTATCCACATCCAGTCCTTTGCCCACAGATACATAGTAGGCAAACAGCTGAAGGGGAATGATTGCCAGCGAATTCGTAAAGAACCGGTTTGTTTTCGGGATATAGATCACACTATCCGCCGTCTTCTCAATGTCCACGTTATCATCATTTGTCACTGCCAGCACATAAGCGCCTCTCGTCTTCACCTCAACGATGTTGCTGATGGTTTTCTTGTACAGATCCTCCTGGGTGACAACCGCGGTAACCAGCGTTCCCTCCTCAATCAGGGAAATGGTTCCGTGCTTTAATTCTCCTGCGGCGTAGGCCTCTGAATGAATATAGGAAATCTCCTTGAGCTTTAAGGAGCCCTCCAAAGAAATTGCATAATCAATGCCTCGTCCGATAAAGAACACATCCTTTGCCGCAATATAGCGGTTTGCAAATTTCTGGATCCGTTCCTTATTTCCCAGAAGGCTCTCGATCTGGTTCGGAAGCATTTCAATTTCACGAAGACAGCTCTTCAATTCCTCCCGGGTGATCTGTCCCCGCACCTGCGCGAATTTAATGGCAAGCAGATACTGCGCCACCAGCTGGCAGCTGTAAGCCTTCGTTGTAGCAACCGCAATTTCCGGTCCGGCCCAGGTATACATCACCTTATCCGCCTCTCTGGCGATGGAGCTTCCCACCACATTGACAATTCCCAGTGTCTTCACTCCCCGCTCCTTTGCAAGGCGGAGCGCTGCCAGAGAATCCGCTGTCTCGCCGGACTGACTGATAATAATGACCAGTGCTCCATCCTCCAGAATCGGGTCGCGATAGCGGAATTCAGATGCCAGATCCACCTCCACCGGAATCCGTGCAAGCCCCTCAAAAATATACTTTGCCGTCACACCGGTATGGTATGCAGAGCCGCAGGCCACAATGTGGATCTTGCTGATCTGGCGGATTTCCTCGTCGGTCATGCCAAGCTCTTCAATTACAACTGAATTGTCCTTGATTCTCGGGCTGATGGTATCCTTGACAGCCTTGGGCTGCTCATAAATCTCCTTCAGCATGAAATGCTCATACCCATTCTTCTCTGCGGCATTGATATCCCAGTCAATATGCTTCGACTGCTTCTCGATGGGCTCTCCGTCCACGTTGAAAAAAGCAATTTCGTCCTCCGTAAGGCGGGCAATTTCCTCATTTTCGATAAAGTAGACATCTCTCGTATACTTAAGCACTGCCGGAACATCGGAGGCGATCAGATTTCCTCCCTTGGCTTTTCCGACAATCAACGGGCTGTCCTTGCGGACCGAATAGACCACATCCGGTTCATCGGCAAAAAGAATGCCCAGGGCATAGGAGCCCTCCAACCGGTGAATCATCCGGACTACCGCACTGAGCGGATCCTTGTCGTACTTTTTATAATAGTAGTCCAGAAGATGGGCAACCACCTCTGTATCCGTTTCCGAACAGAACTGATAGCCCTTTTCCTCCAGCATCTTTTTCAGTTTGATGTAGTTTTCAATAATTCCGTTGTGTACCACAGCAATGGTCCGGTCCTCATTAAAATGAGGATGTGCATTGGTCTCGGAGGGTTCTCCGTGGGTTGCCCAGCGGGTATGGCCGATTCCGATATGACCCGGCATATTTTCCCCGTCATGGGTCATCTCGCTTAGAACCTTAAGTCTTCCGGTCGCCTTATTGATCACGATCTTCTGACCGTCATACACTGCCATGCCTGCAGAATCATAGCCCCGGTACTCCAGCTTTGATAATCCGTCCAGAAGAATGGGAGCCGCCTGCTCCTTTCCTACATATCCAACAATTCCACACATATTCCTTACTTCCTTTCGATGATTTCCCCTTAGAGCATAACCCCATTCTTTTTCAGCAGTTCTCTTGCCGTCTCCACGGAATCCGTTCCCACGGCATTTTTCACCGGTGCAAATTCCCGCTCTCTGTCCACCTCAAAGGGAAGACAGTTTTCCATCATATAGACCATATCGAGAATCAAAGTCTCGAATTTATAAGCATTTGGTTCCTCCGGCTTCTGGAGCACGCCCTGTTCATCCAGATACGGAACCTTCTTCTTTACCACGTGAACCGGAAGCTTTCTCTTAGCCACATCCATCAGCGCATCTATGGAAAACAGGTAATTTAAAATCACGCCAAAGCCGTAAAGCAGGGTTCCCTTCTCATCTGCCGCCTCTGCCATTTCCTTTGTCAGCTCATAATATTCCACGATGGACGGCTTTCCATCCTCCAGACACATGGCACCAACCTTCTCGTAGGGGGAAACCTTGCGCACCACCTTGGAACCGCTGACACAGCCGGAACTGATGACTGCACCGATGAATACCGGATCCGCAATTCTTTGCAGAACATTATCCACCGCAAAGACATTGAGCCATTCTACGCCCTTTTGTCTCATATCCTGATCCAGTCCGGCCCGAAGCAACGACTGGAACCAGCCTCCGTTGCCATTCGGAGACATTGCAAGAGAATCCTTTGACTCCATCAGAATATTTCCATCAAAGTCCACCGCCGGCACCATCTCCTGGACAAAAAAGCGGATGTAATCCGGATTATAGCCAAAATAATCATGTTCCTCAAAAAATTCCCGCGTCTCTCTATCATTTTTATCACTGGTCATAATGTACAAAGGAACCCATGCTCCGGCTTCATTGGTAACCTGAAGCAGGTTGGAAATGAGCTGTTCAAAAATATAGAGGTTCTTGTGAACCCCGATATTGAACATTCCTTTGGCCTTGTCAAAGCCAAGTCTGGTTCCCTGTCCCCCAGCCAGAAGAACTGCTCCGGCCTTTCCTTCACGAATCGCAGAAATCCCCACCTGCCGAAATTCCTCTTTCCGCTGCCGGATTTCAGCCAGTTCCATCGCCCGTAGAGGTTCAAAGCTTCCTCTCTGCTGCGGTTTCCCATGAATCAGCTCCAGACAGGACCAGTCCATATGGGTCAGCTGGTCTTCCAGCCTCTGGGGAATCTGCCTGCCCAGCAGAGGCGTAAGATATTTTTGATTGGTACTTTGTATTTTCTGCTCAATCGAATTGTTCACCTGTATGAATTCCTCCCATGATGTTTTATTATAACAGCAGTAGACCAATCCTTTGATTGGTCTACTTTATCCTTCGGTTGTTAATTTGACTCTGCCGGCTTCTTAAGGCCCTCTGTTCCGGAGATTCCTACCGTCTCATTATATTCCGACGTGTCCACAGTAGAAGACTCTGCAGTAATTCCGGTATTATTTACAATCGTACTGCTGATTGCCTGTACCGTCTGGGACGGAACATAAGCCGGATCATCCAGCATATACTCATGCAGCTCTCTGACATTTAAGGTAAGGTCCGCCGGAATAACAGAATCTCCAACCGCCATGTCCTTGTTCGTCAGGTGGAACGGGAAACCGGTGGTTGATGTAACCTTATAGGATTTCACGTCCTTTGCAAGCAAAAGAATCTGGCTGATGGACAAGGATGTGGAAATATCATCCACCACAGAATTACAGATACTTGTCAGCGTTCCGATATCCGATTTTTTTGCCTTTTCCAAAATTGCCTGCAATACGATTCTCTGGCGGGATGCTCGCTTATAGTCGTCTCCCGCAAGCTTTCGAATACGCGCATAGGTGGTAGCCTGGGTTCCGTCCAGATGGATGTTTCCGTACTGCGTAAGGGCCGGCGTCGAATATCCGGTTACCTTGTCAATGTCTTTCTTGTACTTATTGATCTGCTGCATTTCCGCCTGGGTAATATTCAGATCCAGACCTCCCAGATCATCAATCACTTCCACCATAGCAGCCCAATCCACACAGACATAATCCTTGATATCCAGATCCAGATTTGAGTTGAGCATTTGCACCGCCTGCTTTGCACCACCGGCAGCGTAGGCTGCATTGGCCTTCTTATATTTGCCGTCCCCAATGCTCAGATATGTGTCACGGTACACCGAAACAAGCTTCACTTCCTTCGTCTTGTTATTGATGCTGGCAATCATGATCACATCGGAGTTACCGGTATCATAGTTGTTGCTGCTGCGATTATCCAATCCAAAGAGTGCAATATTGGTATAGCCCTCCAGGGAAAGCAGCGTATCTTCGTTCAGATCCTCATTGATTCCCGCCTCCGATTCGTTCATATTCTGGAAGTCAATTTTATTCACCATTGCCACAAAATATGCAGCGATCAGGAGAATCGCAAGGAGCAGGATCTCAAAAACAAAGATCAGAAGCTTCCTGCTCTTTTTTTTCTTTCTCTTTTTTCTTTTTCTATTATCTGACATAAATTTAACCCTTTTGTCTGTTATGTATATACAACCATGCGTCAGCATAACTGATGCGTTCTTCCTCGGACATGGCTGAATACTTTTCCAAATCCAGATTCGTCAGACGCATCTGCGGATTGCCGCACTGGTGGCATTCCACACTTTTACGTCTGGATACCACCCGGATCCAGCCGCACTGTGGACAAATGTATATTTTCATCATAATCTTTACCGCTTATTCAAAAGTCTTAAGCACCTCTGCTTTGAGTTCCTCCAGCATCTCATCTGCACCCGCGAGAGAGGTTCCCTTCACACCCACATAAAACTTGATCTTCGGCTCTGTACCGGATGGACGGACACAGCACCATGCATTGTCCGACAGTTCATAGTACAGAACATTGGAAGAAGGAAGTCCTGTAGCAGTCACCTCGCCGGTCTTTAAGTCCTTTCTGGTGTCGGCCTTGTAATCGCGGACAGCAAGAACATCAAAAGCTCCCAGCTTGGACGGCGTATTGCTTCTCGCGTGATCCATAATCTGCTGGATCTGTGCTGCTCCATCGATTCCCTTCAGTGTCATGGTAGCTACACCCTCGCGGTAATAGCCATACTTCTCATACATCTCAATCATACCGTCCCAGAGCGTCTTACCCTGTGACTTATAGTACGCTGCAACCTCACAGAGCATACACACTGCCGCCGGAGCATCCTTATCTCTGGCATATGTACCCGGCAGACATCCATAGCTTTCCTCAAAACCAAAGACATAATTCTTTTCCCCGGACTGCTCATATTTGAGCATCTGCTCTCCAATATACTTAAATCCTGTAAGAACCTCCACAAGCTCCACATCATAGGCCGCGGCGATTGCCTTTGCCATGTCGGTAGACACGATGGACTCAACCAGAACCGGATTCTGCGGCATTGTGCCGAGAGCTCTCTTCTGTCCCAGAATGTACTCTGCGATCAGCATTGCCGACATATTGCCGGTGAAGGTCACATACTCACCGCTCTTCGTATCTTTACAGTACACGCCGAGACGGTCTGCATCCGGATCCGTAGCCAGAACCAGATCCGCATCCTTCTCCTTTGCAAGCTTAAGTGCCAGCTCCCATGCATCCGGATTTTCCGGGTTCGGATATGGAGCCGTCGGGAAATGTCCGTCGGCAACGGCCTGCTGGGGCTCGATATACACATTTTCGAAACCAAGATCACTTAAGACGCGCTTCACCGGACCAAGTCCTGTACCATGAAGCGGTGTATAGACGATCTTGATATCCTTGGCCATTTTCTTAATAATCTCCGGATGAATGGACAGATTCCGAAGCTCTGCAAAGTACGCCTCGTCCAGATCATCTCCGATGGTCTGGTAGAGACCCGCTGCAACTGCCGCATCCTTGTCCATGGTCTTTACCATGTCAAAGGAGGTAACCTTTCCTACTTCATCCATAATGCCGGTATCGTGGGGCGGTGTTACCTGAGCGCCGTCCGACCAGTATACCTTATATCCGTTATATTCTCTCGGGTTATGGCTGGCTGTAATCACGATTCCCGCAATGCAGCCAAGCTGTCTTACTGCAAAGGACAGCTCCGGCACCGGACGAAGACTTGGAAAAACATAGGTCTTGATTCCGTTGGCAGCCAGACACAGTGCTGCGGCATCCGTAAATTCGTCTGCCATCAGTCTGGAATCGTGGGCAATAGCAACGCCCTTATCCTGTCCCTTCTGTGCCAGAATATAGTTGGCCAGACCCTGAGTTGCCTGACGGACCGTATAGACATTCATACGGTTCGTTCCTGCTCCTATAATTCCCCGAAGGCCTGCTGTACCGAACTCCAGAGTACGATAGAACCGGTCCTCGATCTCCTTTTCATCCCCCGCGAGAGCCTTAAGTTCCTCTTTCGTCGCATCGTCAAAATATGGGTCATTACACCATTTCTCATATTCTTTCTTATAATCCATAGTATCTTCCCTCCTCATAGTTACTATGCTTTAAACATTCTAGCACAAACTTTCCCATTTGGAAAGTTCTTACTTCAAATATTAGAATCTCTTAAGAAATCCAAAAGCTCCCTCTTTGCTGATTCGTAATCCCGGAAAACAATTCCATGCATTCCCGTATCCTGTGCTCCCCGGATATTTTCCGGCCGGTCATCGAGAAAGACACACTCCCGGGGATTCAGGGAATAGGCATCATACAGATACCGGTAGATTCCCGGGTCCGGTTTAAGCAATTTAACCCGGTATGAAAAAACCACTCCGTCCACAAGCGGAAGAAACAAAAGCTTCTCTCTGGTCTGGTTCAGCATATTCTCCGAATAGTTGGACAGAATATACACCCCATATCCCTGCTCCTTCAGCTCCCGGATCCACTCCAGTGCATAGGGCATCAGTTCCACTGTATTTCCCACAGTCCCATACAGATACCTGATCTGATCCTCCAGCTCCACATCACCCAATATAAACTGTTCCAGCAGTTCCTCCGGCGTACCAAGCCCCTGGTCAGAAGCATCCCACAGAGGATTTTCAAACACTGCAGCGTTGAGACGGGCTTTGGCTCCGGCGTCCAGGCCAAGGCTGTCCATATAGGCATCGGGCTCATAGGATACCAGCACCTTTCCCACATCAAATACAATATTTCGAATCATAGACTTCTTTCCCCCTCTCATAAATCATCCGCTTGTATATCTATACCACAAAAATTTATTTTTGCCAACATAAGAAAACGCCGCATCGTACACTCCTGTATCGACACGGCGCCTTCTCTTGTTTGGTTGTTCCATAGATTTTCACTACCTCCTAACAGAACATCTGTAATGTCTGATTTTCCTCCAGTACGGATTCCCTCATCTGTTCCTTCAGTACTTCCGCAAAAGCCTGTTCCTTGTTTTTTCCCTGATTGTGATCTCTTCCTCCCGGTTTATTATAGAAAATGGTACTGGCCCGTCCTACCGGAATAATGATCTGATATCTCTCCTCGAATGCTGCGGTAACACGCCTCCCTTCCCTGATTGGCGTTGACAGGTTTCTTTTTGTTTCTACTTTATTTATCGGACATTTTTCTATTATCTTAACCTTTTTTCAGATATTATTAAAATAATGTAACTGTTCAGCCCACCGTGCACTTTACGCCTTTTCCCGCTGCTTCGCAGCCTGAAACAAGGAGGGACCCGCATAGCGGGAGGATTCCTTATTACACACATTTTGCTCATATATATGCCCAAAGCTTTGAACATCGGTCCATGCGAAATTTGCCTTCGGCAAATGGACCGACGCTGCATGTCAGGTTTTCATAGAAAACCTGACACAATCCTCATTCAACAATCAAAAAATATGACAAATCTGTTTCTCTGATTTGCACGGGGTTCTGAATAGATACAAAATATTTTTGATCAGTTGCTGCAATGAAAAGGCGAAGCCAGTCAATGGCTCCGCCTGATGATTTTCTACAAAAGAATTAGTAGCTTTCGCTATATGCTGCCGTCTTGATCTCGTAATGATCATATCCGTTATACGGAAGCGAAATCGAAGACGAATTTAATGCTCCGGCCTTCAGATAAATGGAATCTGTTCTCATCTCGATAATCTGTCCTGCTGCATCATAGAATAAGATATAATTATATCCATTCACATAGCTCTTGGATTTGTTCTTGGTTTTGATAACAAGCTTATCCCCGCTCACCTTAGAGCTTACGGCAATCTTAGAGGTCTGATTCGTATACTTATGTCCCGGATCATGACTTACGCCCACTACCTTCGCACTGCTCTGAGCTGCATCCATGCTATAGGTATAACTGCTGTAATAAACAGTCCTATAACACCACTTCCCAGCGACTGAATCATAAAGCGTTACGGTATCCTTATCAAAGACATTTCCGGCTGCATCTCTTAAATAGTAGGTAATTGCAATCTGCTCAAAGGTCTGCTTCGTATTATTCTTAATGCACAGAAGAGCATTTCCGTTACCCATATCCTTCACCTTAACGGTGAAACTCAACGGCTTTACTGTTACCACATATTTGACGGTTCCACCCTTTGTCTTGATGGTCACTGTGGACTTTCCCGTCTTTTTCGCAGTGATATTTGCATGAGAGTCCTGTTTCTTATCCTTCGCAATAGCTACAACCGATTTCTTGGAGGACGATACCCCCGTAACCTTGCTGAAATTGGTGTAATAAATCTTTTCTCCCTTGTAGAGTGTCATACTCTTTGTCTTTGCTTCCGTGGTAACCGGTGCAAACGCTGTAACAATCATCGCTGCAGCCAGACACAGGGTCAACATCTTCTGAATCCACTTTTTCATGTTTTTCTCCTCTTTCAAAATTAAATTTATTTTTACCCATACAGAATACCAACATTTTCCCGGCTTGTCTATCTGACGAACGTACTATTTTTATTATTTATTCTGTCGGCATCTGCAGATCCGCATCCGTCAGTGTTCTGCCGTCCACCACCTTGTCCACCAGGAGCTTCGCATAGCTGACCTGCCTCTCATCCGGATACATGACATAACTCCTGGCATTTGGCATGGAGTAGGTGCGTTCAGAACCGCCGGTGCCGGACACCGCAAAGGTCTTCACATTCCAGGAGGCACCATCTGTCAGCTGCATTTTGACCAGAGCCGAAATGTCCGCAGAACTCATGCTGGTGGTAAACATCCCCTCCATACTATCCAGAATCGCTGTGTAATTGGACAGGATTGTTGTACCGGAAGAGGCCTTTTTAATAATTGCCTCAATGACCTGCATCTGATGCCGGCCTCTGGTATTATCCCCATCGGCAAAGGCATGCCGCTCTCTCACATAGGACAACGCAACGGCACCATTCAGCTGATTCGTTCCCTGGGAGATATAATAGCCTCCCTCACTGCAGCGAAATGCCCGGTCAGACTCTACGGTGATTCCGCCAATGGCATCTACCATGGTCTCAAAACCGCTGAAATTGATCTGGGCATAATAATCCACCGGTTCGTCATAGAGACTTCCCAGGGTTCTCATGGAGCAGTCGATTCCGTAGATCCCGCAGTGGGTCAGTTTGTCCTTGGCCCCCCCGCAGGCAGCCGTATCCACATAGTAATCTCTCGGTGTGTTCAGAAGGAGCACCTGCTTGGTAGAAGGATTCACCACCACAAGAATATTGACATCGCTGCGGCTGGTGGCAAGAGTCAGCGTTCTGGTATCCGAACCGCTGATATAAACGATAAAGGGATCCTTCGTAATATTCTTTTCCTCTGTTTCTGAGGAGGCGGTCACAACGGTTTCGATTTTCTGGTCAGAAAGCTTTCTTGTCTTCTCGGAAAAGGTTTCATATCCATCCTGAGATTCGATCAGTTCCACATAAGCCTCATTCAGAATCATGGCATCCACATTTCCGGAGTAAAGTGCTGTAACCATATCCAGAACGGAATCATAGGTCTGTGTGCGAAGCTCACTTCCCACGGAACCGCCCATCCTTTTGACAGCTTCGCAGGTGTGTTCGTAATCATATTTCTCTGTGACTGCAAACACATAGTCCCTCGCCTCCTCCAGGGTTTTCGCCGGATTATCCCTCAGTACATAGGCGGCCACAGAATCCGTTGAGACTGTATTCTCGGCAATTGCTGCAATCGTATTTCCCATCTGAAGCATAACAGAGGATACAAACAAACAGCAGATCATAACAAGCGCCGAGATCGTGCAGCCCGCACCTCTCTTGATATAACGGCGGGTCGTTTTGGCCTTCTTGTCCAGCTTCTTTTTTTTATCCCTGATCCTGGAGTAAAACAGAACATAAACCACCGTTTCCAGCCAGAATAGAATTAAAGCCACAAGAACCACATAGGAGACCGGTAAGAGATCCAGCCAGACCAATATTCCCACTGCAGTCCCGCTGATCAGCAGCTGAAACAGCAAAATAACACCGGCTGCCACTCTCCAGCCGTTCTTTTTTATTTTCCCACTATCATTTGTCATCTTTTGAACGCTTCCCCATTTGTCAAACAGTTATATTTTTCATTTTACCTTATAATAATTGGGTGGTCAACTATCTATTGTTGCTATTCTTTTTAAATTTGTGTATGATAGAAAAGTGATCAAAAACTTTTAGAACTGAGGAGTAATCATTGATATGAAAAAAGAACGAAATCAGGCCCTTGATTTTTTAAAATTTCTGTTTATTGTCATGATCATGATCTTTCATGGGCGGAATTTTGCCGTGAAGGGAGACAATGTATGGTTCGCCGGAGGTGCCATCGGTGTTGACTTTTTCTTTCTCGTTTCCGGCTGCATGATGGCTGCCTCTGCTGCCAGAAGACCTGCGGAGGCCTCCCTGGGAGAA
>CAMFDG010000003.1 GCA_945949045.1 uncultured Lachnospiraceae bacterium
TCGTTTTGACTTGTCTTCACGATTGTATTCCCATTTCATTTTGGGACATACAAATGAAGGAAGACAGTCCGGTTACGCCGGATTATGAATCTCCTTTTGAATTTACGGGAAGAGCGGATGAGATTATTTTACACCAGTATCCAACAGAGGTTGATCCGTTGGAGGAATTGAAAAAACTCTCGAATGTTGAATAAATTTGTTTAAGGGCTGTGAATGTTGTGTATGTCTGGCATTCACAGCCTTTTCTTTTTGCCCCCAATATGGTATAACTGAACTATAAGTTTTCAATCGTTTTTATCAACAGGAGGCAGAAACACAACCTATGCAGAAACACTTTTGTATTACAGGCACTTGTATTCCGGAAAAACACTATATGGTAGATATGAATACAAGAATAGAGTTCGTGATTCATGAGTATATTGAAAAAGGCAGATATTTTACCATAAATCGTGCGAGACAATATGGAAAAACAACAATGCTGTATCTGTTGGAAAAACAAATCAAAGAGAAGTATATTGTTCTAAGTTTAAGCTTTGAATCTGCTGATGAATATTTTCATTCACTGTACAGCCTGGCAGAGGGGCTGGTGATGGATATCAGTGACTGTCTTAAGGAACAGGGCGTTTCGGAAACAATTTTGAGGGAATGGAATGGACCTGTATCAGAGAGATTTCCCATGCGTTCATTAGGTATGAAAATTTCTAATTTATGCAGTCAGTGCCAAAAACAGGTGGTACTCATGATTGATGAGGTGGATAAGAGTTCAGATAATCAGATTTTTCTTTCGTTTCTGGGATTATTAAGGGAGAAATATTTGAGATGGCAGCAGGGAAAAGATGTTACTTTTCAATCGGTGATTCTTGCAGGGGTTCACGATGTGAAAACTTTAAAGATAAAAATGCATCCGGGAGAGGAATCAAAATATAACAGCCCTTGGAATATTGCAGCAGATTTTACATTGGATATGAGCTTTTCGGCAGAGGATATCGCTTCTATGCTGCGGGAATATTCGGATGATTATGCAGTTGGCATGAATATCTTAGAGATCAGTCAGATGATCTATGATTATTCTTCGGGATATCCATACCTTGTTTCAAAAATATGTCAGCTTTTGGATGAAAGAATTGTGGGAACGGACAATTTCCCTGACAGGGAAGCCGCATGGACAAAGGAGGGCTTTCTTGCTGCAATGAAACTTTTATTAAAAGAGCCCAATACATTGTTCGATGATATGACAAAGAAAATGTTAGATTATCCGGATCTTAGGAATATGATCCAGAATATCCTTTTTGACGGATACAGCTATCCTTTTAAAAGGGAAGCACCATTCATTGATCTGGGTGTTACCTTTGGTTTCTTTAAAGAACAGGATGGAATGGTTGCGATTTCCAACCGTATTTTTGAAACACAGCTTTATGATTTGTTTCTATCAGAAATGGCAATCGGAAGTCAACTATATGCAGAAGCTTCTGGTACCCGAAACCAGTTCGTTTCTGCTGGAAAATTGAATATGGATTTGGTGATGAAGAAATTTTATGAGTATTTTGAAGAAATATATAGCGAAAATGATCAGAAATTCATAGAAGAGAATGGACGAAAATTATTTTTGCTGTATTTGAAACCTATTATCAATGGAACTGGAAATTATTATATTGAGGCAAGAACGAGAGATAACCGGAGAACGGATATTATCGTTGATTATTGCGGGAAACAGTATATTATTAAACTGAAAATATGGCGTGGAAATGAGTATCATTCCCGTGGAAGGAAGCAGTTGTTTGATTATTTGGAATTCTATAAAAAAGAGAAGGGCTACCTGTTAAGTTTTAATTTCAACAAGAATAAGAAAACGGGAATGAATTGGAATATGGCGGGAAGAAAATTTTAGAAGTTGTAGTATAAAATAGGCGCATTTCTTCATTTTCAAGATTAAACTGTTTCTTTTGGATTATAGAATGCTGTTAATGCTGTTCTGAAAGAATATTGGGATTAGAGTCACGACACTACCCATTTAAATTATAAAAAATTATCTGGACCTATAAAATTATATAAAAATGGTTATTTACATATGCCCATATGCGTGTATGATAGTTACTTAGAAAATAATACGCATAAGGAGATATGTTATGAGAAATGAAAAAATCTACAAACTGACACTTACCGCATTGATGGCAGCGCTGTCCTATGTAGTATTTACGTTCCTGCAGATTAAGATTACCCTGCCGGGTGGAGATGCAACTTCGTTCCATCTTGGAAATGCTGTATGCGTACTGGGTGCCCTTCTGCTGGGTGGTATTTATGGCGGAATTGGTGGAGCTATCGGTATGACCATCGGCGATCTTTTGGATCCGATTTATATCATTTATGCACCGAAGACCTTTATCTTAAAGTTCTGTATCGGTTTGATCACTGGTCTTATCGCTCACAGGGTTGGTAAGATTTCCACATCCAACGATACCAAGCATGTATTCAAGTGGACCGTGATTGCGGCTGTGTGCGGCCTTGGTTTTAATGTGATCTTTGATCCGTTGTTTGGATATTTTTATAAGCGCGTGCTTTTGGGCAAGCCGGCAGCAGAGGTTACGCTGGCATGGAACATCACTACCACATCTGTGAATGCAGTGCTTTCCGTGATTGCAGCAGTTGTTATTTACATGGCACTTCGCCCTGCTCTTAAGAAGGCAAACCTGTTTCTGACGATTGGGAAGAAAGAAGCGTAGAAAAGAACTGCTGTACAGACAAAGAGTTGAATTGTCTGTACAGCGTTTTTTGAATTGATGGGGATTCCGTTCCTTTTTCTGAAGCAGAACTCGCCCTTCGTTTTTCTGATTGTGTTTGGAGTAATTGCGTTAGTGATTGGCATGATGATTGCATATCTTAGGATTGAGGAGAAATATGGTAAAAAAAATACTGATCACAAATGATGATGGAATTGATGCGGATGGCCTGATCCGTCTGGCACAGACGGCGAAGAATTTTGGAGAGGTGTGGGTCGTGGCACCGGATGGACAGAGAAGTGCCATGTCTCACAGTATTTCCTTGAGACATCCGGTGGAGGCATGGGAATGTGAGTTTCCGGTTCCGGGGGTTCATGCTTACGCCTGCGACGGAACCCCTGCGGATTGTGTAAGAATCGGTGTCCTTAATATTGTTCCGGGAAAGCCGGATCACGTTTTTTCGGGAATCAATTACGGCTATAATACGGCCACGGATCTGCAATATTCTGCGACGGCCGGAGCGGCCTTTGAGGCAGCCTTTCAGGGGATTCATACCATTGCATTTTCGGAGGAGGCCTGTGAGCGTCATGAGGTGTCGGACCGATATCTGAGGGAAATCATGGAAGAATTGCTTCAGAAGCCTCTCGGCATCAACCAGATCTGGAATGTGAATTTCCCAGGCTGCTCTCTGTCAGAATGTAAGGGTCTGCTTCGCGACAGAAGGGTTTCCACGGAAGTGTTTTACAGGGATCTATACAATGAGACGGTGGTTGCGCCGGGGAGGATTTCCTACATGGTGGAGGGAATCCGCAACTACGAGGATGAGGATGGGACGGATCTAAAGGCGATTTTTGAAAACTATGTTTCTGTAGGTATTGCTTCAAATATTTCCTGAATAGATAGCTGGGAGAGAATAAAAGAGCAGGGCGCAAAACCGAGGTTTATGGTTTGCGTCCTGCTTTTTTTCGAACCGCTGCACTAGCGGTAGTCCACTTCAATATCTCCGGTGTTGTTTTCAATGACCAGTTTACAGTCGCTGTCACCGCTGTATTTATACCTTTTGCGGTAGTTTTTGTCGTTGACACTGACCTCACCAATGTCGGTGGAAAGATCCATCTGGTAGTCAGAAAGATCTTTTGTACTTACGGATACATCGCCAACATCATTGGAAATTTCCATGTTCTGAAAACTTGTATTTTCAAAATCCACATCTCCTACATTCGCATCGGATACTACTTTTTCAAAACTGCAGGCATTGACATCAATATCTCCGACGTTCGCATCCAGGTAAAGGTTCTCTGCTGTGATCTGCTTCACGTTGATGTCACCGACATTTGCGCTGATATCGATGGTCTGCAGATCTTCCGGAACGGTAATGGTTACAGAGCATTTTTTGCTGTCCAGTCCCATAAGCGAATCGGATTTAAGCCCCTTTTGGGTTAGGACGAGGATGTCGTCATCGACGTCATATTCCGGTACCAGCTTTTCGCTGGAAGAGTAGCTGATGGAAAAATCAGATCCCTTAGTCAGAGTCAGATCCATGACTTTGACATCCACCGAAATTTTGGAGAAGTCATCCAGCTTTGTGTTGTCAGCAGTTAACTGCTTCGTAGAATTTTCTGTCTGCTGGAGTTTGAAAAAAGGTACAAGGCGCTCTGCCAGGGAAACACCCCAGCCAATCACATGGTAACAGGTGCCACCGATGATACAGAGGACGGTGACGATTGTCAGTATGGTAAGATAAATATTTTTTTTCATATAGCAGTTCTCCTAATCATTTAGCCAGCATATTTTTTACAAGTGTATGGACAATTCCGGCAATGGGCCAGATGATCCAGGTAATGTACCAGTCAAAGCTCAAAAAGCTCCAGATCAGATACAGGCAGGTGACGGTGGGCCAGTAAACAGACATAACGGCGGCTGCAGTTTTATTGATATACTGCGGCTCGTTCTGCTGGTTTGGCACATAGCTGCCGCCAACGGTGCCCTGACCGTTCAGGTGAAGCAGTTGCTTGTAACTGTCAAGCCGCATACTGCCCATGACAATGAGAAACACACCGACGGCGACAAAGACAAATAGGAAGGCGCCGGAACAATCTTCCCAGAAAGCGGAGGAACTCCATACGGCATCAAAAATAATGGGGGGAAGTACACATAAGATGCACAGGATGATACCTACAGTCAGAAGGACCGCGTAGGTTCCCTTGTAGCTTTCCATCCGCTGGTGGATATATTCTGTCGTGGCGAAATCAGTGACACAGCGCTCTGTTTTCAGGTATTTCCACTTCCCAACGGAAACGCCGGAGTATACTAAAAGCCCTACCCCGATGGCAACGATCAGGAAAAAGGCGGCGCCGGCAAAAGCATCCAATAAATCCTCATACCGGGGAGAAATCTCTGCAGCAGCACTTAGGAAAATCGGTCCGCAGAAAGATAAAATACAGAACATAACACCCAGTGAGGTCATGTAAGCGTGCTTTGCATGGTCGGCAAGATAGCCTTTTACCTCCTCCAGGGAAAGTGCTCTGCCTGCAGGCATCTGGCTGTTTGATTGAACAAAATTTGCAATTCCAAGATCTGCCGCCAGTTCATCCAGATTTCCAAATTCGGAAATGACAATGCCAATGGCCTCATTTTCTGATTTCCCTTCTTCTTTTAACTCAGTATATTTGTCCTCCATCATCTGTAACAGTTCACTTTTGGCCCGATAGACCTCCGGTGTATTTGGAAGATTCAAAAACATAGTTTCCAGATAATTTTTAATCGTTTCCATTCCGGTTATCCCCTTTCAAAATAAATTTTTCCACGACTTCCTGTGTGAGTACCCACTCTTCACATTTTTCCCGGTAATACTTTCGTCCCGCCTCCGTGATGCGGTAATAGGTACGGCGCTTGCCGGTGTCGGTGCTTTGGCTGGAAAAGGATTCGATATATCCATTCTTCTCCATCCTGGTAAATGCGGAGTACAGCGTGGTCTCTTTAATGATATATTTCCCATCGGACAGGGTTTTAATCTGTTTGGAGATCTCGTAGCCGTAAGATGGCTGTTCCCACAGGAGGTAAAGAATCATGGTGTCATTGTAGCCACGGATCACATCGCTGCTAATGTCCATTGGTGCATCCCTCCTTTGTGTATTTATACTACGTCTGTCAATATTACGTCTGACGTAGTATGATTGTCGTAGTAAATATAGCAGATGGGAAGAGTATTGTCAAGGGTGACTTGTTCGCATTGGGACATATAGATGAAAAATATTCTTCCTAATTCCCTTCTCGCTGAACAAGCCGTAGCATAACCAGCCCCAAAGGATAGGAGGCGGTCAAAAATATATTGCGCTGCAGGCACCTCCGGTTTATGATAAAACTATGAAAAAAGATGAATCAGTCATAGGGACAACTACAGATCATGTTACAGACCCTGTCGTGAGGACAATTGCCTATGATATTACAGATCCGAAACCGGGGCAGAAGGTCAGCGGTTTTCTAAAGGAAAAGGGCTATTCAGAGCAGAATCTTGTGAACCTGAAGAAGGACGGGCATAGTATTCAGGTAAATGGAAGTGATGAGCATCAGAATTATGTTCTGCAGAAGAAAGATCACCTTATGGTTCAGATTCGGGAGTTGGATTCTTCGGATGGAATCCTTCCGGTAAAGCTGCCGTTTTCCATTGTGTATGAGGATGAAGATTTGTTTGTGATCGACAAGCCGGCGGGGATGCCAATCCATCCCTCCCGGAATAATCCGGCTAATTCGCTTGGCAATGCTCTGGCGTGGCAGATGAAGGAAAGGGGAGTCCCTTTTGCGTTCCGGTGTATCAATCGTCTGGACAGGGATACTTCCGGACTTACCATCGTGGCAAAGCATATGGTGAGCGGCGCTATTTTGAGTCGTATGGTGGCGGAAAAGTCCAGGACAAGGGGAATCCACAGAGAATATCTTGCGATTGTGCAGGGGAGTGTTGAACCACCGGAAGGGGTGATTGACGCTCCGATTGCACGGAAAGAAAGCGCCTGTCTGGAGCGTGTTGTGGATTTTGGAAACGGAGATCGGGCAGTGACCCATTACCGCAAAATATCTGAGAAAAACGGAAACAGCCTTGTTCTGTTAAGGCTGGAAACCGGACGTACACATCAGATCCGGGTGCACATGAAGTATCTGGGATATCCATTAATCGGAGATTTCCTGTATAATCCCAATTATGTCGGTAATCAGATAGATCGCAAGTGGGTACAGGGGAAAGGTATGGAAAAGGACGGGAGCCATGGTCCACAATACGAAATCCACAGGCAGGCCCTTCATGCCTGCCGCCTTAGGTTTCCCCATCCCATGACCGGAGAAATTCTTGAGTTCACTGCACCGCTCCCGGAGGATATGAAGCGGTTGCTGTAGAGAGAAATTGTAGTGTTTTTAACGAAAGCAGCAACTGTGCAAATCGAAAGTTGTCAGGTGGTGAATATTTGATGCTTTGGGCGTGGTAAGTAAGGTATTTGCCTATACGCCCATTTACAAATTGTCTAAACGGCTGGTGTGCAGACATTGCATGTACTTGCAGTTATTGCACCGGTATATTTTTGAAACCAGGGAGAAATAAGGAGGAGTTCGGTAATGATAGATGAAAAAACAGTAGTAGTAACAAAGGATATACCTCCACATGCTGAATGGGTAGCACCAGCTACCCACAGCAGACAATGATTCCTCAAATCCTCTGTTTACAGATATCCTGCAGGCAGCAGTGCTCACAGTGTGGGGTGGTGCGAGCAGTGCACACCTCCCGTCCATGCATGACGAAGCGGTGGCACAGGTCGTTGCCCTCCTCAGGAGGGATGATCTTCCACAGTGCCATCTCCACCTTCTTCGGTTCCTTGATGCCATCCACAAGGCCGATGCGGTTGCAGAGGCGGATGCAGTGGGTGTCGGTGACGATGGCCGGCTTGTGAAATACATCTCCCATGATCAGGTTGGCACTCTTGCGGCCGACGCCGGGCAGGGCTAAAAGTTTGTCAAAATCATCCGGTACCTGGCCATCGTAGGTATCCCGCAGGATCCGCATGCAGGCGCTGATGTCTCTGGCTTTGCTTTTCCCGAGGCCGCAGGGATGAACAATGGCTTCAATCTCTTCTACGGGCGCCTCAGCCAATGCGCTGACATCCGGAAATTTTTCATATAATTTTTCTACCACCACATTGACCCTTGCGTCGGTGCACTGGGCAGCGAGGCGGACGCTGACCAACAGCTTCCAGGCCTCGTTGTAATCCAAGGTGCATTCCGCAATGGGATATGCAGTTTTCAAGCGGTTTATCACTTCTAAGGCTAATTCTTTCTTACGCATGTTTTCACCCATATATGATGTAAAAATATTTCTACAGCATCATGTTTTTCATTTTCTTCGTTATCTATTCAATCTGCGTTCGGTGGGACGTATTTCATAAATGGAGTAAAAATGAGGATATGATAAAAAGGTTTTGCAAAGCTACTTCCTCAGGATTCCACTCTGATTGATCACACCAATCAGCTCCTCAATGGTCTCCACCGGCAGCACCAGGGCAAAACGCACATACCCTTCACCGCCGCTTCCGAAGGCATCTCCGGGGGTACAGATGACGCCGGTTTTATCCATCAGTTCCATGCAAAATTCCTGCGAGGAGGAAAATCCCTCCGGAATATGGGCCCAGGCAAACATGGTGCCCTTGCTGTCCGGGACGTTCCAGCCGATGGAGCGGAGCCCGCCACAGAGAGCATCACGCCTTGCCTGATAGTTCTTACACTGTTCCCTCACACCATCTAACGGTCCGGTCAGGGCTGCGATGGCCGCCCGCTGGATGGGCTCGAAAATGCCGAAATCATATTGGGAGCGCAGCAGCTTGATGGCGTCTATAATCTGTTTGTTGCCCACGAAAAAGGAAACTCTCGCACCGGTGAGATTGAAGGATTTGGAGAGGGAAAAGGCCTCAATTCCAACTTCCTTTGCGTGTTCATGCTCCAGGAAGGAGCCACCGTAAACACCATCGTAGATGATATCGGAGTAAGCATTGTCATGAACGACGATAATATTGTATTTTTCCGCAAAAGCAATCAGTTCATCGTAAAATTCCGGTGGGGCAATGGCACAGACCGGATTGTAGGGATAGGAAACCATGATGTACTTGGCACGCCTTGCAATGTCCTCAGGGATTTCATCCAGGCGCGGAAGAAAATCATTTTCCTCCTTCAGATCATAGAAGTATAATTCTGCTTCCCCGAGATAAGCACCCACCTCGAAGACCGGATAGCCGGGGTTGGGAAGGAGAACCACATCCCCCGGATTACACAGTGCCATACCCAGATGGGCCACTCCCTCCTGGGAACCGGGCATGGCAACAATTTCATCTTCGGAAACGGTGACACCAAAGCGTCTCTCGTAATAATCTTTAACAGCGGCTGTAAGCTCCGGGATGTCCCTAAGGGTATAGTGGAACTTGTCCGGATCCCTGGCAGCATCGATCAGCGCCTTCTGCACATGCTCTGCCACCGGGAAATCCGGGGTTCCCACAGAGAGATTATAGACCTTTCGTCCGCTGGCCAGCAGCTGCTCCTTCTTTTCGTTCAATGCGGCAAAAATGCCGGTTTTAAAATGATTAAGCCGTGAGGCTGTCTCAATCTTCATTCTTTTGTGCCTCCAAATCAAATGTTGTACGTTCGTATCTGCTTTGCCTTTTCACAGAAACTCTATTTCTTAGTGTAAGACTTTTTGCCGGGGATTACAACAGTAAAAGGGGAGATTTATTTGCACTTTGTGGTATGCAGGACTATAATAAGGGGTAGATTAAGAAATAGATTGAGGATGCAGCTCACGGGATTTGTAAGATACTGGGCGGAGAGCACATGGCGGAAAGTGTATCGCCCAGAAAGATCTGCTGGCATCCGAAAATGTGGGCGATAGGGGAGCAAAATAGGTTCTCCGCCCAAAAAAGATTGGAATAATAGAGAAATGCTATTAATTCTGGGCGGAGAGAAGATCGCGGAAAGTGTATCGCCCAGAAAAATCCGCAAGTATCGTAAAATATGGGCGATAGAGTAGAAATTGGGATTCGCCGCCCATTGGGAGAATGGGACAGTTTGGATACAAGGGGAAACTTATAAGTTGGACGCTGATTTTGATTGAAAAAAGAAAAGCTAAAAAAATGAAAGTTATGGAAGGAGACTTACAAATATGAGCAGCAAACACATTGCAATTCCAGCGCTACTTAAAATCGGTCCGGGGGTACTGGATCAGCTGGGAGATCATTTGAAGGAACTGGAACTGGAAAAGGTAGTCATTCTTTTCGGAAACGGCCTGATTGATATGTTTGGAACGGCTGTGATGGAATCCTTAAAAGATGCGGGCATTGAAGTGGTAGAGTATCAGGAACTGGATACGGTGCGTTTAGAGGATCTTACCAGCCTTGCCTTTTCTTTTCCGGCCCGGGTGCAGGCGGTCATCGGCATCGGCGGAGGAAAAGTGATTGATGCAGCCAAATACTGTGGTTTTTTGCGGAATCTTGCCTTTATCAGTATTCCGACTTCAGCCTCCAGCGACGGCTTTTCCAGTGCCAGTGCATCCCTTCTGGTGGAGGGACACAGAAAGTCCGTTCCGGCCAGACTGGCCTACGGAATTGTGGTGGATACCCAGATTATCAAAAGTGCACCGAAGAAGTTTCTCTATTCCGGAATCGGTGACATGGTTTCGAAAATCACAGCACTCTACGATTGGATCTTTGAGGAGAAACACGGCTGTGGCAAGGTGAACGATTTTGCCGTGATGATTGCAAAGAAAGCAGTGAACAGCTTTGTGCGGACACCTTTCGAATCGATTGATGACGATCTGTTCCTGAAAGAACTTCTGGATTCTCTTGCCATGAGTGGAATTGCCAATGAGATTGCAGGCAGCAGCGCGCCCACCAGTGGCAGCGAGCATCTGATCTCCCACGCGCTGGACAAAATGCTGGAGCAGCCGCAGCTTCATGGTATTCAGGTGGGAGTGGCCACCTATCTGATGAGTGTTGTGCACGACCACCGCTATAAGAGAGTGGATACAATTTTTACCCAGACCGGTTTCTGGGATTATGTGAAGACTCTGGAACTGCGCAGGGAGGATTTTGAGAAAGCCATCGATCTGGCGCCTTCCATCAAGCCCTTCCGGCATACTTATCTGCATGAGCAGCAGTACCGGGATAAGGCGAAGGATGTGCTTCGCACCGATCCGAGACTGCAGGAGATACTTGTGGATTAAAACGGAAGAAATCGGGATGCGAGGCAGTCTGCCATGGGCGGTTTTGCAGAGCCTGGTGACATGTGGAGATAAATCAGACGGAGGAAGAAAGCATGAAAAAACGTATTTTAGGCTATCGGACGAGAATCGATGGCATTTTAGAGAAAAATGCACCGGATACCAACTGGGAGGAACTGCTTTCCGAGCATCTGGTGCAGATCGGCTTTTTTCAGCATGAGAGGCTGGTGCATCTTCTGGTGACGCTGGCCTTTGCCCTGTTTGCCATTCTGACCATCTTTGTGACGATGTTTTCGCCATCCCCGGGGCTTCTTGCGCTGACAATTCTGTTTCTGGTACTCTTAATTCCGTACATACAGCATTATTATCTGCTGGAAAATGAGACACAGAAAATGTATCAACAGTATGATCAGATACTGGAGAGGATCCGCAGGGAAAAAGTGGCACCAACAAGTAACGGCAAAGAACGTGCAGGCATAAAATAAGGGTGACGTGATAGAAATGATGGGAGATCATCATTATGAGATTTAGGGTGCCTGTGGCATATGCGAAACTTTCCGGGAGCAGCAGTTATCCGGATATCTCCGGAAAGGTTTATTTTATGAGGGCGCAGGGCGGTACTGTGGTGGCCGCAGAGGTATGGAACGTAACGGATGAAGCGGGAAAACCGGCCCAGGGATTCAAAGGTTTTCACATTCATGAGGGCAGTGCCTGTAGTGGCAATGACAAGGACCCTTTTGCCGATACAGGGGCGCATTACAGCAAAGCAAAGGTGCTGCACCCGGATCATGCCGGGGATCTGCCGCCGCTTCTGTTTTCGGATGGATTTGCATGGATGCAGGTCTATACCGGACGCTTTATGCCGGAGGATGTGATTGGAAAGACCGTGGTGCTTCACGGAATGCCGGATGATTTTCATACACAGCCCTCAGGGGATTCCGGAATGAAGATCGCCTGTGGCGAAATTGTACCGTGGAGACCGCCTATTATGGGCTGAAGGGGAAAAAAATTATGAAGTTTACTTACTGTCCCCACTGTGGGACCAGATTGACAGAAAAAGAAATCGGCGATGAAGGGCTGGTTCCCTATTGTGGGAACTGCCGGATTCCGCTGTTTGACATGTTTTCCACCTGTATTATTGCATTGGTGGTGAATGAGAAGGACGAAGCACTGCTTCTTCGCCAGAGTTATATTTCCAATCATTACTACAATCTGGTTTCCGGCTATATGAAACCGGGAGAACGGGCGGAGGAAACAGCGGTAAGAGAGATTGCAGAGGAAACCGGGGTGGCGGTAGACAGGCTGGAGTTCGTGGGAACCTACTGGTTCGGGAAAAAGGATATGCTCATGATCGGGTTCTTTGCAAGGGCAAAAAAACAGGAACCGAAGCTCTCCGGCGAAGTGGATGCCGCAGAGTGGGTTCCTGTGACTTCTGCAATCGAAATGGTACATCCCAGTGGCAGTGTATCACACACACTTGTGGAAAAATATATCAGGCAGGAATCAATGGGGTTTCCTGCCGGAGATGATAATCTTTATCCTCATCAATGATCTCTAACATGCAGTTCGCAATCCTGGGATCCAGCTGGCTGCCCTTCACCCGTTGAATCTCATCACGGACGGCCTGCTGAGGCATCACCTGACGGTAGCTGCGGTTGGAGGTCATGGCATCGTACATATCGGCAACAGCGATAATTCTTGCGTAGAGAGGAATCTCTTCTCCCTTAAGACCATCCGGGTAGCCCTTGCCATCATATCTTTCATGGTGCCACCGGGCTGCCTTTTCAATGTCTTTAATGTCATCCATATTATTCAGAATCTGATAGCCGATGGTGGTATGGGTTTTGATGGTGGCATATTCTTCGCTGGTCAGTTTTCCGGGTTTGTTGATGATCGTGTCAGCAATGCCAATCTTTCCAATATCATGAAGCATTCCCATGGAATAAACTGCATTCTGTTCTTCTTTGGATAATCCCATTTTTTCTGCCAAAAGCTTGGAATATTTGGCAACTCTGGTGGAATGACCTTTGGTGTAGGGGTCCTTTGCCTCGATGGTCTCCACGAGGGTATTCATGGCCTGTCTGGTAAGCTTTAATGTCTTTACATGATTGGTAAGATTTTCCTGTTCCAGCCGGTAGTAATCACGAAGGGCCGACAGAACGGACATGGCCAGCCAGAAGAGTGCGCCCACCGAGAAAAAGCCTCCGTGAAAAATAACAGTTTTTTGCAGATACATACCCAGCTGTAAGATGCCGGCAATGGCAAAGCCCACAAATCCGACAATCACGAAGTTATAGGATCCGGCCAGGTGATTTTGAATATCCCGTATGATCGTAAAAATAATACAGCTGATACTTAGCAGGTGCAGGATCACACAGATGTTAAACAACAGGGAAAAATCGCCGGCTCCTGTGATCTCCAGAACAGATGCGAAGAGCGAATAACACATTTCAACGCTCAGAAGAACCCGATACAGTTTGTGATATCTCTGTGCCTGGACATTGTCAAAATACAAAAGCAGAGGCAGTGCAAGAAAATAGACGGCAAAGTGGGTCATATATCCTGCCAGCGATAGGTTTTTGTAATAAAACTGCCGTAAAGGTGATTCGGAAAGAATCCATATACACAGCAGAAGCACGGTCCAGCCCAGATAACTGAGGGGGATTTTCCTCTGCAGCTGCAGATGAATAAGACCGCAGATCAAAATGGTGCCAATGGAAAGAATCAGAAGAAGCAGGGCACTCATTACTTCAAACAGATTATCCTTTGCAAACCGTAGGAACATTCCAAACACAGTGCCACAGTATGGCTGTCGTACAACACCGCTGTATTTGGAGTCTGTTGTACAGGAAAAGGTGATTTCTTTTCCCCGGTCGGAGGGTTTCAGCCGAACAAAGTAATAGGCACTTACACTGTTCTTTCCCCACAGCCTGGTATCTTTTGTGGAATAGGTTCCTCGAAGCTCCCCATCAATGGAAACCGTCATGTCCTGTAACGTGGAGCGAAAACACAGCCATGGAGTTTCGTATGCATCCAGTGTATCCGGAAGAATTCCGGTCAGTGTGAGAGTCTGTCCCTTTGGGGTGTCACATTTTCCGGGAACCTCAGCAGGTATCCGGCTGCCGTCATCTAAGACCTGATACCAGTCCAGGTCAAGCTCCTGACAACTGTAAATATTCGTCTGCCTTTCGCTGGGAAAGGTGAGAAAACCAATCAGCAAAAATCCAAGAATCGCACACAGGATGAGTTGAAAAAGTATCTCAATAGATCGATCAATGTATTTTCCAATTGCTTTCATAGCAGTTCTCCTTTGTAAATACGCTCTTTTACATTTATGGACAATCACCATTGGTGATAGTTTTATTCCTGCTAAACAGACACAATAAATTATACAATAGTTTTGAAAAAAATACACTATCAAATTATGCTGCATTTCCCAATTGGATCCTTTCATGATACATACGAAAAAAAATACAGGACATAATAGAAATGAAATTATGAAAAGAGAGGTGTAAATCATGGTATTGACTGAAAAAGAGCAGACCACAATCGAGGATCTCAGAACACAGGAGCAGTCCTGTATGGAGAAGTATAAGCGCTATGGCCAGCAGGCGAAAGATCCGGTGCTTCAGGAACTTTTCGGAAGACTGGAAAAAGAGGAAACCAGGCATTATGAATCCCTGGGACAGGTATTAACCGGAGCGGTACCCTCCTGCAACTGCAACGACCGGGATGGTGCAGCTTATGAACCAAAGGCATCCTACGACTCCATGACCAATTCCGAGGACAAAAAGAACGACTGCTTTCTGGCAACGGACTGTATCGGAACCGAGAAGATGGTTTCCGGGGAGTACAACTCCAATGTATTTGTGTTCGGGGATCCGGGCGTACGGAAGCTTCTGGCAGACATTCAGATCGAGGAGCAGAACCACGCGGAAATGCTTTACAAGTACAAAACAGTAAATGGTATGGCATAACAATGGAAGGCGGGATTTCCCGTCTTCTTTTTTGTGGCGCCGGGCATCCGGTAGAAATAAAGCGTACAAAAGGATTGACAGGAGCAGAGAATATGATATAATACATACAAACATATGAATAAATGTTCATGTGAGGAGGGAAAAATATGAAGAAAAGTTATAAGATCGAAGTGGACTGCGCAAACTGCGCCAATAAAATGGAGGAGGCTGCCAGGGCGACGGCAGGTGTAAAGGATGCGGTTGTAAACTTCATGACCCTTAAGATGAATGTGGAGTTTGAAGAGGATGCTGATGTAAAAGCGGTCATGAAGGAAGTCCTCAGAAACTGCAGGAAGGTAGAAGATGACTGTGAGATCTATTTGTAGGAGAATTATATGAGTAAAAAGCAGAAAAAAGTATTGATTCGAATCATTGCGGCTGCGGTTCTTTTGGTGGGGTTTTCTGTGCTGGCTGCTCAGGTAAGGTTAAACCGGTGGCTGGAACTGGCACTGTTTTTGATTCCATATCTGGTGATCGGCTATGATATTTTGAAAAAGGCAGTCAAAGGAATCCTGCACCGCCAGGTCTTTGATGAGAATTTTCTAATGGCGGTGGCCACGGTGGGAGCCATTGCACTGGGCGATTATAAGGAGGGTGTAGCGGTTATGCTCTTCTACCAGATCGGGGAACTGTTCCAGAGCTATGCGGTTGGAAAAAGTCGCCGCAATATCAGCGGCCTTATGGATATCCGCCCGGATTATGCCAATGTGGAGAAGGATGGTGTTCTGGAGAAGGTAGATCCCTTTGAAGTGGAAATCGGAACCATCATTACGGTTCAACCGGGAGAAAAGGTCCCCATCGATGGGATTGTTGTGGAGGGAAGCTCTACCTTAAATACCAGCGCCCTGACCGGGGAGAGTGTTCCGCGGGAGGTGGCAGCCGGGGAAGAAATCATCAGCGGCTGCATCAACCTGTCCGGGCTTCTTAAGATTCGCACTACGAAAGAATTTGGTGAATCCACCGTATCAAAGATTCTGGATCTGGTGGAAAATGCCAGCTCCAGAAAGTCCCGCTCGGAGAGTTTTATCTCAAAATTTGCCCGGTATTATACGCCGGCAGTCTGTTATAGCGCACTTGCCCTGGCGTTTCTTCCTCCGTTGGTCCGGACATTGTTTATGGGAGCAGACGCACAGCTTGGCGTCTGGGTATACCGTGCGTTGACATTTCTGGTAATCAGCTGTCCCTGTGCGCTGGTCATCAGTATCCCCTTAAGCTTTTTTGCCGGAATCGGAGGCGCCAGCGCCAGGGGAATCCTGATTAAGGGATCTAATTATCTGGAAACTCTGGCCCGGACAAAAACGGTGGTTTTTGACAAGACAGGGACAATTACCCAGGGAGTATTTGAGGTGTGTGGCATCCATGAGCATTCCTGTGATTCCGGCAGCTGCCCTCTGCAGGACGGCCATTCCATGGGAACCCCGCAGGAAGAAAAGCTGTTAGAGTATGCGGCTCTGGCAGAGTGTCACAGCAGCCATCCCATCAGCATTAGTCTGCAGAAAGCCTACGGCAAAAAGCTGGATTACAGCAGGGTGGCAGACGTGCAGGAAATCAGCGGTCATGGCGTAATAGCCGTTGTTGACGGACATCAGATTGCAGCCGGCAATGATAAACTGATGAAGCGGCAGAAAATTTCTTATCGGGCCTGCAGCTGTGTAGGAACCGTGGTACACATTGCGGTGGATGGAGTCTATGCCGGCCATATTCTGATCTCTGATGTGATAAAGCCCCATGCCAAAGCTGCCATGCAGGAGCTGAAGCGGGGCGGCATACACACTCTGGTTATGCTGACCGGAGATGATGCAAAGGTTGCAAAACAGGTTGCAGCGCAGGTTGGGATCGATGAGGTTCGCAGTGAGCTTCTTCCGGCTGATAAGGTGGCAGAGGTGGAGAGGCTTCTTGCCGAAAAGAGGCAAAAGGAGACTCTGGCCTTCGTGGGAGACGGCATCAACGATGCACCGGTACTTTCCCGGGCAGACATTGGCATTGCCATGGGGGCCCTGGGTTCGGATGCAGCCATCGAGGCTGCCGATGTGGTGCTGATGGATGACGATCCACTGAAGATTGCAGGGGCAATCCGTATTGCAAAAAAATGTATGGGTATCGTCTATGAGAACGTTGTGTTTGCCATTGGAGTGAAACTCATCTGTCTGCTTTTGGGTGCCCTCGGTATCGCCAACATGTGGGTGGCTATTTTTGCGGATGTGGGCGTGATGGTGCTTGCGGTGCTTAACGCAATACGGACTCTGATGATCAAATAGAACGAGACTTCATAAAGTTGTAAAGAAAGGGTTAAATATAGAAAGCATATGAGAAAAGAAGAAATGCAGGACGTATGCTGCAGTGAAGTGAAGGTCCACGAGGATCTGCTGAAAATTGTAAATGAGACCATGCCGGAGGAAACGGAACTGTATGATCTGGCGGAGCTTTTCAAAGTATTTGGGGACTCCACCAGAATCCGTATCCTGTTTGTGCTCTTTGAGGCGGAGGTGTGTGTCTGTGATCTGGCTGAGGTCCTGAATATGACACAATCTGCGATTTCGCATCAGCTTCGCATTTTAAAACAGAATAAGCTGGTGAAAAACCGCAGAGAAGGGAAATCGATCTTTTACTCTCTGGCGGATGACCATGTGAGAAGTATCATTGCCCAGGGGCGTGAGCACATCGAGGAGGAATGACGAGGATTCTTAAATTTTCTTAAGTTTCCTTAAAGATGCACATTTTTTCAAAATGAACTGCTATAATGGCAGTACATAAAAGTCAGATGACATGAAGGAGGATGTGTACATGGATACAAAGGAGAGGCAGGAGGTCAGTCAGATGCCTGAGAAGAAAAAGAAAGGCGGCGTTTTAAAAGTCATTGTCGCGGTGGTTCTGATCATCGGGATAGCCGGGAGTACCACATTGTCGGCTTTTAATCTGATGACTCTGAAAAACTATATTGCGGAGCGGGAGAAGGAAGACAATCCTGAGACCACAGAGGATTATGTGAAGATTGCGGAATCTTATGAGATTCTGCCGACAACCAATATCTCAGACGCCTACAAATCCGGAGATACATCAAATCTCAATGATAAAGAAAAAGAAACCCTGGATATGGCAAAGGCTGCGATCGAGGAGATGAAGATCAAGGATGACATGTCCGACTATGAGAAGGAAAAGGCCGTTTACGACTGGATGACCACAAAGCTGCAGCAGGATCAGGGAGCACTCACCGTGATCCCCAGTACCCAGGAGGATTGCGATAAACCCTATGGAGTTCTGAAATACCACAACGCAGTCTGTGTCGGTTATGCGACAACCTTCCGTATGTTTATGCAGATGATGGATATCGAGTGCATGGTAGAGCACAATAATGAGCGCTATCACTCCTGGGATCTGGTAAAGCTGGATGATGACTGGTACATAACGGATATCTATTCCGATGCAGGAAAGGAAAATTACGCTCATTTTAATATGACGGACTCCATGTTTGGTCAGGAGCAGACCTGGGATCACGATTATTTTCCGGCAGCAAATTCACTGAAATATAATGTGGCATACCAGAACAAGAAGACAGTGGACAGTGTTTATGATCTTCCGAAGGTGCTTCGTGAAGCGATGGATGAGAAGATGGGATCCATCATGATTGCCTTTAAGGATAAGGTGGATGATGAGGATGCCCAGGTTGTCAGTGCAATTGCGATGTCCATGGACAACATGCTGATGACCGGCAGCTACAAGGATATGCCATACTCCCTGGGAACCTATAACTGGATTCAGGATCCGGACGGAAATTATCTGTTCCGTGTGGCTTTCAGTGAATATAACACAGCCAACACGGGTGGACAGAACCTGAGTGAGAAGCAGCAGGAAAAGGTCGACAAGGCAGTGCAGAAGGCAATGGAAGGCCTGACTTCCACCTACGGTGGGGATATGGGAGAGGGTTACGAGAACTCCATGACCACATCCACGATGGAAGAAGCATCTGAGGAAGCGGTTCCGGTGGAGGAAACCGTGAAATAAGTACGGCAGAACAGGAGAACAGAGCTATGAAAAAGCTAAGAGGAATGATTGTGGCTGTCATACTGGTGCTGCTGTGTGGCTGCGGAACCGGAAGCTCCGCCGGCACAGATACGGTCAGCATGTATGACCTGGCTCAGAAGATGGAGGCTGCAGAGAGCAGCCTGCCGGAAATGCTGTATGCCAGCAGTGCAGATGGCAATGCAAAGGAACAGTTTACACATATCTCCGATATGGAGTATGATAAAGTGGACAGCTACTTTGTGAGCTATTCCAAAGAGGGAAAGGCGGACGAGATTACAGTGATTGCAGTGAAAGATCCCGCCGATGTCAGTGAGGCGAAGGAGAGTCTTGTGCGTCACCGTCAGAGCAGGATCAAGCTGTTGAATCAGTATGAGCCAAAAGAAGTGAAGCGGATGGAGGATGGGCTTATCTTTACCAAAGGACAGTACGCGGTGCTTTTGATCTGTGATCATCCGGATGCAGTTCGAAAAGCTTTTGAAGATGCGGTATAGTAACCGCATAAAACAGGTAAGCTTAAAAAATTGAAAAACAGATAGAGGAAGAAACACTGCTGTAGTCACAAAAGGTGGATATGGCAGTGTTTTTATTTCGATTGGGTGTTGGTATTTGTTAGCTGTTATGGTAAAATATTTGGGAAAAAGGACACAGAGAGTAGAAAATTGACAGAACTTGAAGAATATTATAACAAATTTAATGAAGAGAAGCGCCTGGACAGCCGCCACGGACGAGTGGAATTTGTGACCAGCATGAAATATATTCATGACTGTCTGGAGAAAATTGCCGACGGACGGGGGCGGGAGGATATCCGGATTCTTGATCTGGGAGCCGGGACCGGCAGGTACAGCATTCCTCTGGCAGAGGAGGGCTACGATGTTACGGCTGTAGAGCTGGTCCGTCACAATCTTGGGCGTCTGAAGAAAAAGGGGAGTTCCGTCAAGGCTTTTCAGGGAAATGCCCTGAACCTGAAACGTTTTGCCGATGACAGCTTTGATCTGACCCTTCTGTTCGGGCCGTTGTATCATCTGCACAGCCGGCAGGAGAAGCTTGCAGCGCTCAAGGAGGCAAAGAGGGTCACGAAAAGCGGCGGAAAAATCCTGACCGCCTATATTATGAATGAGTTCAGCGTCATTACCTACGCTTTCAAGGAACGGCATATTTTAGAGGGGCTTCAGACGGGAATGCTGGATGAGGACTATCACTGTACGGAGAAAGCGAACCCGCTGTACAGCATGGTTCGGCTGGAGGACATTGCCAGGCTGAATGAGGAGGCCGGGCTTGAGAGGGATAGGATCATTGCGGCGGACGGAGCGGCCAACTATATCAGGCCCTTTTTAAATGCACTGACGGAGGAGGAGTTTGAGGAATTCATCCGCTATCATCTGGCAACCTGTGAGAGAATGGATCTCATGGGAGCCAGCGGACACACGGTGGATATTCTTTCCGTGCAGAAATAAACGGGAAATACCTTTTGCTCTTTCTATCATATGATAAAGTAAGAAGGATACAGATGAGAAAACAGATTTTGGAAGGCTTTCTGTGGGCAGCTTTGCTGCTTTCGGCCTGCGGGACACCGACAGGGACCGGGGTGCAGGCCACAGAACCGGGTATGACGCAGAGTACTCAGGTGCAGCCTGAATCACAGAGTGTGGACAACAAAAGCACAGAGGAACTTCGAGAGACGCAGGCAGAAGAGGTAACGGAGCCGAAACTGCAGGAGGTGACCATTACCGCAGTGGGCGACTGTACTCTGGGACCGACGCAGACCCATGGATATGAAGGGTCTTTTCATGATTATTATGACCGATACGGGGAAGACTATTTCTTTGAAGGGGTGAGAGACCTTTTTGAAGATGATGATTTTACTTTGGTGAATCTGGAATGTGTGCTGTCAGACTCCACGGACCGGGTAGAGAAGACCTGGAATCTGAAGGGAAAGCCGGGGTATGTGGGGATCCTGACGGGCAGCTCAGTGGAGGGCGCAAGCCTCGGAAATAACCACACCTTTGACTATGGGCAGTCCGGCCTGGATGACACGAGAAACGTGCTGGATCAGGCAGGAATTATTTTCGGATTTAACGAACACGTGGCAACCTACGAGACGGACGAGGGGATTGTGTTGGGCATCGTTTCTGCCAGTCAATTGTCCGCAGATGAAAAGCACGCCGGGTATATCCGGGATGGAATCCGCACGCTCCGTAAGGAGGGGGCAGATCTGGTGATTGCCTGCTGCCACTGGGGCATTGAGGGGGATCACTATCCGAACGATTACCAGCAGAAACTGGCTCATCAGATCATCGACTGGGGAGCAGATGTTCTGATCGGAACCCATCCACATGTGCTGCAGGGAGTAGAACTGTACAAGGGAAAACTGATCTGCTACAGCCTCGGGAATTTCTGCTTTGGAGGCAACCGGAATCCGTCCGATAAAGATACGGCAGTATTTCGGCAGACATTCACCTTTGAGGATGGGGTGTTGCAGAAGGGGATTTCTGCCGATATGATACCATATAGCATCAGTTCTACCACACAGCGAAATGATTTCCGCCCTACGCCGGCAGAGGGGGAGCGGAAAAAGGATATTATCGGCAAACTCAATGACTATTCAAAGTCCTACAGTAATATAGAATTTGACAATGATGGCAGATTGAAGGTCAAGGATCAGAAGGAGTAGGTCTTATATGTGGAGAATCAGAGGGAGAGATAAGAGGAAAAATTACATGAGTTACAACAATGGTTTATATGCAGAGAATGTTTCGGGACAAAAGGCTATGTGGCCGATGACCGGAGGTAATGAGAATCTGGGTGAGGGACTGCATCCGATAGAAACCATCAATGGCTTTGATGTACGGCCTGGTTTTTTCAGAATGAATGGTACCTATCAGACCGCAGGCGGTGTGAGCTTTACCGTCAGTTCCCATGGGGCGACGAGCTGTACGCTCTTACTGTTCCATCCGACGGAAAATGAACCCTATGCCAGGATTCCCATTCCGGAGGATTACCGGATCGGGGATACCTATTCCATTCTTGTTTATGGTCTTAAAATCGAGGAATTTGAGTATGCGTATCAGTTTGATGGACCGAATGATCCCGCAAAGGGGAAGCTTTTTAATAAAGACAGTGTGATTCTGGACCCTTATGCCAAGGCTGTGACCGGACAGAGAAAATGGGGAGAGCGTCCGGAGGGCGGCAAGGATTTTGAATATAAGGCCCGCGTGGTGAGGAGCAGCTTTGACTGGGGAGATATCGGTCAGTTGAATCATCCCTTTGAGGATCTGGTCATCTACGAAACCCATGTCCGGGGATTTACCAAGGATGCATCCTCCGGTGTAGAGGGGGCCGGCACCTTTGAAGGACTCCGGCAGAAGATTCCGTATCTGAAGGATCTGGGCATTAACGCAGTTGAGCTGATGCCGATCTTTGAGTTTGATGAGATGGAAAGTGCCCGTGTGGTAGACGGAGAACAGCTTTACAATTACTGGGGCTACAATACAGTGTCGTTTTTTGCACCGAATACCAGCTATGCCTATCGGGAGGAGCACAACAGAGAGGGTGATGAGCTCAAGCATCTGATCCGGGAACTGAAGGAAAATGGCATTGAGGTGATTCTGGATGTGGTGTTTAACCACACTGCAGAGGGCAATGAGATGGGCCCAAGCTTCTGCTTTAAGGGAATTGACAACAATATTTACTATATGCTGACACCGGACGGCCATTATTATAATTTTAGCGGCTGTGGGAATGTCATGAACTGTAATCATCCGATTGTTCGGCATTTTATTCTTGACTGCCTGCGCCATTGGGCCATTGAATACCGTGTAGACGGTTTTCGGTTTGATCTGGCCTCTATTCTGGGAAGAGATCAGAATGGTGCACCAATGGAGAACCCGCCGATTCTTGAGGCATTGGCCTTTGATCCGTTTCTAAGCCATATGAAGCTGATTGCCGAGGCATGGGATGCCGGCGGCCTGTATCAGGTGGGAAGCTTTCCATCCTGGAACCGGTGGGCAGAGTGGAATGGACGTTACCGGGACGACATGCGTTGCTTTTTAAAGGGCGATCCGGGGGCCGCGGGGCGCGCAATCACCAGAATTACGGGATCACCGGATATGTATGACCCGGTCAGCCGCGGATACAGTGCTTCCGTTAATTTCCTGACCTGTCATGACGGATTTACCCTGTATGATCTGTATTCCTATAATGAAAAGCATAACGAGAAAAACGGCTGGAATAATACGGACGGAGATAATAACGGGCACAGCTGGAACTGCGGTGTGGAAGGAGAGACAGATGACCCGAAGGTGGAGAATCTGCGCCGCCGGCTGATCAAAAACGCCTTTGCTGCGCTTTTGTGCAGTCGTGGACCGGCGATGTTTCTTGCAGGAGATGAGTTCTGCAACACGCAGTTTGGGAATAATAATGCATACTGCCAGGATAATATTATTTCCTGGCTGGATTGGAACCGGCTGGAAAAATATCAGGAAATTCATGATTTTGCAAGGTTTATGATCCATTTTCGTGGAGAGCATCCGATTCTTCGCAAGGATACCAAGCCGGCAGCCTGCGGCCTGCCGGATATCAGTATCCATAACGGGGAGCCGTACCAGAATCATACGGATTTTGAAACCCACCTGATTGGAATCATGTATGCAGGAAGAAATCAGTCTGACACAGATGATGATATTGTATTCTATGGGATGAACGCATACTGGGAGCCTCTTTCCATGCGGATACCGGAGCTTCCGGCGGAATTCAGATGGAGGCTGGTTGCAAATACCTATTGTGAATATCAGGATGGAGCGGATTTTGAAGCGCAGACAGAGCACGAAGGAACAAGAGTGGTTGTGCCGGAGCGTTCGACGATTCTTCTGGTTGCAGAGAGAGTATCATAAAACATTTGTACTATTCAGAACCCCATGCAAATCAGAGAAACACATTTGTTATGCATTTTGATTGTTAAGTGATGTTTTGGGCGTGGATACTAATAATTTGATTTATACATCCCGCTAAATGCCTAAAATGTGGGCGTGGAGAGCAAGCAGTTGGACTATATGTCCAATTTAGAAAATAAGTCCGGTTTTGTTATGTATGTGGAGAGGTCCTGAATCAATAAGAAGAGAGGTATCTGTGAAAGTACTGAACAGATACGAAAAATAAATAAATAGAAACCTCACAAACGACATATTTATGCCGGTTGTGAGGTTTTTACGTTCTGCAGGCAGTTAATGTCAATTTTTATTTTTGGGTGCTGCCTGATGGGAGAAAGGCGGTAAAGGACAGGAAAAATCGTCCGTCAGGCCCACCAGATAGTCCGCAGATACATTGAGAATACGGGATATTCTGGCCAGATCTGTCACTGTGGGGGAACGGCGTCCGGTCCGGTATCCGCTGATGGTGGAAACAGACAGGCATAGCTGACGGGCGAGAGTGTGATTGGAGATGTCTCTCAGATACATAATTTTCCCCAGGCGATTGCCGAATTCTTTAAAATTGTACTCTTCCTTTTGATTTTTCTCTTCGTGCGTATCCATAGAGGATATTGTAGAATAGAGAAGAAAGAAAAAAGTCGAAAAACGCGATACGCGTTTTTTTTCTTAGCTTATCAGAAAACAATGTATTTTCGTGTCAAATCCATCCCCCGTCCAGCACGATGATCTGACTGTTCAGATATTCCGGGCCAGAAGCGATGGAGAGGGCAAGCTGTGCGGCTTCTTCGGGAGCACCCATACGCCCTGCAGGGATTTCCTCTACAAGGGAAAGACGTTCCTCCTCGGTAAAACAGCGGTTCATATCGGTGTCAATGACACCGCAGGCGATGGCATTCACCGTAATATGACTGGGAGCCAGTTCCTTGCCCAATGCCTTTGTAAAAGCATTGATTCCTCCCTTACAGGCAGAATAAGCCACCTCACAGGAGGCGCCCACATTGCCCCACACGGAGGAAATGTTGATGATACGGCCGCATTTGGCCGAAACCATGGACGGAACAATGCAGCGGCAGGTGTGAAACACCGATGTCAGATTGGTGGATACGATATGGTTCCAGTCTTCTACAGACATATCGGTCAGCAGACCGATGTAGGAAATTCCCGCATTGTTGATCAGAACGTCGATTTTGTGGAAAGTGTTCAGGGTTTCTTCTGTCATCTTTTCAACAAAATCGTAATCCGACACATCGCCCGCAAAGGCAAGAACCTGAACGTGGCATTCTTTGCGGAGCTGTTCTGCCAGGGAAAGCAGTTCCTCCTTCGAATGGTGGCAGCAGAGGGCCAGGTTGTAGCCGGCTCCTGCAAAAGTCTTTGCGATTGCCCTTCCGATTCCGCGGGATGCACCTGTGATAAATGCTGTTTTACTCATGGAAATCCTCCGTATTCTATCGTTACAAATCTGAAGCTAAAAAGATTATACAGTATTTATTTGTAAATTTCTATAAATTTTGCTGGACAAAGTCAATTCGCTGTGATATGATAATAGGGCAGTTGTAAATCGGCGCGTGGCTCAGCTTGGTAGAGCGCTGCGTTCGGGACGCAGAGGTCGCAGGTTCAAATCCTGTCGCGCCGACGATTTCAAGGATTCCGGTACATAAGTGAGAGAATCCTTGGCAGGGGCAGCCCCCGGAGGTTTTCCGTTGGAAAGCTTCTGGGGTTTCTTTTTTGCCATACAGAAGGATTCGGACACGAATTTTAGGTCCGTTCTACAAAACGTTCTACAAAAACGCTAAAAGTGCTATGAGAACAGATTGCCGCAGGATGCAGACAGTGTTTCCAGATCATCCGGGACTTCATTGAGACGTTTTCTGTCAAAGTGACTGTAAATGTTCAAAGTAGTGCTTGTATCGGAATGGCCGAGCCAGTATTGCAGCTTTTTTACATCCCATCCCTTGTTGATCAGCAGGGATGCACAGGTATGACGTAACTTGTGTAGAGTGATCTCTGGACGCCCAAATGCTTTTGTGGCTTTGCAAAAGAGCTTTGAGATGTAATCTGGGTCGTATGGCTTTCCATTTTCCCATGTAAATACATAGTTTTCTTTGTTCTGATAACAGTTACCGAAAAATTCGCGGTTTTCTTCCTGCAGAGCCTTTACCTGATTTAAACACCGTTCAGCGGTGGGAAATAGTGCAAGTGTACGGAAACTGTTGACAGTTTTGGTTGAATCCTTTGCCTCTGTAGTTTTTACACGAACTACGGTGTGCTGGATCCGAATTGTTTTTTTCTGATAGTCAATGGCATCCCATTTCAACCCAAGAATTTCCGAACGTCGCAAACCATAATAAATGCCGAAAAAACATATTGGGACCAGCCTGTTGAAGAGAGGATTTGAATTGTCTGCGAGAAAATCCATCAACTCGGTACATTCTTCTTCGGACAGAAACAGCATTTCCTCTTCGTAGTCCTTATTTTTCTTTCCGTGGACACTGACCATTGAAACTGGATTTGATTGAACCAACCCATCAATGGCAGCCTGGTTATAGACGGCAAGAAGAATACTTTTGATTGACCGTACAGTACGAACTGCAAGGGGTTCTTTTTTGTGGGTCTTCTGGTTTGTTTTTCCAGAGTGGAGCAGATAGCAGACAAATTTATCAACCATAGTTGCGGTCAGGTCTCTAAGCAAAGGATTGGTAACGATAAAATAGTTTCGAATCTGTGCTGCCCGGTATTCATAGGATTCATAGGTTGATTTTTCCAATTCATCCCTTTTCCTGCTGAGCCAGATGTCCAGATAATCGCAGAGCGTGATATCTGGATCATAGTCTGTATTATATTCCTCAGGAAGCTCTTCAAGGTAAGAATACTTTGCGATGAAATCATTTTTCATGCTTTCTGCTTTTCGTTTATTTCCCTTGACGGTTAATCCGGTGGCTACCATCTTCTGGCACCATTTCTGGGACAGTGGATTTTTATAGCTTAATTTGATATAATAGTAGCTGTTCCCAGAAGCTGCGTTTTTAACAATTAATGAACCTGTCATAATGTTGATACTCCTTTCAAAAATGACAGGCGCGCTATATGTATATTATAGCACGCCAGTGGATTATTGTCATGCCGAGACCATAAAATGGCTGACATCGGTTTTGCGGACTCGGTAAATGCGACCGATTTTCTTTGCAGGGAGTTGACCTGTCTGGATTAGAGAGTAAACGGTACGTTTGGAAAGGTGCAGCATCTGACATACTTGGTCGATGTTGACGACATCTGGATATTCGCTAAACATATATACTCCTCCTGCCTATGTCAGAATCAGTGGACGACTAATTGTAGCCTCTCCAACCTGCAGAATGCCATCGGCAACACACTCACCCCGGCGAAGTTGTGCGAGAGGTTGGTGCCAGTCACCGCCATGTATATGATGGAGAGACTTCGCGATACGTTGCAAATCCATTTGAGCAGGCTGGAAGTAAAGCTTGGTCCCAGCCTGTTCTAACATTGACACGGTATTCCGTGGAAAAATGGATAAGGATTGTGTGGCGAGGATAAGGTTAATCCTAAATTTGCGTCCCTCGCGTAGTAACTGTCGAACCAGAGAAGATGAGCCAAGATATAGACGTTGCACTTCGTCCAAAACAACCATAAAATCCGGAAGATTATTCTCTACGCGATCTTTCCAGAGACACGAAAGAACAACCTCAACCAGTATTCGCTGCGTACTATCATCTAAATCGCTAAAGTCAAGGATGTTAATACGTTGAGGTTGAATTTGGGGTTTTCCAGTACGGATGACATTACATTCGAAGAGGCCCCAGAGGCGCTCAAAAAGATCCTCTCCTGGTGTACCAAGAGCCTTTAAATTGGAACCGATGGATTGCAAATCGTTGGTCTCTGGTGTGTGATTATGGAAGGCAGTGGAAACTGCAGCTCGAAGTAGTTTCGTTTGATTAACTCCCAAATTTGCCGGTCTGGAAATCGCCTGTGTGATGTTGTTGATTGTCATAAAATCAGGAGTGCTACGTTTCTTTCCTGAGAAAAACGGATGAAGATTAATTCCATCCCGGAGGGCGGAGATTCGATTAGTCACGGGTTCATATTCTGAGCGAATGGGTAGAAATATTTGTTCAGAATCATGGCTGTGGGCTGTATCGATTACGATGATTGTCTGACCGGCATGTTCAGCATCAAGTTCTATTTGTTGCATACGGCAGGTTTTGCCTGAACCACTTATTCCTGTTATTAGAACAGACTGGTTGGCTGCAGAGTGTGCAATTGTGCATTTGTTTTGATGTAAATTACCGAGATTCAATGTCATGGAATTCGCTCCTTTCTTCTAAAGTAAGGTATTCGTTTGAAAGTAAGGCTTCCTTGTTAAGGCGTATAAACCGCGATATAAGTGTTTGACCGAAGGCGTTATATGTCGTTTTTTTACAGGTGTAATTGGATTGATGGTTGGCATCGACAGAAATTATCCCCTCTTGGGCAAGATTCTTGAGAATTTTATGCCATCCGATGTTTTTAAGTAGGGGCTGGAAGATGTCCTTTAGTAGGGAACTAGATATAAAGTAGTGTTTTTCATTCCATAAAATTGTCATGCCTGTATTTAGTCGAGTATTGGCCTCGCCTTCGATTTGGTCGCAAGGACAGTATGAGATATTCGTGTGCGAGTCCAGATATTTGTAAAATATATGGACGAAAGTATTGGCAAGGTCAACTGTTGTATCACAATTTAGATGATTCTGAAACAATTCTTGCATATTGCGTTGAAGAGAGTTCCTCCGAATGGCTGTCTCTTCTTCGTTGTGCTGGGAACGGAACCAGAACAGATAGATTTCTGCAATAACCGCAAGCTGATTAATAAGTAGTGAAGATGATTCTGTGTTTTGGAGCTGAAGATAGTTCTTTGAGGTAAATGCTTGCGTCAGTGCCAATGTTAGGTTATCTGGCGATTCTCGAAAAAAATGCTTGCAGTCTGCTAATTCGGGTAAGCAAGGTGAATTATTAGCTAGAGAATTGAGCGGGAGTGAAATAGTATCAGCAAGGTCCACAAGTTCATCAGGAACAAAGTTGTTGCACACGACCAGCGGTTGGAAAGAATCTTGCCTCAAAAAAATACCGATATTTTCTGAGGTATCGTACTTCTGCAAAATATACAGACCGAGATGAAAGTTGGGGACAGAAAAGGACTGTCGCCGTACCGAAGTGATTTCGGTTATGTCCTCAAGGCACCGTAAATTTCCTATCCAGCGATCCCCTTCAGAGGGGGAATCGTTGCATAAAATCAGACCCTTTGCGGTTGGACAGCCACTAGCCATCAGGGGAGTGTGAAATTCGGCAAGAAGAGAGAGTATCGATATTGAGTCAGAAATTAGCGAATAGCCAAGGATATTTTTTTCCATTTTGGTACCTCCAAATTAATAAAAATGAATGTTCCCTGAGGGGTCAAATACCAGCCAGGGGTATCATAAATAAATGCTGTTTGGTGACAATTAGATATTAGTGTGGAAATTAATTTTCTGGCAAGTTCTTTTTGACCTGCGAAGGAATCAGTATAAAAAGAAATGCCTACGGATGAAAGCTTACGAATCAAATAGGATCCCTGTCCGACTTTTGCTGAATCTAGAAAAACAGAAAAAGATTGTTCATTAACTTGTCCAGTAAGTTGAAAAATCTGTTCGTCCTCATTCATCCAATGTATCAGATTGACAAGGTTAAAGTGTTTTGCATTGCAGATCAAATGTTGTGTATCATCGGTAGCAGATGACCTACAAATTTCGACAGCCGAACCATTTGCGCTAATGACCACTTCGTGGTATAGAGAGCGCTTATACTCTGCTTCTTGAGCCTTGATCCATTGTTTTTGAGCAAATTTCTTAACATCAAGCTCGGCTTTGACGTTTTGCTTGAAAGCATACGCTTCGCAATCAGCGCTGATGGAAATAAGTTTTTCAGCTGTTTGATCGGATATTTCCGATGGTGGATAAGAGTTTGGATATATCATATTAGTCTCCTCTCGAAATTGATTCAAAAAGGTATGAAGTTTTCAATGTGCAGTGGATATCCCGTGGTTATTTTACTGACATGAATTCGTGTCTGACTCGAGTTTACCAAATCTCAAAAAGCACAGTTGGGACAGGAGGAACACGAAAAATGAAAAAAGAAATTTCTGTGTTTGAATTGTTTAAAACGTACATAACAGAGAGCCTTATGAAATGTGGGGTTATAGAGGAAAGCAAAAGAAATATTAAAATTAACATGATTATTCAGGATATTTTGAGCATTGAAGAGGAAGATAAAGATGAGAAGGAAGATGAAGACGAAAAATATAGCAGGCTAATGGAAAAAATTCATAAATGTCGGACAAGAGGGAGTGTTATTCAAATCAAATGGAATGAGTTGATACAGAATAAAGTGGGGCTAAAAGATGATACAGACAGGGAAAGGAGAATTGAAGAATCAAACGAGAATTTTTTTGCATTACTTGAAGCAGCAATAAATTCATCTGATGAATTAACATATCGAATCGATGCGAATCAAGGTAATGACATAGAAAGGGAACTGTCAAATCGGATCGAATCATTTGTTGGCGATATAGTATTTAATAGAAATACCGATATATTGTCTAAAGTATATGTATTCTTTATACATGGATTTTATGGAAGGGTTAAGGAAAGAATACCACATGAGGCTAATGTTCCATATTTGGATAGAGGTAAAGAGCCTTCTATTGGCAAGGATTGGAGTTTTACGTGGATTGTTGGACCTGCATATGCCGGTAAAACCAGATTTTTGTTGCATTATGCAGAAAATAATAATAAATCTGTCGTTTATTGTGAGAATCCCGAATCATACGATGAAATAATGAATCAAATTTTCTTTGAGGAAGATCAAATTCTAAATGATGATGCACGTGCAATATTAGGGTGTAAAAGTAAGCAGGATTTAAAGAAGGAGGAACGTATTAAATATGTCTTGGAGGATTTCGTTCTCATTGTTGATGGGGACAGACTGAAGGACGATGATATTGGGAAACTACGTTTATTAAGTAAGTTAGATAAAATTCAGGTGTTTGTTGAAACACGATCCGGTAATCATATAGATGATCCGGATCAGCATGTTGTTCAAGTTTATCCTTTCACAGCGGATGATGCTATTAATTTGTTTTTGGGGGTTAGTAAAAAATACGGACAAGGAGAGGCGCGGGAAAAGAATACTGCGCTGAACAGGATATTGCCAGATGTTTGTAAAGTGGTATGTAATAACCCAGGGATAATTATTTTGTTGGCAGAGCATTATTGGTATTCAATAAAGAAGAATAATTATCAGAGCAAGAAAGAAGCATTTGAATTCCTAAAAAATGTTATTGATTTCCAACCAGTAGGTAAAATGGATAAAACAATATGTGGGGAAAAATACTATTCATCATTAGATTACGGGCAAGATGATGGCAATAAACAGGTGCAGGCAAATATTCTTGGACATATTCGCAACCTCTTCAAAGCTAATGTTCCTGAAGTGGAGCAGAGCACATTTTATGTTTTAGCTCTTCTGAATGGCATCGAACTAAGGATGAATTATTTGATGAATTGGTTTGGCATATCTAAAATGGTAATACAAGAGTTGGAGCGAGACGGTTGGTGTACAGTTGATCAGGAGAATATGACTATTGGGATTCCACATCTGATAGTACATGCTTTTGGTGAAGATGAGTTTAAAAAAGTAACGGAATTAAGGACATTTAAAATATATATATCAAATTTGTCTAAGACACTTAACAGAAGGGAAATACAACCAACGGATGTAGGAATTATGCAACAAGTGATACAGAGGATCCATGATGTGTTTTTCGTACAGCTGAGAAAGAAAATTTCGATGTTAGATGAAAGCATATATGAGTTTCATTTTTCTTGTATCAGATATTATTTATATTATGGGAATGCTGTGCAGGCAGAACAGCTAGGTACTTTGAAAAGTCTGGAAATTGATGAAAAGTATAAAAGCCATGTATATGAGCACATACTGTTGACAATCAAAGATTATATTGGAAAGGATGATTTGGCAAGAATTTACGATGATATTATTGATCTATTAAATACGAAAGCAGTATTCAGCTCGTATTTTGGAACATTGGCATTCTTGGATATGATATATCTGTGGTCTGAAAATACGACTTTGCGCTGTATAGGATTTGTGATGGAATTTAAGCATACAAACCCTAAACATATAAAGTTTAAATATACAACACTAAAGCGGGTACAGTTTAAACGCATAAATCCTAAACGGGTAGATTTTAAATACGCAAAATTTGAATATGCAGAATATAGAAATATTAAATTGACAATTAACAGGTTGCGGGAAATTTATGGTGTAATAATTTCTATGGAAGAAAAAAACAGAGATTACGGGATTTGTGTTCAATTGAAATTCTATTCAGATGTGTTTGATGATTTCACTTATTCTGAATATTACTCACCTGAAGTGCTTTGTCAACGAATACAGTCTTGGAATTCTATTGAAGAGGCTTTTGATAGCTCAGAGAATAAAACCGTAAACGATGTCGAAAAGAAAATTTATACAAAATCAGTTATTCTTGTTCTGTATGAATTATTCTATCTGATTACGATTAACCTAATTAATCAGAGAAATAATAAAGACGATATTTTATCGGGAAAGATACATGGAAATCTTAAATCGCATATAAGAGATACCTCGGAACGATTGATTGAATTGAGGGATTGTATTGGAGAATTGCCATGTTACTGTGCAGGTGTGTGTATATTATCATGCGGATTGGCGGGAGTAATTTTACACGATAAGTCTCTTATGAAGATACGAGAATATGATTATAAACATGTCGCAATGTACAATCAGAATCATCTGGATTGGCTTCAGAAAGTCATTGCATGTTATCGTAAGTGGGGCGATACGGAGGAATAGGAAACAGGTAAGTTTTGGGAAATTCTCCCAAGTTTTTTCAATCTTTTATAAAAAAATGTGCATATAAGGCGATTCGAGTGTAATTTTTTAATATTCTTGATAAAAACTTGGGAAAATATGGTTCTCAGAATTGTAAGTATTAGGAAAACAGGGGCATGAATTTCATGCTCCCCCTGTTTTTTTAGAAAGTTACTCTATAGAGGTTGAAAAGCAGGCAATAGATTATTTGTACACTAGACGGGATGTCAATTTCTCATATGGCTTTTTCTTAGGATATACTCACTAACAGCGCAGCGAGGAATTTTCCAACATCGTCCGATCCGGAAAGCTTTGATTTCATTATTGTTTAAGAGTGCATATGCTGCATTACGTCCAATGTTCAAGATTTCACAGAGTTCATCTAAAGTGATCAAATCTTCAATTTCATTACTCATATTGATATCTTCCTTTCAAATTGTTAAAAATTATCCGTATGTTCCGATTTAAAAAATACTATAAGCGCAACAGAAATTTAGGTGACGCATATACAAACATAGAAGTAACTAGATAACGAAGAGAAAGTAATGTTGGGAGGAAATCATCATGAATAATGTGAGACGGGAACACGATTGGTAGACTTGTTATTATTATATGATTCTAAAAATCATATTGATAAAAGCATTGTCAGATATACAATTAATGAACGTATCTTAGAAAGAATAATTATATACAAATTATAAAATTATAAGAGATATATTATCAGATTGGAGAATTATTCATGGCGAGAGATAAATTCATCACAGTGAAATGCTCAGAAGCAGAATATCAAAGAATTAGTCAGGGAGCATCTAAGTCCAATAAACCAGTCAGCAGTTATTTGAGAGCACTTGGAACAGAAGGACGATATACCAAGAAGGCTAAGAGGGAGATTGGGATTACGGCAATTGTGAAAATGACACAGTTGTGTAATGATACACGGAAGAAGGTGGTTGATGATGATCCGATTGTGGATCTGTTACAGGAAGGAGTAGATAAATTATGGCAAAGCTTATAAATATTAATGGTCAGAAAAAGGGAAAGAAAACGCCCTATGCTGATTCTGATTCAGTAGGGAATCTTTGCAAATATGTTTTGGGGGAAGACGAAAAGCATAGTAAAAATGAAATACTTGAAATTGGTGCTTACGGGGTGGATGATCATGGTACAACGCAGAAAATGGTGGAACAGATGAAGATTGTTCAAAATGCTTATAGGATTGAGAGCAGGGGAGGACGGAGAATGGCGCATATGTGTCTAAGTGTTACGGAAGAGGAGTTTGGGAGTCTTGGTTGCAATGATAAGCTTCTCGGGGAATATTTCTCAGATTGTGTAAGAGATATATATGATATGGGACATCAGGTAGTTTATGGATTGCATCTTAATCAAAAGGATGAGGGAGATGATGCCCATGCGTTTGCACATGTGCATATGGCAGTCAATAGCATTAATTTTACTAATGGCAGAAAGTTTCATTTGACAAAGAAGGAGTTTGTGAATGAAGAGAACGTGATGCGTCAGAAAATTGAGGGGTATCAGGTGCAGTCGCCGGTAATATTTCAAAATGCAGATGTCTATAGGCGGGTAAATGCATAGAGGTAAACTTTGGAAAGTCAAGGACATATTATTACTGTGGCGCGTCCCTGGCGCGACCAGATGATGCTAGCGGATCATATAATTAAGAGAATATTGTGTGAGTGTTAATAATGTTAATTATAGAAGCGACTAAGAAAGAATATGATTTCATGTATAAAAAAAATTGCGGTATAAAGAAACATTATTTTTTTGAATCAGTTCAACAGCTGATTGGACAGAATGCCACACTATTAAAGCAGAATGAAAATCTTACAGTTTCAGTGGCGAAACTGACTGACAAAGTCGATAAACGGAACCAAACCATCAAAAAACTCTGGGATCAGTTAAACAAAAACTTTAGGAACAGTTTTAACCGTCATCATCTGACGGGCTTGAGAAGCCGACAGTAAAAATGACTGTGACTTTCAATACGGTGGCTGTTGTCAGCATCAACCTCACATATGAAATCCTTTCCAGTGTGTTTAATATCCCGCTTGTAACCGGTACGTTCGAAAACATTGTAAAGTGTTGTGCGGATTCCATGAAGGAAACATACGAAAAAATCCAGTTGAAAATGACCGCTTTAGAGCTGATATACTATGATGAAACAGGCTCCCGTGTGGATGGAAAAATCTGGTGGGTACACTATGCCTTTGACAAGGCTTATACTTATCTGACGATCAATAAAAAGCACTGTATTGGAATGGATGAAGCGGTGGTACTGCCGCATGCACGTGGAATCATAGTCCATGACTGCTGGGGTTCTTATTGGCAGTATCCGGATGTGACACATGCCGCCTGCTGTGCCCATCTTCTCCGGGAACTAAACGGAGTAATTGAGAATCATCCGGAGCAGACCTGGGCTCCAAAGTTCAGGAAACTTCTTCTCGACATGAAAAAGAGCCGGGATGAAGCCGTTCAGGAACACAGGGATGAATTCAGCATCCATCAGCTCAGTAAATTTGATACAGAGTATGATTACATCATCAAAACAGCATATGAGGAAAATCCACTTCCTGAAACTTCTGCTAAAAAGCGCGGTCGCAAGAAAAAGAGCAAAGTATTAAATCTTATCTGCAGACTGGATAATTACAAGGCATCAGTCTGCCTGTTTATAAAGAATTTCTGTGTACCATTTGATAATAACCAGGCGGAGCGTGACCTGAGGATGGTAAAAGTAAAAACCAAGGTCTCGGGCTGTTTCCGAAGTGAAGAAGGTGCACAGGAATATCTTACAATCATGAGTTACATTGGATGTGCCAACAAGCATCACATACATGCTTTTACAGACATCCGCGAAGCATTAAACGGAAACCCTGATATTATTTTTGCGTAATAGGGGGTTCTGAACAGTTACATTTTTTCAATGAATGAAATGATGGGAAGATTGAGTTGTATATTATTATTGTGTAGGAGATCGCTTTGAGCATATTGCAGTTTTAATACTAATACAAAGGATATTTACATGGTTATTTACCAATGAAATAGATTTGAAATTAGACTAATATATTTGTAATATTAATTTTAGAGTAGCAAGAGAGGAGGATATCAGGAAAGATTTTGATTGACTACTTTAGATAAAATTGATTGAAGTTATTAAGGGAGGATAAAGTTTATGGAAGTAGTTGGAGTTTTGGCAATAGTTTATGCGATCGTTTTGATTGTTCTTGATAGAAAGGTTTTTAGAACTATATATTTTGGAAATGTTGGACAACAGATGTTTAAGGAATTTTTTATGGCCCTTGCTATAGGTTGTATTTTAAGTATGGTCACAATTACTTTTTGGTGGGTTGCTGTAATAGTGATTTTAATTGCAGGATTAATCATTGCATTTACTAAGGCAAAAAGGCCAGCACAAAGAGCATGCTTTTTTGGTATTTTTGCAGTAATTGCAATTGTTGTAGGAATTGTTGGTTATAAAACCAATAAGGAGTTAATGGGGGATGATGACAAGCAAACTTCGAGTGTTGAACAAATGTTAGATACATACGACGTTGGACTATTTTAGTATATTGCGAGTAAAGATTAAACGAATTAAATAGTATGATGGGATGATTTTAATAAGGCTTATCGCAGAATAGCGATAAGCCTTAATTTATTTTATGTTTGAAATCAAGATGAAAAATACAAGGAATATTTCCAATGAAAATGTATTGTAAAAGGACTATAGTGAAATTTAAGAAGGTGATAATTTGAATACACAAGATAAGGTGATAAAATACGCTGGAATATATAATGATTTAGTAGAATTACTTGGAGAAGAGGCGGTTCAAATCATTTATCGAAATATGGCGGGGCAACAGATTACGTTCCCCAAGAGATTGTATAGTAAAGAGTATGTCGTTCAAGAAACAAAAAGCATAACGGACAGTGCAGATTTACGTAAGAAAGCCTTGGAATATGGGTATACGGAGAGACGATTGAGGCAGCTGATTAAGGAAGAACAATAAATTGCAATATACTACGCTTTATACTAAGGATTCGGGAAAAGTGACGGATTCTCTTGAAAAGGGGAGAGAAGAAATGTGAAATCAAATGTTTTGATGTTTTTTGAAACAGTGTATGAAGTATTATGGGAAAGAGAGGATAAATTGTGTCTTTAGATAAAAGTTCAGGAATAAAAACGGTCTATATGGATGTTGTGCAACTAGCAAATTTGATAGAAAAGTGTTTTATTCAGGGGGCCGATGAGAAACAACTAGCACAAGTAAAGGAAACAATAAAGGGACAGACATTTCATATTTGTGCATATACAAAGGAAGAATATGAACTTAGAGTGGGGAAATATCACATAGGGATTTTCTCACTTAATTGTAGAAAAGTTTGGGTATATGACAAGAGGGAGAATGTATGCTATGAATTAAAACGCGGACGGTGGTTTATTCAACTTAGAGATGCAGTATATGAAAATTTGGAATTGGCTGGGCGAAGAAAAAATATGATTTGTCCGAACTGCGGAAAGGAGATTACAGGGAATAGCAAGTATTGTATTCAATGTGGTGCAGATTTGGATGAAATTGTATCTTCAGAAGTACTTGAATCTGGAAAGAAAAAGAGATTTATGAGGAGACTTGCGAAGATACTTATAATCTTGGCTGTTGTATTTGCAGCCTTCTGCATCATTTGTTGGATAAATAATCGTTCACGTGAACAAGAGGAAGGTGATAATTACAACTCCAGTTATGAGGATAATAGTATATCGGATGATACATATGAGAATGAAGATGAGTATGAAAACTTTGATGATGCAGAAGAAAATGAGTATGCAGAATCTGAATATACGGAACCAGATGAAATGGAATATGAGGATTATGACTCAAGTCATACAATGGAATATTCATATGAAGAAGACCAGTGCAGCATGAGGTTAATTCTAAATTATGAGGCTGAGGATAGAGGAACAGCCACAATAGAATATACAGAGGACACAGATATAGGTAGTTCTTGCAATGTATCAGGTACGTTTGAAGAAAACCAAGATTTGACGGGGATCATTTCGCTGGATTCTGGTGAAAATTTGTTTTATGAGGTGGATATGGAGACTAATCCTGCATCAATAGAACTAACTTCATCAAATGGAGATACAATAGTTTTGTGGAATAACTTTGATTATTGAGAGATGCAAGTTAAGCTGTTTATTTACGGGAAGGGGAAATAACTAATATGTCATTATTAAAGTGTCCAGATTGTGGAAAGATGGTATCAAAGAGAGCTGTATCATGCCCAAATTGTGGATGCCCATCAGAATTCTTTTTGGCTGAGTCAAATCAGGAAGAAACGAATGATATTAATAATGTATCACATGAGGTGGAATTAGGGGAAAGGTCTGATGACAGAATTGGACAAAGGGAGGAAGTCTTAGAAAAAAAAGATGAAGAACTATTAGATGAATTTGTTATTATTGGGAAAAAATTTTCTTATCCTAGGAGTGCTGAACTTTACATTGAAAGTATTAAGTACCATAATGAGATGGCAGCAAAAACTGAAGTGGCTTTAAAAAAGAAGTACGATGAAACAAACAATGCCGACGATTTGCTGAAAAGCGTTATACCATCTGCAATAAGGATTATTGATAAGGTAGTAAATGAGAATCTTGAGATATTATATCATTCAGGAATAAATATTGACGAAGAAGACTTTAAAGAAAAATACGGTATCAACCTAGAGGCGTTTATTACAGGATTGTGTGCTGAATATAATAATATTGTAAAGGATGCACAAAATGTACAGCGTGCAAGAGAATATGAACGTGCATCAAGAAGTAGATGGGAAGGAGGGGGCTTTGGAATATCAGGTGCAATTAAAGGTGCGGTTAAGGCTGGCGCACTAAATGCGGTGACTGGTGTAGGGCGTGCAATTAGTGATTCAATTGTGGATAGCAGTGATAATGCAAATACAAATCGAGCAAAAACAGAACTATCTAATAACGAAGAATATGAGAATTATTTTTTATTTGGTTTTCGCGTTTGTATCATGAGAGCCGATGAGGGAATGGCAGAAGAATTCGCGGTTAGAAGCAGGACTATGCGCTTGTCGATAAGCTATAAAGATGCATTTCAGGAATATTGCGCAGCAATGAAGTATGAGAATGATAATGTAGAATTATTATTTAAAATGCTAGATATAATTGAAATCCATCCTTTGCTTAAACCTGCTTACGAAATGATATTGCAAGCATCAATTTTGCTTAACGATGAGGAAGTTGATGAACTTTTCAGATTTATGGCATTTTGGGGTATGCAGGGGGATTTTCAATCTGTATTTTCAGAGAATGAGGCAAGGAAAAAGGTTAAAGGATATCTTGAGCGGAATCCAGAATTAAAAAAAATAGATTTTGAAGATTATAGTCCGGAAACCTATGTAAAAGCTAGAACTGCAAAAAGGGATTTAATTCAACTTTTAGGAAAGCAAAATTTCCCTAAATCGTCTTCGTTTTGTATTCAATTAAATAATTTTTATGCTAATTGTATGCGAAACGAGGCATGTCTTGACTCAATATTAGTATTGCCGGAAATTAGTGAAAATACATCCATCTATGATTTGACACAAAAAATTCATGAGCAAAAAGAGGTTATACCGGGGCTTCTAACAGGAATATGGGTAAGGGGAGACAAAGACGGTATTCCCGAAGTTAAGCTTAAAACGAAATGGTGTCTTCCAGAGAATGATGTGATATTTTTTTATCAAAATAATGCTATTTTTGGTACTGCCTTTGGTGGGGATGGATTTGTGCTGACAAATTCAGTTATTTGCGATTTGAAATCAAAATCTATTCTACCTCTCGCTCAAATTGAAAATATCATATATAAAGGTGATAAAATATTAGTCTTGAATAATCATTGTAAAATAGTTATTAATTTGGGTTCGGAAAAATTGGCAAGTAGAAAGTTCTTTTTTGATTGCTTGGAATTATTTATAAAGTATTGTACTTGTTCGAATGAAGAAAAGCATGTTTATATTGTAAAGGCATACGTTGAACAAATGCAAAGAATTATTTCAAAATATGCTCAAAAGTGTGGTATAGAAGATACAAATGAATTATTATATAAGTTTTTGATCAAGCACGGAGTGGAAATATGTGTTCAAGAAAGTACGTTTTGTCCATACTGCGGAAATAAAATATATAAGGGATCAAAATTCTGTAATTTTTGTGGAAAAGCAAATACATATGGTAAATAGGAGAAAAAAATGAAATGCAGAAATTGTGGAAATGAATTTTCAGAAGGAGTATTTTGTCCAGAGTGTGGAACAAGAATTCAAATGAACGTGTTTGATGGAGAAAGAAATAACCCTTTTGATTTTGAATTCTTCGGGGAAAAAGATGAAAACAATTATTCAAGAGACGAAATAGAATTGGAGTTACAGAGAAACAGGACTGAACAAGAACGAGTTGCATTAGAAGGGGAAAAACAAGAAGATGAAACAGCCAAAGGTATATTAGAGCAAGATAGAATAACACAGGTGTATGCTGAACAGCAGAGCAAATACTCCAATGAAGGGAAGACGATGTCTATATTATCTTTAATTATGGGAATAATAGCTATTATAAGCTGTGGTTGTCTTTATGTGCCGGAAATATTGGGAATTGTGTTTGCATGTTTTGGAAAACAAAATGGAAAGCTGCGTGGAATGTCAATAGCGGGATTGGTTTGTAGTATCATTTCTTTGGGAATGTACCTTGTTTTATACCTTATCATATAAAATAATTTTCTTCTTCTATAAATTGAGAAGATTGTTGTGGTAAAATTATGTTGATCAATAATATAGTATCATTATGTAGTAATAACTCGGGCTTACTGCCAGTGGCAGTAAGCCCTTTTTTCACCAGAAGGGAGGACAACATGATTGATCTGGGAAATGGCAGGTACATCATAGGTTTTGACAACGGCTATCAGTTTGGCAAGACAGCAAACCATATGTTTGACAATGGGGTGTATCCGCTGGGGAAGGTGGAGCCGTCTGTAAAGGAGCATTCACTGAAATATGAACGGAAGTATTACAAAGTAGCAGAAGGCAGAGCTGCAATCACCGAGGATAAGGTGTCGGATGAAAATGCGAGGCTTTTGACAATGGTGGCTATGGCAAAGGAGCTTTCCGCTATCGATATACACAGGGCAGAGGTGATTCTTGCAGTGGGGCTTCCGTTCTCCGACTATGGAAGGGAGAAAAAGGAGCTGATCCGTTATTATGAGCAGAAACCAGTAATAAGATATGAATTGGAAGGAATCCGGTATGACGTGGAAGTCAGCCGGATTTTTGTTTTCCCGCAATGCTATGCTGCAGTTTCACCAAGGCTTGGGAATATGAAGGGAGATTACCTTGTAGTTGATATCGGGAGCAAGACTACGGATGTGGTTTATCTGCGGAACGGACTTCCGGTGGAGAGCCGGTCCATTACCATTGAAAAGGCAATGGTCAGGTGGATCCGGCAGATACAGGGAAGCCTGCAGGTGCAGTTTGGAAAAGCAGTTCCGGAAAAGGAAATCCTAAAAGTAATCTTAAGGAAGGAAAGCTATCTTCCGAAGCAGTTCGTCTCTCACATTCGTAAAAAGATGAGGGAGCTGGTCAGTGAAATGGTTCTGGAACTTGCGGAGCATGGATACGACATGGACTATTCGAAGGTGATCTATGTTGGTGGCGGGGCTGTGGCGGTCAGGAATTTCGGGGAACAAAAGGACAACGTGGCTTATGACTGTGACATACTGGCAAATGCGAAAGGCTATGAATTTCTGGCAGGACAGATGTTAAGAAAGCAGGGGGCGGCGTGATGGCAGGGACTATGGTAATCAGCATCCGATTTCATGAGGAGAACCACAGGGACATGGAACTGTATGACAGACTGAAACAGGATGCAGGGGAAGTCATGTCCCTTGCTGCTGTGGCAAAGGAAAGAATCCGCGTTTCCTACCAGTCAGAGGAGAAAAAAGAGGAAAAGGCAGAACTTCTGGAACAGGTTACGAAGGCGGTCAGGGAAGAGATGAAGGATTCCGGAATGAAGATTGCAGGGGCAATTCTGTCGGGAATGCAGGGTACACAACGTACCTTTCAGAGGGTTCCAGAGAAAAAGGAAAGTGTTCTCCCGGAAGAAGGTGGACAGTTGCCGGAAGGAACATGGGATTTTCTGGATTCTGATTAAATTCAGTGTTGGAAGGAACTCGGTTCCCCTGAAAAGAAGTGTGGTGCTTAAGAAGCAGAGTGGCGCAGATATGAAGCAGATTTCCTTTTGAGTGATAAGGTGGAGCAGAGATGCTTCAGAATGTTGCAGAAATGCGCTGTATTAAGGAAAACTCTGTTGATTGGATCATATATTATTTTTGTGAATCCTGGAATACATAAGTATCAGGACAGGGGGAGGCTGTTATGGCCTCCCCATTTAATTTTGGAAAGGAGGCTGGCAGATGGAAAGAAAAGAAAGAATCAGAAAAGCGGAGGAGCTGGTGCTGGAAAGGGTGGAGTATCTCCTTGAAACTACAGAGGCACCTGATTTTGTGGAATGTGTTGGAAAAATCGGTGGTGATACTGTCACCTATAGGGTATACAATGATGGATCTGTTTATGAAAGATAGGAAGAAAATTTATTCAAAAACTGTTAACAATTCCCGCTCCTATAAAGGGCGGGTCATTTTATTATGAAGGAGGAATCAATTATGGCAGCATTAGTGGAAACAATGTACAGCACAAGGGAAAAACCGTGGCACGGACTTGGGACCGTGGTACGTGAGGCTCCGGCCTCGGAGGAAGCCCTGCGTCTTGCGGGGCTGGACTGGAACGTGGTGCAGGAACCAATCTACACACCGTTCCGGGAAAAGATCGAAGGCTTCAAGGCAAATGTCAGGGACAAGGACCGGAAGGTGCTTGGTGTGGTCAGTGACAGGTACAAGGTGGTGCAGAACGTGGAGGCGTTCAGCTTTACGGATGAACTGCTGGGGCATGGTGTGCGTTATGAAACAGCGGGATCCCTAGCAGGAGGAAAAAGGGTGTGGATTCTGGCAAGGCTTCCGAGGGAGTATATCATTGCCGGAGAGCGCATCAGTCCGTATCTGGTATTTTCCAATACCCATGATGGCAGCGGCTCGGTCAAGGTGGCAGTCACTCCTGTCCGTGTGGTTTGCAACAACACCCTGAACCTTGCACTGGAAACAGCACAGCGCAGTTTCAGCATGGTACATACGGGAAACATTTCGGACAAAATCGCAGAGGCAAGGGATACGCTTTTCAAGGCAGAGAATTACATGGACTGTCTTGGGGCAGAGTTTGAGCAGCTCCACCGGCAGAAAGTGACGGATGAGGAGGTCAAAAACTATATTGAACTTCTGATTCCCATGGAGAGCAGTGCCACAAAGACGCAGGCGAAGAATGTGAAACGCCTGCGGGATGATCTTGCCATGCGCTATTATGATGCCCCGGATTTACAGACAGTTGGGAAGAATGCCTACCGTTTCATCAATGCCGTATCGGATTTTGCAACGCACGCGGAACCGCTCCGAAGGACGGCAAATTACAGTGAGAACCTGTTCAGCCGTACAGTGGACGGGAACCCGCTCATTGACCGGGCATACCAGCTTGTGAAGGCAGCAGCATGATTATATTATAATAAGAAGATACAGAAAAACGGGCAGGTGCATACCAGTATTGCGCCTGCCTTTCATTTTGCGGAGGTGGAAAGGAATGAAAGTAGTAGTAAAGACAGCAAATCTGACAAGACAGGAGTGGCTTAAGTACCGGACACAGGGCATTGGAGGATCCGATGTCTCCATCATTGCAGGAATCAATCCCTTTAAGTCGGTACACCAGCTCTGGCTGGAAAAGACCGGACAGGTTGAACCGGAAGAGGAGAACAGCGAGTATACGCATTTTGGGACCATTCTGGAGCCGGTTGTGCGAAAGGAATTCATGGAGCGCACAGGAATCAGGGTAAGACAGAAACATATGCTCCTGCAGAGCGAAGAGCATCCGTTTATGTTTGCGGATCTGGATGGAGTCATCAACGAGAACGGGGAACTGTGTATCTTTGAGGCAAAGACGGCATCAGCCTACAAGCAGGATGTGTGGGAGGATGGCGTTCCGGCACCATATATCCTGCAGGTGCAGCATTACATGGCAGTGACCGGGGCAAAAAAGACCTACATTGCAGCCCTTGTCGGAGGCAACCATTTCTTTTCCCATGTGGTGGAGAGGGATGAGGAAATGATCGGGAAGATTACTGCAATGGAAAAATACTTCTGGGAAAACCATGTGCTGGGCGGTGTGGAGCCTGTGCCGGATGGTTCGGAGGCAACCACCAGATATTTTAATGAGAAATTTTCCAGTTCCAATGGCGAAACGGTGGAACTCCCGGAGGAGGTGCTTCCGGTCTGTGAGAAATATGATGACCTCACCCGGCAGATCAGGGAACTGGAAACGGCAAAGAATGCTGCAGCAAACCAGCTGAAAAGCTATCTTGGGAATGCAGAAGCCGGGACAGTGGGAGACCGGAGGATTACATGGAAGTCTGTCAGCAAGAATTCCGTGGACACCAAACGTCTGAAACTGGAACATCCGGATATTTACACGGACTGCCTGACACAGAGCAGTTACCGGAGATTTATGGTTGCGTAGGAGAGGAGTGGTATGATGAACAGGATTTTTCTGATGGGAAGGCTTACAAAGGATCCAGAGGTCCGGTACAGCCATGGAGATAACCCGATTGCGATTGCCAGGTATTCGCTGGCGGTGGAAAAGAAACAGAAGCGGGAGGACGGGATCAAAGCGGACTTCTTTAATGTGGTGGCATTTGAGCGCCTCGGGGATTTTGCGGCAAAGTATCTCCGTAAGGGCATTAAGATTGTACTGTCTGGAAGAGTTCAGACAGGGACTTATGACAATAAGGATGGTGTCAGGATGCCGTTCTTTGAGGTGGTTGCTGAACTGCAGGAATTTGCAGAGAGCAGAACTGCCGGGCAGTCTGCAGGGAAAGAAGATGCACGGGGCGGAAGCAGGTATCCAGAAGAAGGAGGATTTCTGCAGATTCCGGACAATCTGGATGATCTGCCTTTTGATTAAGCAGAGGAAAGGAAGTGTGGTGAACATGGCAGAGAATACAATCCGGCTGCTTCGAGCAGACGAAATTGAGTGCCGTATAGGAATGATCAATGAAAAGGGGTTGTCCCTGCTTTTATATAAGGATGCGAGAGTGGATATGAAAATCCTCGATGAAGTCTATGGTCCGACTAACTGGCAGAGAAAGCATGAAGTGATCGGTGGCTGTCTTTACTGTACGGTCAGTATCTGGGACGAGAAAAAACAGCAGTGGATCTCCAAGATGGATGTGGGTACGGCTGGCAGCACTGAGAAAGAAAAAGGTGAGGCTTCGGATTCTTTCAAGCGTGCCTGCTTTTCCCATGGAATCGGAAGGGAGCTTTACACGGCTCCGTTTATCTGGATCGGGGCAGCCAGGGCAAACATTCAGAAAAAAAATGACCGCTTTGTCACCTTTGATAAGTTTAAGGTCAGCAGTATTGTATACAATGACAGCAGGGAGATCACGGGCCTTACGATTATGAATCAGGATGGGCAGGTAGTTTATACTCTGAATGGTCAGTTGTCCGGCTGTCAGGTGAAGTCTGGAAACGGCACTGCGGAATCTGGGAAGAAGGACCCGACGAGTGCTGGCTGCCAGCATCATGGACAGCAGACGGGACATGAGGAGGCTATCAACCGGGAACTGGAACGGACCGGGGTGGCTCTGGATACTGTATTGAAGCGATACGGGGTGGGCAGTGTGCAGGAGATGGACGACAGTGTCTACCGCAAAGCCATGAACTGCCTGAAAAGGACAAAGTCAAAGGCTGCATAGTAGCTACAAACAAAAACAGATCGCCAATAAGTGTTGAATAACAATGGTAAAGCCGGGGACATGTATGTCTCCGGCTTGTTTTACGATTTTAGGAAAGGACGGAGAGAAATATGATGGAGTTTAAGGAATTTACAGAAGAAGTGAAAAAGGGACTGGAAAAGCTGGCAGGCAAAAACACAGAGATCCGAATTGAAGAACGTCTGAAAAATAATGGGTTGAAGCTGACGGGAGTTTCTGCGCTGCAGAAGGGAGAGAATGTTTCACCGGTGGTGTATCTGGAACCGTATTACCAGAGTTACAGGGATGGAGACAGCACCTTAAATAAGATTGTGGAGAGGGTTGCAGGACTTTTGGAAGAACATTCCCAGACAGGGGACATTAAAGCGCATGTTGAGGAGTTCGGGGACTGGGAAGGGATCCGGTCGCGCATCTTTGCAAAGCTTATCAATGCGGATATGAACCGGGAACTTCTGCAGAGGGTTCCATACAGGGTGTTTATGGATCTTGCCGTGGTCTATTACGTGAAGGTTAAGGAGTTTGCAGGAGGCGGTGCCGGTACGATACTGATAGATCACAGCCATCTGCAGCAATGGGGAGCAGATGAAAACATGCTGTATGAGGCTGCCCTTTCCAATATGGAGGAAGAGGGGACAAGTGTTCAGAGTATGGATGAAATCTTTAGGGAAGCTGGAAGGGATCTCCTTCCGGATCCCTGTGGCATGCTTGTCCTTACCAACAGAAGCAAGGTCTTTGGTGCATCGGAATTATTAAGGAAAGATATTCTTCGAAAGCTTGCAGGAAAGCTGCAGGACAATCTCGTTATCCTGCCAAGCAGCATCCATGAGGTTATCATCCTTCCGGAAAGGGAGGCACCGTCCGAAGGGGAGGCAGCAGCTATGGTGAAGGAGGTCAATGATAGTGAACTGCTTCCAGAGGAGGTTCTTTCGAACCATGTGTACCGGTTTGATTGGGGAAAAGATGAGGTGTATATTGCTGCATGATGGTTGTAAAAACAAATTATTGTTGTTATAATATCCTTATACGTCGAGATGAATTTATAAAATGGGGAGTTTGAATATGGATAATCAGCTCACACTGGAGCAGAAGAAGCGCAAAGTGCAGGACTTTCGCCCGATTGATGATGTGTTCTTCGAGGTACTGGCAAATGACGTACCATTCTGTGAGGAATTATTAAGAACGATTCTGGAAGATCCGAAACTTGTCGTAAATGATGTGATTGTACAGAGCAGTGAGAGAAATATGTATGGTCGATCTGTTCGGCTGGATGCATTATGTACTCTGGGCAATGGGGAAAAGTGTAATATAGAAGTGCAGAGATCAGATAACGATGATCATTTGAAGCGCGTAAGATTCAATGCTTCAAGTATTACGGTTAAGGAATCACAAGTTGGAGACAGATTCGAGGATGTAGCAGAGGTATATGTAGTATATATTTCTGAATTTGATATCTTTGACAGGGAAAGAACCATATATCATGTAGAAAATGTGATTCGTGAGACGGGAGAACAGGTTGACGATGGATTACACAGGATTTTTGTGAATACAATTTATAATGATGGATCAGATATTGCGGATCTAATGTCCTGTTTTACGCAGAAACAGGTGAACAATCCAAAGTTTCCGGTATTGACACGAAGAATGAATGAGTTAAAAAATGAAGAAGGAGGTCTCAATATCGTGTGTGAAGTAATGCAGAAGTATGAAAAGATTGCCGCAGAGGATGCTGCAAAGAAGGAAAGAATTGAGGCAATCCAGAATATGATAGAGCTGGGGCTTTCAGAAGAGAAGATTTTAACCAAGTATACCAGGGAAGATTATGAAGAAGCACAAAAGGGAAATGGATGATAGCGCGCCTGTGTTCTACAAAAATTCTACAAAATGTGCAATGAAACGAAATCCGATGGAATCTGTAATCGTTTAGTTAAGTGGGCATAAATGCTTGAAAATAAAGCGTTTGAAAGCATTTTGATAATCTTCGGTGCACCTAGGGGATTCGTACTGAGTAGAGTTCGGGACGCAGAGGTCGCAGGTTCAAATCCTGTCGCGCCGACTCGAATAAAAACCAGTTTCCCGTATGGGAAGCTGGTTTTTTGTTGTTAGGGGCAGACTGCAGAGTTCTGAGTGTGGAGGGACTTGGTACGAGATTTCATGTAGAATTTCCGGCAGATTGGAAAGGAGTTTCAGGGTGAGTACACAAAACGAGACAGAAGAGCGTAAAAATAAGAAAAAGGCAGTGCTGGAGTGGGGGGCGTATTTTGTCCTGCTGGCAGTGCTTTTTATCGTGTTCCATTTCTTTTTAATGATCGGGAGGATTCCTTCCGAGAGTATGGAGCCGACACTTATGGTGCATGACTGGACCATCGGAGATCGGAGGGCCTTTCGTGAAGCCTCGCCCCAGAGAGGTGATATCATCGTCTTTTATTCGGATGAAGAGGATGAATCCATGGTCAAGCGTGTGGTCGGACTTCCCGGTGAGACGGTGACCTTCGTGGGAGGACATGTCTACATAGACGGAGAGCCTTTAGACGAGTCGGCTTATCTGGATGACTCAGTTGTGACGGAGTGCGATGAGAAATTTGTTGTTCCCGAGGAATCCTATTTTATGCTGGGGGACAATAGAGAGGTGTCTCTGGATTCCCGATATTGGGAGGATCCCTATGTGACCCTTGACGATATCCAGTCGAAGGTGCTGTGTGTGATTCCTTTTCACAAGCTGCCCTGGTTTTAACAGTGGAGTATTTACAACTGTCTTGACAGTAAGAGACCCTCTCTTTATACTTAAGAAAGCGGTAATGAAGAGCCGGATGGTGCTGTTCGTTAGCAAAATAAAAAGATGGGAGCATTGCATATGTTTACAACAAGAGAATTGCAGGATGAGATCATCCGTTTAAAGAAGGAGAAGGATGTCTGTATTCTGGCACATGCCTACCAGAGTCACGATATCTGGGAGGTGGCGGATTATGTGGGAGATTCCTACGGCCTCAGCAAACAGGCGACACTTGCCCCACAGAAAACGGTGCTGATGTGCGGGGTACGCTTTATGGCAGAGACGGTGAAGATCCTTTCCCCGGAGAAGAAAGTGCTTCTGTCCAATGCCCAGGCCGGCTGTCCTATGGCGGAGCAGATGGATGTGGAGCTGATTTCCGGTATCAGGGAGAAATATCCGGATTATACGGTGGTTGCCTATATCAATACCACTTCCGAACTGAAGACAATCTGCGATGTCTGTGTGACCTCCTCCTCGGCAGTGCAGATCGTTAAGAATATTGAGAATAAAAATATTTTATTTATTCCGGACTGCAACTTGGGACGCTGGGTGGCAGACCAGGTGCCGGAGAAGAATATCAAGCTGCTGCAGGGAGGCTGTCCGACCCACGTGCGTATGTCAAAGCACGATGTGGAAAAAGCCCGTGCTGCCCATCCGGACGCGCTGCTTCTGGTGCATCCGGAGTGTCTGCCGGAGGTATCGGAACAGGCAGATTATAGAGGAAGCACCACCGGCATTATGGATTTCGCGAAGAAGAGCAAGGCGAAGGAGTTTATCATCGGGACGGAGAACAGCATCGTGCAGCACCTGCAGTTCGAATGTCCGGATAAGAAATTCTATCCCCTTTCCAAGGATTGCGTCTGCCATAATATGAAGCTTACCACGCTGGCAGATGTCTATCAGTGTGTGCTTGGTACCGGTGGAGAGGAAATCAATCTCACGCCCGATGTGATGGAAAAAGCCCGCCGGTGCATTAACACCATGTTGACGCTGGGGGCGTAACGGTACATAAAAACCTCCCGCACGGATTTTCGTGCAGCTGTGCCTGCCGCCTGTTTCCTCTGCGGGGGGATAGCGGAACTCGCGCAATTGCGTAGATTTGTCAGGTATCGGATTTCGGCTCCATGTTTGTATACATTCGACAGACGGACACTTCCGCAGCGGTGTTCAGCTATGGCAGACACTCTCCGGATTCCTCCACCTAGTGCGAGTAAATACCTCCATCCGCAGAGTCTTTGGTTTTCCCGGGATTCTGCGGATTTTGTGCTTTTCCGGGTTTTCCCCCGCCCCGCTGTCCCTGTTCCCCGGTTCCATAGACAAGGGAGGTCATTTCCACGGTTGTTGTGGTATCCCCGGTGGTCAGCGTGTAGGTTTCCCCCTTTTTCAGCGCGGGACAGCTGATTAGTACAGAATTGTACTCTTTTGCGGGAGAACAGGAGACGAGAGTCTGCCCTTTGGCGTCTGTCAGTGTAAGTTCTCCGGTTATTTGTGCGTCGGAAACTGTGACAAGCATGGATCCCTGGGTGGAGTCCTCCCCGAAATTCTGGGCCATGCCACTGGCGCCGACAGCCACGATGGTTTCGCCTGAGATGGATGCTGTACCGGCATAGTCAAGGGCTCCGTTTCCACAGTTGGTGGGGCAGTAAACATGGATTTCACCGCCTTTTCCGCCTTCAGATCTGCATCGGAATGAACGCCGTCATCGCCGGCGGAAATCTTCATCGTTCCACCGTCAATCTGCAGTGTATCCTCTGCATCAAGCCCGTCAGAAGCACTGGTAATACTTAAATTGCCGCCTGCCACGTAGATAAATCCCTTTTCCTCATCTTCCGTGTTTTCGCTGTGAATACCATCAGACCCTGCGTCGAGAGTAAGTGTGCCGTCAGCAACCCGCACGCTGTCCTTTCCCGACAGGGCATGCTTTGCAGCTGTAATCTGGTAATTGCCGCCGGTAATCACAAGATCATCTTTGGAGACAATCCCATGTCCATATGCGGCCTGAAGGGTAAGGTTACCCGGGCCGCCCAGGGTGAGAAAGACCTTGTCGGCCTGTCTGACATAAATGGCTGCGCTGGTGTCGCAGTTTATGTCTGTATTGTCCAAAATCAGCTGGACCTTTTCACTGTCCGCATCCACGATGATCTGTCCGTTGGAAAGCTTCCCGGTCAGCCGGTAACAGCCTCCCGGTGCGTTCCCGATGAAAATATCATAGGCCCCAAACCTTAAGTGTACTTAAAATCTTAAAGGAAAATTAATTGACGAACGCATATATATTATATAAAATGGATGTGTTGTGATAAGACATAGGAAATGAGCATGAATGAAGATATGCGATGTTCATAGTCAGGAGGGAAAAATGATTTGTCCAAAATGTGGAAGTGAAGTAAGTGAAGGAAGTGCTTTTTGTACCAAGTGCGGCGCTGCATTGGGCGCAAATGCACAGCAGACAAATAACGGGATGCCGCAGGGAGCACCACAGCCGGATGCACAGCAGGCCGGAAACGGGATGCCTTATGGCAGCCAGCAGATGAATAACGGGGTACCGCCATATGGAATGCCACAGCAGCCATACATGGATCCGAAGGATCATACGGCAGAATTTGACCCGAAGGATGTTTCCGATAACAAGGTCATGGCCATGCTGGCGTATCTGATGGGAACAATTGGTATTATTATTGCTCTGTTAGCATCCAGAGAATCACCGTATACTTATTTTCATGTTCGCCAGGCTGCAAAGATTTCTGTAGTGACGGTTCTGGTGGGCCTGATTACAGCCGTCCTCTGCTGGACTGTGATCGTACCGATTGCAGGCGGTGTGTGCGTAGTAATCTTACTGGTTGTACGTATCATCAGCTTTTTCCAGGTATGTTCCGGAAAAGCAAAGGAAGCGGCAATTGTCAGCAGCTTCGGATTTTTGAAGTAATCATGAAATGAGAAAGACCTCGAAGGCCGCCGGGTTTGATATCCCGGACGATCTTCGAGGTCTTTTTCTTACAGACGGACAGAAATCGTAAGAGATGCTCCGTCCTCACTTTTGGCACTGATTTTTCCTTTGTGGGTGCCAACAATGGCGTAGGCCACCGATAGACCGATGCCAAAGCCTCCGGTTTCCCTGCTTCGTGAGTTGTCCGGGCGGTAGAACCGTTCAAAAAGCTCATCGTGCCTGCCGGGCTTTATGGCACTGACCGAGTTTGTGACAGTAAGCAGGCATCCCTTTGTATGGACACACAGGGAAAGTAAGATCCTTCCCCCTTCATCGGAATATTTGACGGCGTTATCTAACAGGAGAGAAACCAGCTGTCGGATCATGGTTTCGTTTCCGTGGAATCTGATTCCCGGCTCAATCTGAAGGGTCAGTGTTTTTCCCCGGGAAGCAGCAAGAGGGATGAAGGGCTCCGCTGTGTCCAGGACAGCGTCTGACAGTTCAAAGTCCTGCATTTCCACAGGGACCGTATCTTCGTCCATTTGTTTTCGCCTCCTGTCATCTCAAGAATCTCAGTGTTGGCATCAACGATGATAAGAGGCGTCTTGATTTCATGGCTTGCATCTGTGATAAACCGCTTCTGCTTCCGGTAGCTTTCTGCCACCGGCCTCATCATGATACGGGAGAAAATAACCACCAGAAGAAATACCAAAGACAGCCCCAGAAGACTGATGCCTACACTTGCGGTCAGAAAGGTGTAAAAGGCATTCAGTTCTCTTTCACAGTTGACAAAGATGTACATGGTTTTTCCTTCGGCTGTCTGTTGGGCACGATATCTATAGCAGTCGATAAAACCGGACCGCCTGCCTTTTCGTATAAAGCCTCAGCATAGTCTTTTGCATCCTCGCTGGAAATTGATGCAATTTTTCCCAGATCTGTCTGTGCAATTCTCCGTCCGGCAGGAAGGTAATGGTGAAAAAACGTGTATCGAAGGCTGCCTCCGGGGACAAAGACTGTTTCGTTTTTCTCTGATCCGGAGAGAACGCTTTCCCATCCTTCATATTTTGCGGGAGCCGGCCATTGTTGTCCGCAATCATGGTAATTCGACGGTCGGCATTCTGGCACACATTGACAAAGCTTGCAATGTTGATGCCCGCAATCATCAGGGTCAGCACCAGGGCCATGGAACACATGGCAATCCCAATAAATTTTCTGCGTAATTTTACGATCATATGGTGTCCTTCTATCTTTAGAAAATGCGTGTTTTTTGTTTCCTACAGTGAAATTGAATACCCCAGTCCCCGGGAGGACCTGATTTTCACCTGAGAGCCCAAAGAGGTAAGTTTTTTCCGCAGGTAGGAGATATAAACCCAAACGACATTTAATTCCGCATCGCTGTCGTAACCCCAGATCCGGTCCATAAACTGCTCCACGGAGATGATCTGGCCGGGATCCGGGCCAGAAGCTCCTTCATGGAAAAGGGCTTCGTCAGGTAATCGTCTGCTCCGCTGTCCATCCCCGGAGAATCCCGGCGGCAGGCAGAACCGCACGAAAATCAGTATGGAAAGTTTAAGTATATACCTTTATCTTTAAATGAACCTAAAAAAACTACTTTCCATAGTTTTTACTTTAACTTTACATAACAATGGTTACGCATTTTACACAGGGTCGATAAGATAGCACTCGTAATCAAACAGAAATCAAAATTGTAGAAAAAGAAAAGAGGAAGAAATCATGAAAAACAAATTTGTAAAAATGTTGGCATTACTTACAGCGACAACAGTGGTTGCAGCAGGTGTGATCGGATGTGGCAGCAACGATAGTCAGAGTGTAGATGCAAACGCAGATGCAGAGACTGGAACGAATACACAGGCAGCAGACAACACAGATGCGCAGGCGGATGAGAACGCGGATGCAGCAGGTGCAGATTTAAGCGGAACCGTAACTCTGGCAGGAAGCACTTCTATGGAGAAACTTGCCAATGCAATGGCTGAGGCATTTATGGAGAAATATCCGAACGTCAAGGTTACTCCTGAGTTTACCGGATCCAGTGCAGGTCTTGAGTCCCTTGCAGCCGGCAGCGTGGATATCGGAGATGCGTCCCGTGCCCTGACCGATGAGGAGAAGGCTTCCGGAGCTGTTGAGAATATTGTTGCAATCGACGGAATCGCAACCATTACCGACACGGAAAATACCGTAACGGATTTAAAGACCGAGGATCTGGCAAAGATTTATAAGGGAGAAATTACCAACTGGAAAGATCTGGGCGGCCCGGATGAGAGCATTGTTGTCATCGGACGTGAGGCTGGATCCGGTACAAGAGATGCCTTCGAGGAGCTGGTAGATGTGAAGGATGCCTGCAAGTACGCACAGGAACTGGATTCCACAGGTGCGGTTCTCGCAAAGGTAGCTGCAACTCCGGGCTCTATCGGATATGTATCTCTCGACGTTGTGGATGACACGGTAAGCGCTCTGAAATTAAATTCTGTTGAGCCTACCGAGGAGAATATCTTAAAGGGTGACTATGTACTTCAGAGACCATTCGTAATGGCAACCAAGGGCGAGATTTCCGAGCAGAGCGATACCGTAAAGGCTTTCTTCGACTTCATCAACTCTGATGAGGGTAAAGCAGTCATCCAGCAGGTTGGCCTGATCATTCCACAGTAGTGTAAACACAGAGAAAGGATCCATTTATGAGAAGCGGCAAGGCAAAATCCATTGTGGAGCGCACAGCAAAAATCATCTTTCTGGTTTGCGCTGTGGCTGCCATTGCGGCGGTTGTTTCGATAACGGCATATATGTTGACCAAAGGCACCCCGGCCCTTGCAAAGGTCGGGGTAGCTGACTTGTTATTCGGAACGGTATGGCAGCCCAAGGCAGCAAATCCATCCTACGGAATTTTATTTATTATTTTAACATCCATTGTGGGCACATTTGCGGCAATTTTGATCGGAGTTCCCATCGGACTTCTGACCGCGGTATTTATTGCAGAGGTTGCGAACAAAAAACTGGCAGCGGTCGTACAGCCGGCAGTGGAGCTTCTGGCGGCAATTCCATCGGTTATTTACGGCCTTTTAGGCATGATGATCTTAAATCCCGTCATGTTTAAGCTGGAAAAGCGGGTATTTCTGGGAAGTGAAACCCATCAGTTTACCGGAGGCGCCAATCTTTTATCTGCGGTCATCGTGCTGGCAATTATGATTCTGCCTACAGTGATCAATATCAGCGTTTCTTCTATCCGGGCGGTGCCATCGCATTTGAAATCGGCTTCCCTGGCACTGGGAGCTACCCATATCCAGACAATTTTTAAGGTGATTATCCCGGCTGCCCGTTCCGGCATTATGACCGGCGTGGTGCTCGGAATCGGCCGTGCATTGGGAGAGGCGATGGCGATCAACATGGTTGCCGGAGGTGCCGTGAACCTGCCGCTTCCGTTCAACTCTGTCCGTTTCCTGACCACACAGATCGTCAGTGAGATGAGCTATGCTTCCGGCGTACATCGTCAGGTACTGTTTACCGTAGGGCTGGTATTGTTTATCTTCATTATGATTATCAATCTGGTTCTTGCAAAGCTGGAGAAGAAGGGAGAGCTGGAAAATGACTAGTATCCATACGAAAAAAAGACATCCGGCAGATGTGCTTCTTTACATAGCCATATACATCTGCGCGGCCTTTTCCGTGGCCCTGCTTCTGGGAATTATTGTGTACGTTCTGATCAAGGGTGTGCGAAGCGTCAGCTGGGATTTCCTGACAGGCGTTACCTCTGTACTGAAGGGAACCACCGGAATTGCCGGAAATATTGTGAATACCATCTATATCATTGTGGTGACGATGCTCATCGCTACGCCCATCGGTGTTGGTGCAGCAGTTTACCTCAACGAGTATGCAAAGCCGGGCAAGCTGGTAAATGCCATTGAATTTGCCACGGAGACACTGGCAGGAATCCCTTCCATTATTTTTGGTTTGTTTGGAAATGTGTTTTTCGGTGAGACGCTGGGGCTCAGCTACTCGCTGCTCACCGGAGCCTTTACCATGGTACTCATGGTGCTCCCGCTGATCACCAGAAATACCCAGGAGGCGCTTAAGACAGTGCCGGATTCCTACCGTCAGGGTGCTGTAGGCCTGGGAGCCGGAAAATGGTATACCATAAGAACGATTCTTCTGCCATCCGCCATGCCGGGCATCATTACCGGTGTGATTCTTGCAGTGGGCAGAATCGTCGGGGAATCCGCAGCACTTCTGTTTACCGCAGGAAGCTCGGGACTTCTTCCCAACAGCTTTACGGAGCTGATGAAAAAGGCAATGCAGTCCGGCGGAACCTTGACGATCCAGTTGTACTTAAGTGCGACCAAGGGCGAATTCGGTGTGGCCTTCGGTATTGCCGTGGTACTTTTGGTAATCGTGCTGGGAATCAACTTCCTGACCAAGGCACTGGCAAAACAATTTGACGTCAATAGACGGTAGAAATAGGTAGAGGAGAAAACCATGGAGAAAAAGACAAAAATATCGGTTCGTAATCTGAATCTGTATTACGGACAGAATCATGCGCTGAAGGATGTCAGCATGGACATCCGGGAAAAGTGCGTAACGGCTTTTATCGGGCCGTCCGGCTGTGGCAAATCCACCTTCCTTCGGACTTTAAACCGCATGAATGACCTGGTGGACAATGTGAGGATTACCGGAGAAGTGAAGCTGGATGACGAAGATATTTATGGGGAAAATGTGGACACCACGGTCCTCAGAAAGAAAATCGGTATGGTGTTCCAGCAGCCCAATCCCTTTCCAATGAGTATTTATGATAACATCGCCTATGGACCGCGGGTTCATGGGATTAAGGATAAGGCGAGACTGGATGCCATTGTGGAGGAAAGTCTAAGAGGAGCAGCCATTTTCGATGAGGTCAAGGACCGTTTGAAGAAATCGGCGCTGGGTCTTTCCGGAGGACAGCAGCAGAGAATCTGTATTGCAAGAGCTCTGGCGGTGGAGCCGGAGGTGCTTTTGATGGATGAGCCCACCTCTGCGCTGGATCCGATTTCCACATCTAAGATTGAGGAACTGATGGAGGAACTGAAGAAAAAGTATACCGTTGTTGTGGTGACACATAATATGCAGCAGGCTGTTCGTGTTTCGGATGATACCGCCTTTTTCCTGGTAGGTGAGATGGTGGAATTCGGAGATACCAAGACGATTTTCTCCTATCCGAAGGATAAACGGACAGAAGATTATATTACAGGGAGGTTTGGCTAATGCGTTCAAAATTCGACGAGCAGCTTAATATGCTCAACCAGGAAATGATGCATATGGGAACAATGATCGAGGAGCGGATCCAGAAAGCAATCGAGGCATTGATTGACGGTAATACAGATCTGGCAAAAGAGATCATGGATTCCGACAATGAGGTAGACCGGGAGCAGAAGATCATTGAGAGCGTCTGCTTTAATCTTCTGATGCAGCAGCAGCCGGTGGCCCGTGATTTACGTGTAATCTCTGCAGCCATGAAGATGGTGACGGATATGGAGAGAATTGGCGATCATGCGGCAGATATCTCGGAGATGACGATTATGATGCAAAGTACTTCCTATCCAAGCCAGCTGGAGGATATTAAGAAAATGGCTTCTGAGACCGTCCTTATGCTGATCCGGAGTATTGAAGCATATGTGGAAAAGGATATGGAAAAGGCCAGGAAGGTGATTGCACATGATGACGTGGTGGATGAACTCTTTGACCGGAATAAGTCGGATATTATTGAGATGATCCATAAGGATCCGACTCAGGGTGAGCAGGCGGTGGACCTGCTGATGATTGCCAAGTATTTCGAGCGGATCGGTGATCATGCCACCAATATTGCCGAGTGGGTCATTTTTGCCCTTGATGATAAAAAAATCAATACAGAAGTGTAATTTTACATAGATTTTACATAAAAACTACTTTAGATTTTACATACTATCGGTATGATGCAATTGTAAAGAAAAGATAAAGAATATGTAAAACTAAAGGAGTATCAGTATGGATCTATTTGGAGTTCTGACAATGATTGGCGGACTTGCCATGTTTTTGTACGGAATGAATGCAATGGGGGACGGACTGGCGAAGCTTTCAGGTGGTAAACTCGAGCAGATACTTGAGAAATTAACCTCAAAGCGGATCATGGCCGTCCTGCTTGGCGTTGTGGTAACAGCGGTGATTCAGTCCTCGTCGGCCACCACGGTTATGGTGGTGGGCTTTGTCAATTCAGGAATCATGAAGCTGACCCAGGCGGTCGGTATCATTATGGGAGCAAATGTGGGAACCACTGTGACCTCATGGATTTTGTCTCTGTCTGGCATAAAAGGAACCAATTTCTTTCTTCAGCTGTTAAAGCCCTCCTCCTTTGCACCGGTACTGGCTGCGGTGGGGATTATTTTGACCATGACAGCGAAGGGAAGTCACAAAAAGAAGGATATCGGAGATATTCTGGTAGGATTTGCCATCCTGATGTTTGGAATGGAAACCATGAGTTCCGCCGTGGAGCCTCTTGCAGAAAATGAGGCCTTTACCGGAATTCTTACCATGTTCTCTAACCCGGTTCTCGGCATGATTGCAGGTATGATCCTTACGGCAGTTATTCAGAGCTCCTCAGCGTCTGTGGGTATTTTGCAGGCGCTCTGTGTGACCGGGGCGGTCGGCTATAAAACTGCGATTCCAATTATTATGGGACAGAACATCGGAACCTGTGTGACTGCTCTTTTGTCTTCCGTAGGGGCGAACCGTAATGCAAAGCGTGCTTCCATGATTCATCTGTATTTTAATATGATCGGCACCTTCCTTTTCATGGTGGTTTTTTATGGAATCAATGCAGTCGTGGGCGGCTTTGCCTTTTTAAATGAGCCTGCAAATGCGGCAGGAATTGCGGTGGTACACAGCCTGTTTAACATTGGAACGCTGCTGGTACTATATCCTTTCGGAAATCAGCTGGTGAAGCTGGCAGAGCTTACGATTCCGGAGCACGAGGAGGAAAAGACCAGGGAACCGGACGAATTTGCAAGGCTGGATGAGCGCTTCCTGGAGAAACCGGCCTTTGCCATGGAGTTGTGCCGGGAGGCAGCAGCACGGATGGCAGGGGAGGCAAAAGCATCACTTATGCTTGCATTGGAGAACTTAAAATCGTATAGTGAAGATAACGTGGAAAAAATCATTCATATGGAGCAGAATGTGGACCATTATGAGGACGTGCTGGGCACTTATCTGGTAAAGCTGAATAACTGTGATCTGTCCCAGAACGACAGCCGGACGCTTTCCATTCTTCTGCACTGTATCAGCAATTTTGAGCGGATTTCCGACCATGCGGTCAACATTACGGATTCGGCCCGGCAGATGCAGGAGAACCATATGGTGTTTTCCGGGAAGGCGACGGAGGAGGTTTCGGTATTTGCCGATGCTCTTTCCGATATCGTGGCACAGACCATGGATGCCTTTGAGCGGAATGATCTTGAGGCAGCCAGAAAGATTGAGCCCTTTGAGCAGGTGATTGACCGGCTGAGCATTGAAGTCAAGCAGCGGCATATCAAAAGGCTCCGCAAAGGGAAATGCACCATTGAGCTGGGGCTGATCCTGGAGGATATTATCACGAATTTTGAACGGATTTCCGATCACTGCTCGAACATTGCAGTGTGCATGATCAGGGTCAGTGCGGACGGTTTTGATACCCATGAATATCTGGATATCATTAAGGAAGAGAAGGCACCCTGGTTTGAGCAGGAATACTATGCACTTTTAAAGAGGTACGCGCTGCCGTCCAAGAAGAAAAAAGCGGAGGCTTAAAAGTGGTGGAGGAATATTATGGCACTGATTTATATAGTAGAAGATGACGAAAATATCAGAGAAATTGAGACGATTGCTTTAAAGAACAGCAATTATATGGTCTGCGCTTTTGAAAAAGCAAGAGATTTTTATAAAAAGCTGGAGGATATCATGCCGGACCTGGTCCTTTTGGATGTGATGCTGCCGGATGAAAGCGGCTATGATATTGTTCGCAAGCTCAGGAAGAACCCGGCCACGAAGCGTCTCCCCGTCATTATGGTGACCGCCAAGACCGCAGAGATGGATATGATTAAGGGGCTGGATGACGGGGCGGATGATTATATCAAGAAACCTTTTTCCATCATGGAATTGATTACGAGGGTGAAGGCACTGCTCCGACGCACCGAGACAGAGGATGTCAAGCATCTGCAGCTGGACAATATCGTATTGGATCATGAGAGGCATATGGTCTATGTGGACAACAATCCGGTGGATCTGACCTTTAAGGAATACGAACTTCTGCGCCTTTTGATGACGAACCAGAATGTGGTGCTTTCCAGAGAGGTCATCATGCGCCATGTCTGGGGCACGGAATTTGAGGGCGAGTCACGGACCGTGGATATGCATATCAAGACACTGCGTCAGAAGCTGGGGGAGGCAGGCAGCAAAATCCGCACGGTACGTAATGTGGGCTATGTGATTGAGTAAGGAGAAGTTATGAAGCAGAAAATCAATAAATGCCTGATTTTAACTGCGGTGCTTGGTATTATTGCCACACTGATCAGTATGACATTTATTTCCTATACATTGTTCCAGCGGCAGGTGAAGAAGGACCTTAAGATCAACGCGGAAATTCTGGGAGCTTCCGGTGTGTTTTGCAAGGATTCCGACAGCAGGAATTTTGAGCGGGATTATCAGATTGATGTGGAGGATCTGCGTATCACCTGGATCGACACGGACGGAAAGGTTCTCTATGATAATGATGCCCAGGCAGATGCGCTGACGAACCACGCTGACCGGCCGGAGGTTCAGGAGGCCTTGAAGAATGGTACCGGAGAGTGTGTGAGAGATTCCGCCACAATGAAAATGAATACCTTTTATTATGCGCTCCGCCTTTCGGATGGCACAGTGCTTCGGGTTTCCACAGAGGCGAGAAGTATTTTAAATTTGTTTCTGACGGCAGTACCGATTGTCCTTCTGATCATTCTTCTGATTATTCTGTTTTCTGTGGTACTTGCTCATTTCCTCACCCGTCAGCTGCTGGCACCGATTCAGGTGATGGCAGAAAACATCGAGGATACAGCGAAGGTCCCGGCTTATAAGGAACTGGTGCCCTTTGTCAATACCATCCGTGCCCAGCACGAAAATATACTGATGGCGGCGAAGGTGCGGCAGGATTTTACTGCCAATGTTTCCCATGAGTTGAAAACACCTTTGACTGCGATTTCCGGATATGCGGAGCTGATCGAAAACCATATGGTGGATCCGGGGCAGGAGACGCGTTTTGCCCATGAAATTCAGCAGAATGCAAACCGGCTGCTTTCCCTGATCAATGATATTATTCGTCTGTCCGAATTGGACAGTAAGGAGGGAGATGATCTATCCTGTGACACACTGGATCTGGATGAGATTGCCACAGAATGCGTGAAGGGGCTGAAGGTCAATGCCCAGAAGCAGAAGATCTCTCTTTCCTATGAGGGACAGCCCTGCGAGATTCGTGGCAATCGGGATATGATCATCGAGCTTATTGATAATCTTGGTCAGAATGCCATCCGCTACAACAATGAGGGCGGTTATGTTCACATCCGGGTAACAAAGGAGGATGGTCGCCCACAGCTTTTGGTAGAAGATAACGGGATCGGCATTCCGAAAGACCAGCAGGAACGCATTTTCGAACGGTTTTACCGGGTGGACAAGAGCCGTTCCAAGCAGACGGGTGGTACAGGACTTGGTCTTGCCATTGTCAAGCACATCGTGGCGCTGCACGATGCGGAAATCAAATTGGAAAGTGAACCGGGAAAAGGGACCACGATCCGGGTGCTGTTTTAGGAGATTTGTTTACAAATCTCCTTTTTTGTGGCATAATCGGGAAAGATAATGGATCCGAAAGCGGTTAAAGTACGCTTTTGGAGGCACGAAAGAAAAGAGGCAGTCAGTATGTATCAGGAAATATCACAGTTATTAATGTACGGGGATCTTGATGAGGATTCCATCCTCTATCAGATGGGAGAGATTTTTGGGAAATACGAGACCGGTGAATACAATAAGACCGGGCTGGTCAGAGATATCAATACGCAGGTGAAGCGTATTCTTAAAGTGGCGACGGATTACGGTTTTGATGATAATCTGTGGCACAATTACCTGACTTTTTTCCTGATGATGAGTGAGAATCCTTTCAGCATGACCTGCGAGAAGGTCGGCGCCAGCGAGGGAAGTGTCAATGCGCTGGTGCAGAATGATTTTCGCATTTTTAAGGAGTTGTTTGACTATGATTTCGGGCCGATTGAGCGGGACCTGGGAATTCGCTGCTTCAGTCAGATTTCCAGTTATAAGGCCATTCACAAGAAGGATCTGATGTATAATAAGAACGTCAGCGAGAAGGTCCGCTCCCTCAGTAAGCAGCTGGAGGCTGCAAAGGACGAAAAGGAATTTTTTGACGCGGTAACCGGATTTTATAAGGATTATGGTGTGGGCATGTTTGGACTGAACAAGGCCTTTCGTATTGACGATACGCCGCAGGGAAGCTTTACTTTCCGGGCCATCAACAACATGGACACCGTTATGCTGGATGATCTGGTGGGCTACGAAATTCAGAAGAAAAAGCTTGTGGACAACACCGAGGCCTTTGTGCAGGGTAAGAAGGCCAATAATGTTCTGCTGTTTGGTGACAGCGGTACCGGTAAATCCACCAGCATCAAGGCGATTGTGAACCAGTATTATAAGGATGGTCTTCGCATGATCGAGATTTACAAGCATCAGTTCAAGTATCTATCAGAGATCATCGCTGACATCAAGAATCGGAATTACCGTTTTATTATTTATATGGATGATCTTTCCTTCGAGGAGTTTGAGATTGAGTACAAGTTTTTAAAGGCAGTCATCGAGGGCGGCGTGGAGACGAAGCCGGAGAACATTCTGATCTATGCGACCTCCAACCGGCGCCATCTCATCAAGGAGAACTGGAATGACCGCAATGATCAGGATAATTCCAATGACAGACATCATTCCGATACCGTGGAGGAGAAGCTTTCTCTCGTCAACCGTTTTGGTGTCACCATCAATTACTCCAAGCCGACCCAGAAGGAATACTTCGATATTGTGGTGCATCTGGCGAGACGCGCCGGCGTTACCATGGATGAGGAGAAGCTGAAGCAGGAGGCCAACAAGTGGGAGCTTTCCCACGGGGGAATTTCCGGCCGTACAGCGGAGCAGTTTGTGAATTATCTGGCATCCCAGCCGGAGGCATTCAAATAGGTGAATGCTGTTCTGATCCCATGCCCATCATAGTATTTAGGAGGTTATATGTTATACCAGATTTGTCACGGGGCCGTCTCCTTCGCGGATGATGTGATTCTGCACGACATCAATTTTGAAATCAGAAATACGGAAAAGATTGCTGTGGTTGGGAGGAACGGCTGTGGCAAGACAACGCTTCTCAAGCTGATCAACGGGGAGGTGGATCTCGATAAGCGTGACAGCGATGAGGACATTTTTATCGCGAAGGCGGGGAATCCACAGATTGGCTATCTGAAGCAGATTGCCTTCGAGGATCCGTCCATCACACTGGAGCAGGAGATTCGTAAGGTTTTTGCACCCATGGAGAAACGGAAAAAGGAGCTGGAAGCGGCAGCGACGGCTCTGGAACACGATTATTCTGAGGAGGCGGTTGCACGTTATACCGCCATGGAGGAGTCCTTCAAGGAGGATGGCGGCTACTATTTTGAAAAGGAATACGATGTTCTGATCCGCAAATTTGGGTTTTCTGAGGAGGAACGAAAGAAACCTCTGTCCGATTTTTCCGGAGGCCAGCAGACGAAAATTGCCTTTATCAAGCTGCTTTTAAGCAAGCCGGATATATTGCTTCTGGACGAGCCTACGAACCATCTGGATATCACGACCATTGAGTGGCTGGAGAGTTATCTGAAGAGTTATCCCAAGGCGGTGGTGGTTGTCTCCCATGACCGGATGTTCTTAGATCATATTGTAGATGTGGTTTATGAGATCGAATATGGTACGGCGACCCGTTACCCGGGCAATTATACGAATTTCATGGAGCGCAAAAAAGCAAACTATGAAAAGCTGATGAAGGATTATAATGCCCAGCAGAAAGAGATCGCACGGCTGCAACGTATGGTGGACCGTTTCAAAAATAAACCTACCAAGGTTTCCATGGCCCACTCCAAGGAGAAGGCCATTGAGCGCATGGTAAAGATTGAGGCACCGGACCGCTTTGACACCCGTACCTTTCATGCGAATTTTGAACCCCGGAAGGAGACGGGAAATGATGTGCTTTCTGTCTCGCATTTGGAGATTGGCTATGACCATCCTCTTTCCACGGTCAGTTTTGAACTCAAAAAGGGGGAAAAGCTTGGCATTTTAGGTGGCAACGGCTTGGGAAAATCTACGCTTCTTAAGACCCTTGTGAACCTTATTTCCCCCCTTTCCGGAGAGTTTCGGTTCGGAACCAATGTGCAGATCGGATATTTTGACCAGCAGATGGCCATGTATTCCAGTGATAAGACGGTGTTGGATGATTATTGGGATGAGTTCCCGAACCTTACGGAGACTGAGGTGCGAAATGCGTTGGGAGCTTTCCTGTTTTCCGGGGATGATGTATTCAAGCAGATCGATATGTTATCCGGCGGGGAGAAGGTGAGACTGGCACTCTGCAAGATCCTGAAGCGCCGGCCCAATGTCCTGATTCTCGATGAGCCCACCAACCACATGGACATCGTCGGGAAGGAGACGCTGGAGAGCATGCTCAAAAGCTTCACCGGTACCCTGATCTTTGTGTCCCACGACCGTTATTTCGTGAAAAAGGTGGCAGACCGTCTGCTTGTATTCGAGGATGGAACCACCCATTTGTATCAGTTTGGCTATGAAGAATATCAGGAGAAGCTAGACCGGGAGGCAGCGGAGTCCGGGGACGATTACCGGAAGACACCTGCAGCACTGGGCGGACTGATCAGCTTCGCTTCTGATCATGGGGGAACGGCAGACGCGCAAGCAGTTTCCCTTGCCGGAAAAGGTGCCAATGCTCCGGGCGGGAAAAAGAGTTATTACAACCCGGGGAAGGAACGCTCAAGGCTGGAGAAGAAGATCAAAAAAGCGGAGGACGAGCTTGCGGTGAAGGAGGAAAAGCTGGAGGAATTGAAGGCGGAGCTTCTTCGGCCGGAGTATCAGTCCAGCTATTCCAAGCTGACAGAGATTCAGGCAGAGATTGATGCCATGGAGGAAGAAATCATGGCAGATATGGAGGCCTGGGAGGAATTGTCCCAGCAGTTGGAGGAACTTGTGGCAGGAGTCTAGTATAGCAGATCAGTTACGCTGTTTCTTATGCAAGTCCGAAGAGCAAGGCATAGGGGTGGCTGTGTTGAGCGATGGCAACGTCGCAGAGGAACAATGAGGTAGACATTCAGCGAAATAGCATCGAATTCACTGTGTATCATTTGTAGCTGGATCGGTTTTGTGGAGTGGGACATATAGAGAAAAATATAGTCGTTATGTCCTGAAAAAGTGCCTTTTTATGAGGAAAAATGATGGTTGGGGATATATATGAAAATCCTAGAATTGTATGTCCCGCTTTTGAGGAAAAAGCGGGACATGGGAGATAGGTAATGAGCGTATATGTCCCTAACGCCATTTTCTAAAGGGAAAAAGCGGTAAAAATGGGACATAGAGAATTGTTTTTTGCGCATATGTCCCAGTCCTCATTTTTTCAAAGGGGGGTAAAAGCGGGACATAGAGAGGTGTTTTTTTACATATGTCCTATTGCAATATAATATTTAAAAAAGATTGATAATCCCCTTTACAGAAGACAAGTTGTGTGTTTTAATAACAACATAATTAAATATGGAAGGAGTGATTTTTATATCCATTTATCAGGATGTTCTTTCGGAAAAGCAAAGGCTTGAGAAAGAAATTAAAAGTATTCAGGAACAGCTTTGCCAGCTCCCTGAAGGAAAACTCAATTGTGTTCACAACGGCAATCGTATCAAGTGGTTTCATAGTGATGGTCATTCACAAACGTACATCCCCAAAACCCAAAAAGAATATGCAAAGCAGCTTGCAATGCGTACGTATTTGACAAAATTGGAAAAGGATGACGAAAATGAGCTTGAAGCTATCGACTTTTATTTGCGGCATTCTGCTGAGAATAGAAGAAAAGTGCTAAGGCTTGTTGCAGATCCTGCATATCAGGAACTACTGGAACCATATTTCCGACCAGAGTCCAAGGAATTTCTTTCCTGGGCAAATTCCCCTTATAATAAAAATAATAAATATCCGGAACAACTGAAATATAAGACCTGCAAAAACGAATATGTAAGGTCAAAGTCAGAGGCTCTGATTGCGATGGTATTATATATGAATAAGATTCCATACCGGTATGAATGTGAACTAAAGTTAGGTGATGTAATCGTATATCCGGATTTCACAATCAGGCATCCGAGAACGGGGGAGTTATTTTACTGGGAGCATTTTGGAATGATGGATGTACCGAAGTATTCCAGATCTGTGGCCGAAAAAATTGTATTATATATGCAAAATCATATTCAGCCCAATATGCAGTTGATTACAACCTATGAGACAAATGAGCAGCCTCTTGACACAGGGAGAATACAAGAACTGATTAACACTTATTTTGGAGAAGATCTTGTAGAAAAAGGCTTATAAAAAAAGCTCAGTGGGATATATAGAGAAAAAACCTATACCTATGTCCCAGAGGAAAAGTGAACTGCATTGGAAAGCAGCTCGGTAGGACATATAGAGAAAAATATAGTCGCTATGTCCTGAAAAAGTGCCTTTTTATGAGGAAAAATGATGGTTGGGGATATATATGAAAATCCTAGAATTGTATGTCCCGCTTTTGAGGAAAAAGCGGGACATGGGAGATAGGAAATGAGCGTATATGTCCCTAACGCCATTTTCTAGAGGAAAAAAGCAGTAAAAATGGGACATAGAGAATTGTTTTTTGCGCATATATCCCAGCCCCATTTCGTGAAAAGGAAAAGTGGGAAAAGCGGGACATGGATTATTCTGGAATCCGCAAAGCGGGCCTGTGTATAAGATGTACAAAGATATTAAAAGATAAGATTCTGCAAAGACAATATTAAAAGTATGAAAATCGCATAAATTTTCCGGAAAACCTTTGCCTTTTTTGGTACTTATGTTATAATACTACCATGATACTTAAGGTATCAAATATACAGCAAAGGGGTTGGGCATCATGAGAATCACAATTACCGGAAGAAATATTGAACTGACAGAGGGGTTAAAGGCGGCCGTAGAGGAGCGGCTTGGGAAGCTGGAGAAGTATTTTACGCCAGACACGGATGTGTTCGTTACGCTGAGCGTAGAGAAGGAGCGTAAGAAGATCGAGGTAACGATTCCGATTAAGGGACATATGATTCGATCGGAGCAGGTCAGCAGTGATATGTATGTATCCATTGATCTGGTTGAGGAGGTCATCGAGCGGCAGTTGAAGAAATATCGCACGAAGCTGGCATCCAAGAAGATGAATGTATCAGATAATTTTAATCCTGATTTTATTGAGACAGAAGAGGATGAGGACGATGAGGAGATCAAGATCGTCCGTACCAAGAGATTTGGTATGAAGCCGATGTATCCGGAGGATGCATGCGTGCAGATGGAGCTTACAGGGCATGATTTCTTTGTATTCCGTAATGCGGAGACCGATGAGGTCAATGTGGTGTATAAGCGTAAGGGCAATACGTTCGGACTGATTGAGCCGGAGTGCTAGGAGAAGCTAAAAACAGGAGGCTGTGGGAATTCCACAGCCTCCTTTCGCATAAAGAGGGGGATTCATTTGTTACATCAGCGTGTAGCGCTTAAGACTGTGCGGCGGATCGATTCAGTTCCATTTGCCGCAGAATGTCAGCCATCTGACTAAAGAATTTCCGGCCTATATAATTTTTCTCTGAGAGGTGGCTTCCATATGAATATAGGGTATCTCTTAATTGTTCGGTGTCGGATAAATCTACTTCAAAGAGGAATTTCCGCGCCAATAGAATGCGTTCATCCTCGATGGTAAAAAGCCAGGATTTCAGGTCATCCATAAAATCCTCCTGGCAAATCATACTCTGTACGTGTCGACCCATAGTATTTTCGTTGTAAATAGCATCATTCTCCTTTGCATGTTGTAATCCAATCCCTTTTTACGCTGAAGTCCGCTCCCCAATACAGACTTTGATTGTATCATAGCTGATGTGTTTCGTACTGTAAAGGCGCGAAAAGCGTATACATTTTGCACAGAGACTTGTTTTATTGTATCGAACTTGTGTATAATATATTAGAATTGCTTTGCGTCTGCCGGAGCGGAGTCTTGAGCAGCGATGGAGCAATTGGCAGATCAGGTGAATGGTCAAAACAACAGCGAAAAGAAAAGAGGAAAACAACATGGCAAATCCAATCGTTACAATTACAATGGAAGACGGTAGTGTGATGAAGGCAGAACTTTACCCCGAGGTCGCGCCGAATACGGTGAATAACTTTATCAGTCTGGTGAAAAAAGGATTTTACGACGGCCTTATTTTTCACCGCGTGATCAACGGATTTATGATCCAGGGTGGAGACCCGGAGGGCAGCGGCATGGGCGGCCCGGGCTACGGAATAAAGGGTGAGTTTGCGCAGAACGGAGTGAAGAATGAGTTAAAGCACACGGCAGGTGTCCTTTCCATGGCGCGTTCCATGATGCCGGATTCGGCGGGAAGCCAGTTCTTTATTATGCACAAGGATGCACCGCATCTTGACGGAGCTTATGCGGCATTTGGTAAAATAGTTGAGGGCATGGAGGTTGTGGACAAGATTGCCCGGACAGCAACGGACTACAGTGACCGTCCGATTGAGGCGCAGGTGATGAAGACCGTTGAAGTGGAGACCTTTGGCGAGGATTATCCGGAGCCGGAGACGTTATAGCATGGAGCTTACAGCACTGATATATGTGGAGGGGGAATGGAACCCCTCCCTTTTTTGTCAAAACAAGGAAGAACGGATTCCAATCTATGAGATACCGGCAGAAAAGATGGAAAATACTTTTTCCACAAAAGACGCCGGTAAGACACAAAAACCGGCGCAAAGGAAAGAATGGCTGGGGAACCGTATGAGGGACACTTTGGAGGCTGGGGGGCTTAAGCCGGAGGAGGTGCTTCTCATTGCAGCCACTGATGTAAGTGCCCAGGCGGCAGGACAGTTAGGACTGGCCGTGGCCGGTTACGTTAATCCCTGCTTTCCGGGACAGTCCTTTCCGGGGGTACCAATGGTCATCGAAGGCTTTGAGGAGGTAGATCTGGAATTTCTGGATCGCATTTACCGGAGATGTCACGGGCTGCCATGGACCATTGCGGTAACGGACCGCTGCCTGCTGCGGGAAATGACAGTGGATGATCTGGATGACCTGATCTGCCTCTATGAACAGCCCGGGATCACCTGGCGCGAAACGGGAAATGGAAAGCGAGTGCCCGGATTTATCGAGCCTCTGTTCCCGAGGGAGGAGGAAAAAAGTTATCAGGAGGCATATATTTCCAATATGTACGGATACTATGGGTATGGGATGTGGGCGGTGATCCACCGAAAGACCGGGAAATTGATCGGACGGGCGGGGTTGGAGCACAGAGAGTATGCGTCCGGTGTGGAGCTGGAGCTTGGTTATCTGATTCATCCGCATTTTCAGCACCGGGGAATTGCAACAGAGGTATGTAATGCAATTCTTACGTTTGCAGGAGAGAATCTGGACTTCCCGCGGATCAATGCCCTGACAGATCCCCAAAATCATGCTTCCGCAGCGCTGCTGGGGAAACTCGGGTTTGTATATCTGGAGGATACTTTCGTAACCGGCAGCCGTATGCAGCGTTATATTCGGAATCTGAACCTTTTACGGGGCGAATCGAAAGTCCTGTCAGACCGGTAATTTTTGAACTGGAAAGCATTGCATTCAATAAAAAAATAAAATATAATAAAGTATTATGATATAAGTATGAATAAGTGGGTGAGTACATGGCAGATATTTCTACAGAAGAACTGGAGCGAATTGAGCAGGAGTATCATTCGGATTCCGGGAGTATTAAGCCAATTAAAGAATTTGTTCAACCGGAGGATCTGTATAAGGAACTCATTGAGAGTATTCGCAAGTATCATCCATCTGCGGATATTTCCCTGATCGAGAAGGCATATCAGACAGCTTATGAGGCCCATAAGGGGCAGGTACGCAAGTCGGGAGAGGCCTATATCATTCATCCCCTCTGTGTGTCTATTATTCTGGCAGAGCTGGAGTTGGATAAGGAGACGATCGCGGCGGGACTTCTGCATGATGTGCTGGAGGATACCATCATGACAGAGGATGAGATGCGGCAGGAATTCGGTGACGAGGTGCTGCTTCTGGTAGATGGTGTTACCAAGCTGCAGCATCTGCATCTGACAGACAACATCAAGAATGCCAAGGACAAAAATGCAGATCGTCTGGAAATGCAGGCAGAGAATCTGAGAAAAATGTTCCTTGCCATGGCAAAGGACATACGTGTCATTCTGATCAAGCTGGCGGACCGGCTTCACAATATGAGAACCTTAAAATACCAGTCCAGAGAGGCACAGATCCGCATTGCCAGAGAGACCCAGGAAATTTACTGCCCCATTGCTCAGCGTCTTGGTATCAGCAAGATCAAGGTCGAGTTAGAGGATCTGTCGCTGAAGTATCTGGATCCGGAGGCATACTACGATCTGGTGGAGAAGATTTCTGTCCGTAAGTATGTTCGTGAGGAATATGTCCAGAATCTGGTAGAGCAGGTGCGGGAGGAAATTGAGGAGGCCGGTATCAAGGCGGAAATTTCCGGTAGGGCCAAGCACTTCTTTTCTATTTACAAAAAGATGGTCAATCAGGGAAAAACCATTGACCAGATCTATGATCTGTTCGCCATCCGCATTATCGTGGATACCATCAAGGACTGTTATGCAGCTCTTGGCATCATGCATGAGAAATATAAGCCGGTTCCGGGCCGCTTCAAGGATTACATTGCCATGCCAAAGCCCAATATGTACCAGTCGCTGCATACTACGCTGATTGGACCAAGCGGCCAGCCCTTTGAGATCCAGATCCGTACCTTTGAGATGCACCGCACGGCGGAATATGGTATTGCCGCCCACTGGAAATATAAGGAAGCCAACAATGGCATATCCACCACCACCACCGTAACCGAGGAGGAGAAGCTGAGCTGGCTTCGCCAGATCCTGGAGTGGCAGCGGGATATGTCGGATAACAAGGAATTCATGACCCTTTTGAAAAGTGATCTGGATCTCTTTTCCGATACGGTATTCTGTTTTACCCCCTCCGGTGATGTGAAGAATCTTCCGACAGGATCAACCCCCATTGACTTTGCCTACAGTGTCCATTCGGCCGTGGGAAATAAGATGGTGGGAGCGAAGGTCAACGGAAAACTGGTTCCCATCGATTACGTGATTCAGAACGGAGACCGGGTAGAAATCATCACCTCCCAGAACTCCAGGGGACCAAGCAGAGACTGGCTGAAAATCGTCCGCAGTACCCAGGCAAAGAACAAGATCAATCAATGGTTCAGGAGTGAACTGAAGGAGGAAAACATCCTTCACGGCAAGGAAGTGATCATCGCCTACGCCAAGTCCAAGGGCATCAATTTCCCGGAAATCAATAAGCCGGAATATCAGGAGAAAATTATTCGAAAATATGGTTTTCACGATTGGAAATCCTGTCTTGCCACCGTGGGCCACGGGGGCTTAAAAGAGAGCCAGATTGTCAACCGGATGTATGAGGAGTACAAGAAGGATCATCCGGTAGCCCTTACGGATCAGGATGTCTTAAATGCCGTCGGCGAGAATAAGCCGGAAGAGGTGCAAAAGCATTCTAAGAGCGGTATTGTGGTAAAGGGCCTTTATGATGTTGCAGTGCATTTCAGTAAATGCTGCAGCCCGGTGCCGGGAGACGAGATTGTGGGCTTTGTCACAAGAGGCCGGGGCGTTTCCATTCACCGGACCGACTGCATCAATATCCTGCACCTGTCGGATATGGAACGGGCGCGTCTCATCGAGGCAGAGTGGCAGGAAGGTGCAGAGAAAGAGCAGTTTGGCGAATATCACGCAGATATCAAGATTTTTTGCCATGACCGATCCGGGCTTCTGGTGGACATTACCCGCGTTTTTACGGAGGCGGAGATCAATATTTCCGGAATTCATTCCAATACCAGCAAGCAGGGAATTGCCTCCATTGAGGTGGCCTTCCAGACCAAGGGCCGGGAGCAGATCACAAAGATCGTGGATAAGATCAAACAGATCGAAAGTGTTATTGATATAGAAAGAACAACAGGGTGATGGAATGGGAAAGCTGAAAATGAATCAATATGTGGTAGGTCCTGTGCAGACCAACTGCTATTTTGCAATCAATGAGGAAACGAAGGAACTGTTGGTGATCGATCCGGGAGCAAGTCCGAAGAAGCTGGCTGAGAAGATCCGTGAGGAAGGCTGCACACCGGTGGCTGTACTTTTGACCCACGGACATTTTGACCACGCCACAGGGGCAGAAGAGCTGGCAGAGGAATTTCACATTCCCATCTATGCTTATGAGGGAGAAAAAGAGACGCTGGAGGATTCCAACTTAAATGTATCCTGGATGATCGGAGAGCAGAGTGTGTTTCACGCGGATGTTTTCGTAAAGGATGGGCAGGAACTGGAGCTGGCAGGCTTTCATATCCGTGTTCTATTTACGCCGGGACACACGAAGGGCGGCTGCTGTTATTATTTCCCTTATGAGGATGTGATCTTCAGTGGAGATACGCTGTTCTGCTGCTCTGTGGGAAGATCCGACCTGCCGGGGGGCAGCACCTCACAGCTTGTCCGCTCAGTCAGAGAAAAGCTTCTGACATTGCCGGAGCGCACCACCGTTTACCCGGGACACAATGATGTGACAACGATTGAAAATGAGAGGATGTATAACCCGTACGCATGATAATCGTAACCTTAAACCGAACTGAATTTGAATATGATATCCATTCGCTGATCAAGGCCTTTTTTCCGAAGGAGGATGTGGAACTTTATTATACGAAAGAAGCTCAGGCCGAAGGGAAAAATGTGGCCTGCACAAATCACTCCATAGAAGAAAGGGCAGCATCCGGCAGCCAGGATCAGGATGTGAAGCCGGAGAGTCCGGCGGCAGGACATTTTGCGATACAATATGAAGATAACCGAATTACCATCGCATGGGAGGACGCACCGGAGGGACCGGCGCACAGTACCTTTGCAGTGGATTTTTCTGACCGTACAGCCACGAAAAATGCCTTAAAAGAGCATCTGTATGAGCTTTTGGAGAAGGAGACAGGGCATTTTCTTCCCTGGGGAACGCTGACGGGGATCCGACCTACGAAAATTCCCATGAAGCTTCTGAATGAAGGGAAGAGCCAGGAAGAGATTACAGACTATATGAAACAGACCTATCTGGCTTCCGATGAGAAGATTCAGCTGGCAATCGGCATTGCTAAGACCGAGCGGGCTCTTTTGTCCCGGGTCGATTATGAGAATGGCTACAGTCTCTACGTGGGCATTCCCTTCTGCCCCAGCACCTGCCTGTACTGCTCCTTTACCTCCTATCCGCTGGCCTCGTGGAAATCAAGAGTCGATGTCTACCTGGATGCACTGGAAAAAGAACTGGATTATGTGGCGGAAACCTTTTCCGGGAAAACGCTTAATTCCGTCTATATCGGTGGAGGAACCCCTACCACTCTGGAACCGGTGCAGCTGGACCGATTGATCAGAAAGATCAGGGGAAGTTTTGACCTGTCCCATTGTCTGGAATTTACCGTGGAGGCGGGACGGCCGGATTCCATTACGGAGGAAAAGCTTTCTGTACTTCGGGACAACGGCATCAGCCGTATCTCCATCAATCCCCAGACCATGAAGCAGGAAACGCTGGATATCATCGGCCGCCACCACACGGTAGAGCAGACCGTAGATAGCTTCCGGCTTGCCAGACGACTGGGCTTTGATGACATCAATATGGACCTCATCATGGGACTTCCGGAGGAGAATTTAGAGGATGTGCGCCACACCATGGAGGAGTTGAAGAAACTGGATCCGGACAACATTACGATCCATTCCCTGGCTATTAAGCGCGCCGCGCGGCTGAACATATACAAGGATCGCTATGAAAAGATGCAGATGGTTAATACCAAGGAGCATATGGATCTGTGTGCGGAATACTGCCGGGAAATGGGGCTTTCTCCCTATTATCTCTACCGCCAGAAGGGAATGGCCGGAAATATGGAGAACGTGGGTTATGCCAAGCCGGGAAAAGCAGGCATTTATAACATTTTAATTATGGAGGAAGTGCAGACCATCGTTGCCTGCGGTGCCGGAAGCAGCACGAAGCGGGTGTGGGCAGAACCGAACCCGGACGGGACACACCGGATTGAACGGTGCGAGAATGTGAAGGATGTGCAGCAGTATATCGATCGGATTGACGAGATGATTGAGAGAAAACGGAGACTTTTTGAGGATTAAAAAGTGTTTCCGAAGTACATCAAAACGGGTTTGGTACATCAATTGTACATCAATTTTTTAACCGTAAGTACTGCATAATACATGATGATGTAGTGGAATAACAAAATATAGCGCATAAAGGACAACTCATTTTATCGAATGGGATGTCCTTTTTTTGTTATAGTCAATCATCAAAATCGGAGGAAAAGAATATGAGTAGTACGGTATCAGGCTGTACCCAATATCCTTCGGTTTTCTAATCTGATTATAAACCTGCCTTTACGATTACACTGCAGAAGGCTCCCATTGGATCAACAGTATCTGATTTTTCTTCATGCGCCCATTTTTTCTGCGGAATTCATGTCCGGAGGACGGATTTTGGGCGCTGGATATATCTTTTTTTCCATGAGCCCATTTTAAACACAAAATTTACATGTGAGTGACGGATTTTGGGCGCATAGGGAATAATTGTTCTCCATAGCCCATTTTAAATACGAAATCAGGAAATTTTCTGTTTTTGATGGGCGCATAGGAGAAAATAGTTCCCTGCCGGCCATTTTCCTCCATTCTCTATACATTTTCAGCCATTTTCTCCGGGTGTTTTCTCCGGGCAAATTCACTTTACGATATTATTATTGTGAAATGTACATAATTCTGTTATGATAATGTACAAAGAAAGAGAGGTGTGTGTATGCCACAGATTAGACCAATTACTGATTTAAGAAATACAACTGATATATCAGATGTTTGCCATGCAGTAAAGGAACCCATTTTTATCACAAAGAATGGATATGGCGATTTAGTTGTAATGAGTATAGAAACATATGAACAGATCGTGGAAACACAGCTTATTGACAATGCAATCTCAGAAGCTGAGGAAGAATACAAAGCAACAAGTATTTTGCTTGACGCAAAAGAGACATTAGCATCACTTAGGAGGAAACATATTGGCTAAATATACTGTAAAGTTGATGCAGAGAGCATCCGGTGACCTTGATGCTATCCACAATCATATTGCAGATGATTTTAAGGAAACAGGTACGGCAGAGAAGATGGCAGATGCTTTAGAAGCTGCTATTTTGAGTTTGGGTGAGAGGCCTTATCGGGGGTCCATCAGAAGAACAGGTGCTTTTGCCAATCGGGGGTATCGTCAGCTTTTTGCAAAGAATTTTACGATGGTATATCGTATTGACGAGGACAGAAAAATGGTCATTATCGTTACTGTCAGGTATACACCGAGTAGTTTTTCATATATGTAGCACATCAATTCTTACTGTAAAAAATATGAATAATGGAAATATGTTTAAAAGGTCATGCGTATTACATCAAAAGTAGAGGGAAAGTGATATGAAGAGAAAAATCGTGGTTCTGCTCACATGTCTGTGTGTATTCAGTGCGTGTGGATGCAGTTCGGATCATCAGGCAAAAAATGAGGTGGATACACAGTTACAGGTGGTAAATTCTGAAAACACAGAGACGACGGAAATTAGCGCGGCGGAGTCTTTAGAAGAAACTTTGGAAGCATCATCTGAGAAAGAGGAAACTAAGGTGATTTCCTTCGAACCGGACACTCCGGTGAATTACAGGGGAAAGGAATTGCAGCTGTCGTATCAGGAGGATTCCGTTAAAATTCAATATGGTGATGCAGAATATGAAATCAATGATTATGTAGAATGGATAGATACCGGATATATTTTAGAGATCGATGATACCGGTTTTTACACCATCATACAGGTATGCAGCGCAAACGACTGGGTAACCAGTTACATTGTAAAATATAATGGGAACACTCTGGATGAAATAGCAGTTCAAAACGGTGGTGTGCAGGATGCATCCTCCATTTCAGGTAATCAGATTACATTTCATACCCGTGCGGATGTGTTTGGTACCTATGGGGTCAAAATACCTATGAGATTGGAAAATGACCAGCTGACCAGCGTGGATGATTTCATCAAATTCAACAACGAGCCGGATCCGGAAATCTACGATACGTTAGATTCACCGGAGGCAAAAGCAATTTATAACAAAGAGGGGTATAAGGTGCTGACCCTGAAACGAAGGTTAAAGGCAATGTCTGATGATGGGGATATTGAGATAGAGGAAGGCGAGCAGATCATTCCCTATGGCTTTGACGAAAAAGAGAAAAAGTATTATTTTATCTATCATGATAAGCAGTGTTATTTTACCTATGAAGAGGGACACGGTGGCTACCCATTGACCATTGACGGTGTGAATCAGGATGATATGTTTGTTTACCTCCCGTATGCGGGATAGAAGAAAGACGAGGAGAAAAAGGGATGAAAAAACGCTTGATTGCTGCAGCACTGGTACTGGCAATGCTGGCTTCTCTGTGGGTTACCGGCTGGGAAGAAAATGACAGGACAGAGATAACCATGTATCTGTGGGATAAAAACATGACAAAGGAATTGACCCCGTGGCTGGAGAAACAGTTCCCTGATATTGACTTTACCTTTGTGGTGGGGTATAACACCATGGCCTATTACACGGATCTGGTGGAGCGTGGAGCCGATATGCCGGATATCATTACCTGTCGCCGCTTCTCTTTAAATGATGCGGCCCATATGTCCGGTCAGCTCATGGATCTGAGTGAAAGTGAGGTTGTGGGGACCTTCTACAGCAGCTATATTGAGAATAACAGGGAGGCAGATGGAGCGATCCGCTGGCTGCCTATGTGCGCAGAGGTGGATGGTTATGTGGCCAACAGGGATTTATTCGACAAATACAACATCCCGTTACCCACCAATTACGCTGAATTCGTGGATGCCATTGACCGCTTTGAGGAGCTGGGAATTCAGGGATTTGCTACAGATTGGAATGCTGACTACACCTGCCTGGAGATTTTACAGGGAAACTCCATTCCGCAGCTCATGAGTCTGGACGGTACCACATGGCGCATGAGATATGAGAGCGAGACGGATGATCATCCGGTGGGACTTGATGACAAGGTATGGCCGCAGGTATTTGAGAGGTATGAACAGTATCTGAAGGATATTCGTTTCGAGCCGGAGGATGCGGTAAAAAAATTCAGTGATGTCACGACCCCTTTTTTGGAGGGAAAGGCAGCCATGATCAGGGCAACCGCCAATGACTGTGTGATTGTCCGTCAGCAGTATGGTATGAACTGTGAGATGCTTCCTTATTTTGGTGAAACCTCTGAGGACAACTGGATTTTGACGTACCCCATGTGCCAGCTTGCAGTTGCGAAGCATGTGGAAAAGGATGAGAAAAAACAAGAGGCGGTCATGCGGGTGCTGGATGCCATATTCAGTGAAGAGGGACAGTGCCATCTGGCCTCGGGAGCATCGGTACTTTCTTATAACAAGACGGTTGATATCGGAATGGGGGATTTCCTGGATTGTGTGAAGGAGTGCACGGAGCGGAACCATATGTATATGCGTCTTGCTTCTACGGAGTTTTTTGCAATTTCCAGGGATGTGGCCCATAAAATGATGAGCGGCGAATACGGAGCTCAGGGGGCATATGAAGATTTTAATGACCAGCTGACAGATGAGAAGGACGCTGTGCCCCAGGAGGTATTGTTCACACAGAAGACAGCATATCCCTATCGCTTTGGAAAACACGGAAGCCCCGCCGCTTCCTCCCTTTTGAATACCATGCGCACCGGCACCGGTGATGAGATCGCGATTGGTTACTCCAATGTGGTAAGTTCACCGGTTTTTGAGGGAGATTATACGGAGCAGCAGTTGAAATGGCTGATGACCTTCAAGACCGTTGCCTACCGGGGAGAATATACCGGTGCTGAGATTCGAAGAATTATGGAGTGGCTGGTAAATGTGAAGGAGGATGGATCAAATCCGATACGTCACTATAATAATATCCCCGTTACCAGCGGAATGGAGTATACCGTTACCGATCACGGGGATGGCACTTACACATTGGGCGAAATTACCATCGGTGGAACCCCTCTGGAGGAGGACTCCGTATATAAGGTATTGCTGCTGGGGGAGGATGGTTATATTGAAGATCCTGTCTACTGCAATTGTCCCATGCCGGAGGATTTAAAAGCAAAGCGGCAGGAACAGTATGTGGACGAATATAACAGCTACGACTGTATGCTTGACAGTGTGAAGGCCACCGGTCAGCTGCTTCCTCCCACGGATTATGTGACCATCAAACATTGAGAGTGAATATCAGAATCCGCTCAAGGAAAGGAAGGGTAGATCATGGGAAAACGACTGCTTACCATTCTCTCGTCGGTTGCGCTGACGGTTGGGATCTTTGCGGCAGGTGCGTGGTACTACGGTTTTGTCAATCAGACCATCTATCAGGAAAGCTCAGATCACCTGACGGAGATTTATCATCAGGCCAATCGGTCTTTACATAGTCTGGTGGCCCGAAACTGCAGCACGATGCATATGTGGGTTCCTTATTTTCAAAGCGTGGATGATGAACAGGAGATAGATGCCTATATCGCCAAAGCAGAGGAGGAGTGTGGCTTTACAGACTTTTACTTTATTTCCAGGGAGGGAGAATACCGGACCGTGGAGGGAAAAACCGGATATCTGGATCTGAAACAGAATCTGGAGGGCCTGATTTTCCGTGGTGAGGATGTGGTAGTGAACTCTGTAGTGCCCGAAAAGCCGGAGATCTTGGTGTTTGCTGTGCCTTCGGGACATGGAACCTACCGGGGATTTGATTATGAGGCGATTGCCATCAGCTATAATAACAGTGATCTGGTGGACGCGTTAAAAATTGCAGCCTTTGGGGGAAAGTCCAGCACCTATGTCATACACACAGACGGCCGGGTAATTGTAGATAACACGACGGATGGACAGCGCAAGATCTATAACCTTTTAGCTACATTAAAAAGAGATTCCAACATGAGCAGTGAGGAAATTGATGCTCTGCAGGAGGATTTTAAGCAGGGGCGCTCCGGTACAATGGTCTTTCGTCTGGACAACAAGAAGTATTATCTGAATTACGAGTCAGCGGATTTTGAGGATTGGATCGTGCTGGGGATCGTTCCGGTCAGTGTGGTCAATGCCAGCATGAACAGTCTTCAGTCCAGTACGCTTGTACTGGTGGCCGGACTTGCCATCGGCCTCGGTGTGCTTCTCATTATATTGATTCTCCGGCAGAGCCAGTTGAAATTACAGAAAAAAGATCGGGAGATTCTTTACCGGGAGGAATTATTTGCAAAATTGTCTGTTCATGTCGATGACATTTTCCTGATGCTGGATGCGGAAACCTTTCGGGTGGATTATATTAGTCCCAACATAGAAAAACTGATCGGTATTCCGGAGGAACAGGCTCGTGCCAACATTCGGGAGATTGATCATCTGGTAGAGGATGAGGAGACGGTCCGGGTTCTGGACCAGCTTCCCGACATCCTTCCCGGCCAGCAGGGAGAGTGGGATCGGGAATATGTCCATCAGAAGACCGGAGAGATTCGCTGGTTCCATGTGATTGCCCTGTGCAGCGATATTCAGGGAGAGAAGAAGTATATCCTTGTAATGTCGGATCGTACCAGTGATAAGAAGATCAATCAGGCACTTGAGGATGCGGTGAATGTTGCCCAGGTTGCAAACCGGGCCAAGAGTACCTTCCTTTCCAATATGTCGCATGATATCCGGACACCTATGAATGCGGTCGTCGGATTTACCACACTTGCAATCGCAAATGTGTCAAATCCGGAAAAAGTAAAGGACTATCTGGAGAAAATTCTTGCTTCCGGAAATCATCTGCTGTCCCTTATTAATGATGTACTTGATATGAGCCGCATTGAGAGTGGCAAGATTGAGCTGGATGAGATGGAAATCAATCTGTCGGATATGCTTCACGATATTAAAACCATCATCAGCGGTCAGATTCATGCAAAGCAGCTGGAACTGTATATGGATATGATAGATGTAACCGATGAGGACGTATATGGCGATAAAACCCGTCTGAATCAGGTCCTTTTGAACCTGTTAAGCAATGCTGTCAAGTTTTCACTGCCCGGGGGCACAGTTTCTGTTCGAATCTCGCAGATTCCCAATGCTCCGGAGGGAAAGGGAAAATATGAGATTCGTGTCAGGGACACCGGTATTGGCATGAGTCCGGAATTTGCAAAACGGATTTTTGAGCCCTTCGAGAGAGAACATACATCTACTGTCAGCAGGATCCAGGGTACCGGTCTTGGCATGGCTATCTCCAAAAATATCATAGACATGATGGGCGGTACCATTGAGGTGAAAACAAAGCAGGGCAAGGGAACGGAATTTATCATCCGATTGGAACTGCGTCTGCAGACGGAACGCAGAAGCGTGGCTAAGATCAAAGAACTGGAGAGGCTTCCTGATGTTCAAAAGCAGAACATTTTTGAAGGCAGACGGTTACTGCTGGCAGAGGATAATGAATTAAACCGGGAGATTGTACTGGAGATTCTCGGGGATTATGGGGCAAAAATCGATACGGCAGTAAATGGTGCCGAGGCTCTGGAGAAGGTGGCTGCCTCCAGCCCCGGAGATTACGATCTGGTGCTCATGGATATACAGATGCCGATTATGGATGGTTACGAAGCCACAAGGCACATTCGTGCCCTGGCAGATCCGGGTCTGGCCGGTATTCCGATCCTGGCGATGACAGCCAATGCCTTTGATGAGGACCGCAAGGCTGCCAAAGAGTGTGGCATGAATGCGTTCCTGTCAAAACCGATTGATATTGAAGAAATGATCCAGGTATTACAGGGAGTGCTTGAGAACTAAAATGATAAAAACTTCCCACACTGATTTTCGTGCGACTCTGCCTGCCACCGCTATCCATCCCCGGAGAATCCCGGTGGCAGGCAGAGTCGCACGAAAATCAGTGTGGGAAGTTTTAGTAAAAAAGTTTAGCCAGCCTCAAAGATTACACTTCTTTTTTGTCG